>JARKQH010000082.1 GCA_029974925.1 Verrucomicrobiota bacterium
GCCGTCCCCGTTGCCCAGCAGGATGCTCAGACTGTCGCTGCCATAGTTGGCCACCGCCAGGTCGGGCACCGCATCGTTGTTGAACAGGCCGGCCAGGACAAAGTAGGGATTGCTGCCCGCGGAATACGACGGCCCCACCCAAAATGACCCGTCCGGCGCATTGCTCACGTTCAAACTCAACACCGTCGCCGCCCCAGCCGTGTCGTTGCTCCGGTTTTCAAATTGAAACAGGCCCAGGCGTTCGATCGTGAAGTTGCGGACAAAAGCCGGATTGATGGGGTTGCCGGCGCGATCCGTTACCGTGCTGGCAATGTTGAAGCGGGTCGGACCGGGCTGAATCGGCCCGTCCACCAAGGCAAAAGTCGCGGTGTTGCCCGAGCTGTAAGCGGGCGAGACCAAGGGATAAAGGATGTCGTCGCCGGTCCCAAACTCCGTGTCGGGCCCCGGCTGACGAAGGGTGAAGTTTGCCGTGTTGGTGACGGTGGGCGGCAGCATGGGTTCCGAAAAGGTCACCGTGAACGCGTTGATGATGTCCGAACTCGAGGTTCCCTCGGCCGGCAGGCTTGCGGTTTGGACCGAAGGGGGGACATCATCCGTCAGGGTGAGAGTAAGAAAATATCGGGCAAAAAGGTCGCGGTTGGTACTGCTGGTGATCCGGACCACATAGTCCCCCCGCTGCGGGATGAGGAACGAGAAGTTGGTGCCGGCCGTGAACACCGCGTTGGCTTCGCCCAGACGGAACAAGTCCAGCACGGCATTTCCGGGTTGCAGGGTGCTGTAAGGCCCTGTGACCAGTTCGGCGGCCAGCGTGTTGCCTGTGTCCAGTGTCCCCAGTGAAAAAAAGTCCCCGGCGGAATCGGTGCCGGGGAGGGTGGCGCCAATCCGAAATCGGAAACTGCCCGCGAGGAAGATCGGCGGCACCACATTGGCCGTATTGGTCGAATCGTTGGGTTCGGCCTCAAGGGCGGCCCCGCGTCCAACGTCCACGCGCAGCCGATAATCGGAGACCTGGTTGTCGGTATAAACGCGCACGCGGTAGGCCCCCGGCACCGGCAAGAGCACATTGTAGAATTCCGCAACGCCGGTGGTGCCGCCATCCACGGTGGCGATGGTCTGGCCCGAGGGATTGAGCAAGCGCAAGCGCGGGCGGGAGTTGCCAACGGTGGCCTCAATTCGAGCCGTCAGCCGGTCGCCCCCCTCGGCCTCCAAGGTCCAGTCGTCCACCGCGCCGGTCCCAATCCCGTCAAAGGTATTGGTTACTGAAGCCGAGAAGAAGGAACTTCCGGCCGGGATTTCGACCAGCGACAGCGGTTCCGTGCCGGCCCGGGCGGGCAACGCCGCCCAGAGCAGAAGCGCCAGGAGCAAAGAGCTCTGGAACAACCAGGGGAGCAGGGGGCCGGGAGTGTGGGGGGGGCGGGTGTTGAAAGAAGGAGGGGAAAAGACCCGGCCGCGTACAGTAATACTCAGAGCTTTCATAAAGTCTTCTGTTGGTCTAAGTGCGAACCTTCGCTCATTCTTGAACGGTGTCAAGGATTTGAGGAATAAATGACAATGGAAAATGAGCCCGCTTCCCGCCCTGCCGTTTTGCTTTTGGGGAAGGTCGCGGTTATGGTTTGGGCGAAAGACTTGAAAACGCGCTGCCTCCAAATACACCGGAAAGCCGTCGGTGGCCTTGCTTGGAGGTGGTTTGCCTGGATGCTGGCGGTGGCCATGACCGGGGTGGCAGGCGCCGGCGCCCCAGCGGCGCCTCGGGGTGTGGACTTCCATCCCTCGCGCATTCTGGTCATGCCGCTTGGCGGTCAATTTTTGCCGGAGCTGGAGGCCCTTCAGCGGTTGCGCGGACGAACGGTAACACACGTGTTTCCCCGGCTGCGGAACCTGCATATTGTTCGGCTGGCGGAGGGGGAGAAAGTGGCTGAGGCTGTGGCGCAGGTCCGCTCCCTGACCGGCGTTGCCTGGGCGGAGCCGGACTGGCTGGTGAGCGCTGCGGGGCTGTTTCCCAATGATCCCTACTTTCAGAACGGCACCCAATGGGCTTTGAACAATTACGGTCAAAACGGCGGGGTGGCGGACGCGGATTTGGATGCGCCGGAGGGGTGGGATGTCGTTACCGCGGCGAGTGAGGTCATTGTGGCGGTGGTGGACAGTGGAATCCGTGCCACGCACGAGGACCTGGTTGAAAACCTGTGGCGCAATCCGCTGGACGGGACGCCCGGTTTCAATGCGCTCAGCGGCCAGCATGATCCCTGGGACGAAAATGGGCATGGGACGCACCTGGCGGGGATCATTGCCGCGGTGGCGAACAACCAGCGGGGCGTGGCCGGCGTGGCCTGGAGAGCCCGCTTGATGGCCTGCAAGTTTCTCGACGGGTCAGGCAACGGGTACACGGCGGATGCCATCAGTTGTGTGGAGTTCGCCCGAAGCCACGGCGCGCACCTCATCAACTTGAGCTGGGGTGGCGCCGCCTTGTCGCTGTCGTTGTCCAATGCGCTGTGGAGCGCCCAGGCCGAAGGGATGCTGCTCGTCGCCGCAGCGGGCAACAACGCCGCGAATAACGATTTGGCCCCGTACTATCCGGCCAGCCTGCCCTTGGAAAACCTGGTGGCGGTGGCGGCTTCAACGCGGACGGACGACCGGTGGGCGTTCTCGAACTACGGCGCGGCGAGCGTGGATTTGTTCGCGCCGGGCATGGCGATTTACTCGACCGCCAGCTCGGGCGACAGCGCCTACGAGAGCCGGAATGGCAGCTCGATGGCCGCGGCGCACGTCAGCGGGGCGCTGGCGTTGATGCGGCAACAAAGCCCCGGCTCGAGCCCTGTCGAAATCGTTGCCGCCTTGCGCCGCGCCGTGGATTTTAAGCCCGCCTTCGCGGGTTTATGCCTGAGTGGAGGACGTTTGAATCTGCGCAAGGCGCTCGACTGGCCGGGCCTCAGTGTCAGCTCCAGCAACGGCATGGCTCAGGTCCGGGTGAGTGGAGCAGCGGGGCATTCCTACGTGGTTGCGGGGTCAACGAATCTGACGGATTGGACGGCCCTGCAGACCAACGTAGCCGCCGCCAATGGCCAATGGGTGTTTACCGATTCCGAATCCACGAACCGCCCCAGCCGTTTCTACCGTGCCCTCCCGGGTCCTTGAGACCCGCCGCGCCGGCCGGCGCGCCCCGAGCCAGACCAGAGCCGCGGCTCAGAAACGGGCCGGGAGTCGGAGTCGCATTTCCAAGGGGGCGTCGTAACCAGTCCTGCACGAGTCGGCGGCGCTTTTGTTTTGCGATGCGAATGCATCGGACATGGGCGGCGGCGGCAGCAGGGGGAGGGGACGGTCCACAAGCTGGTAATAGGAGGTGCATACGAGGTTGGCGGCTTGAGCCGGCATGCACCGGCAAATCAGAGTCAGGATGGTCCCGCCGTCGGCTGACAGATACAGAATCGGCCCCATGGGCACCGGCCCATCGTCAATCAATCGCGCGACAACCGTGTTCGGGGAGTTGCTCGGCGCGGTTTCGATCGCGAACCGCCGCCCGGGAAGCGGCCGCCCAAACTCCTTTTCCGCGGCCTGCTCGAGGCTGCGTGCCACGAAGATGACATCGGCGCCGCTGGGATCAGCCAGCACCTCCCAGATCACGGGCGCACCGCTGGAGTCGAGCGTAATCCGAACGCCTTGAATCGCGGACCGGTCGGGGTGCGGGCGGCCGCCAGAGGGGGAGGGCCACCAATAGGTGAAGCGGGGGTGAAAATGCCCGCGGATCTGAATCACGTCCGACGCGAAATGGACGTTGGGAGGCGGAGGGTTTGTCCGGGGGCCGGGCGCTTGCGGCGTCGTTGACCCGAAGGGCGAGACGGGGTGGTTGTCGCCACTCGCCTCCTGGACAATCAATGGCGCGAGCGTCCAAGCCAGGTCCGCCGGTTCCTGCGGGACGGGTTTGAAGAGCAAGGCGTTGGCAAACCAAGTGGCCACCCGGGCAAGGATGAGGGCCGTGTCTTGTTCCGTCAGCGCCGCGCCGGGCGCCGGTCCAGGGTCTTTTTCAAGCCGGGCATTCGTCCCGGCGATTGGTGGTGGGCGGTCGGCGTGCCTGCCGCGCGAGCCGCAACCGCTCGGGAAAAGGACCAGGACGAGGGCGAGGAAGACCGGCGGGCAGCCTGGCAGCGAACAGGCCGCGGCACACCGCCGGGTTGCGGCGGTGGCCATCCTGAACGCGCGCATGGTCTTGGGCGGAAGTGGCATCGGCGACTGAACATAGCGGGCCCCTGCGCTGGGCTCAACCAAAGTTCCCGGGGAGCTTGACTCGGCGGTGGCAATGGCAAAGAATGGCAGGCGTCGTATGCCGCGAAAGAGTAGTGCCCGTAACAAGTCGCTGAGCCGGTTGGAGAAGCGTGAGCTGGATGTGAAGATCAGTTTCCTGGAGGGGATTGTTCGTCGCGATCCCGCCTTCATCGAAGCGCTGCAACTTCTGGGAGATTGTCTGGCCCAGCGCGGTCGTTACGCCGAAAGCCTCAAGGTGGACCAGCGTCTTGTGGAATTGGAGCCGGACAACCCGATGGCGTTTTACAATCTGGCATGCAGTTATGCCTTGTGTTCCGAGCTGGACCGGGCGGCGGCGGCGCTCCAACAGGCCATTAACCTCGGCTACCGCGATTTCAAATGGCTGGCCCGGGACCCCGACCTTCGTCCCTTGCGAAAGCATCCGCTTTACCGCCCGATCCAGGACCGTATTCGCAGGATGAAGGTGCGAATTGCCTGACCGTTTGGAATGAAGGTCATCCTCGACGGCCGCGCCGCGCATTACCGCACCGTGTGGTTCGAGGCCGCGGCCAACCAGGTGCGGATGATTGATCAGCGGTTGCTGCCGCATGAGTTCGCCGTGCTATCCACGCGCACTTTCCACGAAACCGCGGCGGCCATTCGGGACATGGCCGTGCGCGGCGCCGGTGCGATTGGCGCCGCGGCCGCCTATGGCCTGGCGCAGGGGGCCTGCGCGTTTCGAGGCCGTGACCTTGGGCGATTCTCGGGCCACGTCGAGAAGGTGATCCAAACTTTGAAAGCGGCCCGCCCGACGGCCGTTGACCCGGTCAACGCCATGCGGCGTGTGAGAGCCGCGATGGAAACGGGAGAGACGGTTGAAGAACAACAGCGGCTGGCCCTGGCCGCCGCCGAGGACTTTGCCAACGAGGATGTGCGTCACTGCGAGGCGATTGGAAGGCAGGGCGCGCGGTTGATCCGGGCGGGGATGAACGTTCTGACTCACTGCAACGCCGGCTGGCTCGCGTTTGTGGATGTGGGCAGTGCCACCGCTCCGCTTTATGCCGCCCATGCGGCCGGCAAGCGGTTTCATGTGTATTGCGACGAAACCCGCCCCCGTTGCCAGGGCGCCACGCTCACCGCCTGGGAGCTTGCCCAACAAGGCATCTCGCACGAGGTCATCGCCGACAACGCGGCGGGGCATCTCATGCAGCGCGGCCGGATTGACCTCGTGATTGTGGGCAGTGACCGCACCTTGGGCCGCACGGGCGAGGTGGCCAACAAAATCGGCACCTACACCAAGGCGGTTCTCGCGCGCCGCCATCGAATTCCCTTTTACGTCGCCATACCGCTCTCCACCCTTGATTGGAATCTCACCTCCGGTTCGGAAATTCCCATCGAGGAGCGTGACCCGGCGGAGGTGCTGGGGGCCTGGGGGGTGCCGGCGGCCTGGGCGGGCGCCACGCGCGGGAAAAGCCCTCAGCGGGGAAGGGCCGGCTTGAAAACGGGGCGCGCCGTTTATGTCCGGGTGGCCAACCCGGGCAGTCCGGCGTATAACCCGGGGTTTGACGTGACTCCTCCCGACTTGATCACCGGTCTCATCACCCCGGCCGGCATCTTCAAACCGCACGAACTCTGGAAGCACCGCCGGCGGCTTGGCTTTGAGGGCTGACCTCCGGCCCCGGTCTTGGCAAGACAACCCTGCCCGGTCGCGCAGGGTGGCGGCTTGCCGGGGCGGTCTTCGTGAATCTGCGTTGCCCGCTCCCCGACTCCTGAGGGGATTCACGGCTGGGAGGCCAGGCCTTCGACGGGAGCGTAATCATCCGTGAGCACAGGACTGCGGGCGACGCTGGCCGGCGCAGCCAGCACCACCGATTCCAAGTGCTGCCGGAAGGAGGGCAGCGTCACCTGGCGGGACTGGACCAGGACCGTGGCGCGTCGCCGCAGTTCGGCCATGTCGGTTCGAGCGGGCGAGCGGGTGGCAATCAGGACGAGATTCTGGCTGGTCCGGGCGCGGAAGAGATAGACCTGCGGAAAGACACTTTGGAGGGTGCGGTAAACGGCGCCGACGAGGTTGGCCTGGAAGCCGGCGGTGGTGCCGATGAGGTTGCAGGCCAGGACGCCGTTGGTGGTGAGGCGGTCGCGGACCAGTTCGAAGAACTCGCGGGTGGCCAAATGCTGGGGGATGGAGGAGCCGTAACGGCTGCGCACGTAGGCGTCCAGCACGACCAGGTCGTAAACGGCCTGGGACCGCCGGAGGTGCATCCGCCCATCGGCTACGGTCACTCGTTGCCGGTCCGACTCGCGAAACTCGAAGAACCGCCGGGCAACCGACACGACGGTCGGGTCAATTTCCGCCGTTTGAATGCGCACGTGGGGATAATAATGCTCGAAGGAGCGCTGGGCGCTGCCTCCGCCCAAGCCAATCATCAACACGTTGGTGATGCGCGGGTTCCAAAGCCAGGCGGCATGAAACAGTTCGGTGTATTCAAAATGCCCCTGCAACGGATTGGCGACGGCCATCTGCGTTTGCGGGGCGTCATCGAAGTAAAGCGTGCGGATGCCGGCCGCGTCCACGACGCGAATGTGATGATAGGCGGAGGTGACTTCGTAAAGCGTGGCAGCTCCCAGCGGCGCCCCCATGAGCCAGGGCGCCAGCAGCAGGGGTGCGCTTCGGGCCAGCATTCGTTCGGCCTTTGAGGGAAGGCGGCGGCGAGGGAGGCGTGGGGCGGGGGTGGACAAGGCGAGAGGGCGCATAACAAATCAAGCTCCGCGAGGACTGCTGGTGGCTGGTGCGGCACAGGGTCTCGAACGGTCGAGGAAAAGGCAGAGACAGCCCAAACCGATGGTCAGCGCCCCCATGAGCCGGAAGATGGCCGAGAGCCGCAGGTGGTCAATCAGAATGAAGCCGGAAACGAACACGCCGGCGATGCTGCCCAGGGTGCTGATGGCGATGATCATTCCGCTGGAACGCCCCAACTGGGCGAGGTCGCGGGTTGCCAGCCGGATCATGTAAGGCGAGAGCATCGCCAGCACGACACAGGGCATGAGGAAGACCAGGGCGCTGCCAAACACCGGGTCGAGTTTCTGCCAGAGGGGCGGCACGGGCTGGTCTGGCGGGTGGCGCGAGATGATGGCCTCGAGCAGCCAGCCGGCGGTTTCGGGAATGACCAGCAGCAGAACCCCCGCGGGGGCGAGCAAGAGCACGAGCAACCCCGGCCGTTGCCAGCGGTCCGCCAAAGCGCCGCCGAGGTAATAGCCCGCCGCCAGGGCGATGAGCACGACGCCGATCTGGCTGACCCAAACATGGAAGGAACTGCCGAAATCCTTCGCCAGGAACCGCGCGCCGACGATCTCGAGGACCATGATGATGAAGCCGCCGAGAAACACCAGAACCGCCGCGGTTGCGCTTTTCATGCCCCGCACCTTACGCCCCGGCTGCCGGGGAGTCAAAGCGAGCCGGGAGAACGGCTACTCGTCGTCGTCCTCTAGGAGTTTGACCGCCCAATCGGGGTAGGGGGTGTCCGGACCTTTCATGGCGCGCCACAGAATGCGGTTGAAGAGGTCTTCGGGGCAGCGGTCCACCTCGTCGAGGGGAAGCCGGCTCGAAACGATCGCGTCGTGCCGCAGGACGGGATGGGAGACGTTCTTCGGTTCGGGATTGAGCTGGTCGAGGGGGACGCGGTTGGGGACGGCAGTGTAGGGGGTGAAGTCGGGCTGATCGGTAAAACAATCGGTCATGGGGGTGGCCGTGGCGTCGAGCTGGTTCATCGGCGGCAGGCCGAGGATCAGTTCGATGGTGCGGATGAGGCTGGTTTGATTGTATTGGGTGGAGATGGTTTGGCGGCGTTTGGTGTAAGGGCTGACGACGAAGCAAGTGGTGCGGTAGCCGCTCACGTGGTCCCAGCCGGCCTGGGGATCGTCTTCGATTACAAAAAGGCAGGTTTCCGGCCAGAAGCGGCTGCGAGAGACGGCCTCGACCACCTGGCCCAGGGCGAGGTCATTGTCGGCGACCTGGGCGCCGGGGGTGGGGTATTGACCGCGGGTGCCGCCACTGTGGTCGTTGGGCAGGAAAAGCATCACCAGGTTGGGAAAGGCGCCCCGGGTTTCAAACTCGCGGAGTTCGCGGATGAACTCGGCGGCGCGCAGGACGTCGGGGACCTTGAGGTCCCAGCCGACGGTGTTGGTGTTGCTATGGGGACGGAGGGAGGCGATGGCGGGGCGGCTGCGAAGCTGAACGCGGCCTTCGCCGGTTTGGTGCTCGCGCCAGAAATCGCTCCAGGTGACACGCTCCTTGCGTTTGGGGTCTTTCCAGCCGGCCTCGGAAAGCATCCATTCGCCGTAATTGCGAAAGCTTTTGCCGTGCGCCAGCGCGTTATCCCACAGGAAACCGGACGAGGCCCAGGCCAGCGCATCGGCGCCATCCTCGCTTTTGCCGCCGGGATAACTGCGGGGAGTGTCGGAGGTGATTTGACGTTCCATGTATTCGTTGGCAATGGCGCTGTCGGTCCACTGGTGGCCGTCGGCGCTCTGGACCCCGGCGCAGTAGGTGTTGTCCAGCAGGACAAACTCCCGGGCGATCCGGTGCTGGTTGGGCGTGAATTGTTCGCCGAAGATGCAGAGGCTGGCGTCACCGTTGCCTTCGGGCATGTCGCCGAGAATCTGGTCGTAGGTGCGGTTTTCCTTGATGATGTAGATGACGTGTTGGAACACGCTGGGCTCGCCTGCGCGCTCGGGAACGGGGCGCGGGGGCTGGTTCGGGCGCGGGGGGAGCAGCGCTTCGGCGAGCCTTGGGTAACGGATGTTGCGCAGGGCGGTTTGGGTTTGCACGGCGAGCTGGCGCCGGGTGGGGACGGGAATGAGCGAGAGCGTGCCGAAAAAGTCCTTGGTGTTGAGTTTGGCGGGTTCGCCGGGAGCGAAGCGTTTGGCCGAGCCGATGCCGCGCATGTTGGCGACGCAGAGACGCCGCCGCCGGGCGTCGAATTGAAGGGCGGCGGGGAACCAGCCGGCCGGGATCAAGCCAATAACCTTCGAGGCATTTTGGGAGGGCGTGAATTCAACGACCGCCACGGCGTTTTGGGTGCCGTTGCAGACGTAGAGCCGGTGTCCGGACGGGTCGAAACCCAGAGCGGCGGGCTGGGCTCCGAAAAGGTCGGCGGGCGTTTGGCGCGTCCAGATTTTCTCCACCACCCGGTCGGTGCGGGTTTCGATGACACTCAGCGTATCGCTGCCGGTGTTGGCGGCGACGAGAAACCGGCCGTCGGGTGAGAGCGCCAGCGCCGACGCATGCAGGCCCACGGGGATTTCGCCCTTGACGAGGCCTGACTCGAGGTCAATCACCGTCAGCGAGCCTTCCGTGGCGATGTGGCGCACGGGGTCCACGCGGACCGCCGTGCCTTTGCCGGCCGGCGCCGTGAGGTCGCCCGCGGCGGGGCGGCGTCCGCCCCGGTTGCTCACATAAACCTTGTTTCCGGCCAGGAGGACATCGGAGGGGGCGACACCGGTGTCCCACGAGCGCAGGCATTTGCCCGTTGCGGCGTCCAGCTCATGGAGGCGGTTGCCCAGATTGCCGGCGACATACAAGCGGCGGCCGTCGGGCGAGAGGGCCAGACCGGTGGGCAACTCGTGGTTTTGCCGGGGGACTCTCGCGTCGGGGACGGGCAAAACGCGCGGCTGGCCGGCGCGGCGCCGCTCATCCAGCGGGAACATCCAGACGTTTCCGCTGGTGTTCGACAGATAGAGGCGCCGGCCATCGGGCGAGAACACCAGGCCGGCGAAACTCATCTGGGCGGTCAGGGTCTCGGCGCCAGCGCCGGCGGTCGGGGAATCGCTGTCGGGCAGGGCGTTGGTTCTTGAAGTGGAAAGGGCGATGGTCTGGAGGATTGAACCCGAGTCGGGGTCAATCAGGACCAGCGTGTGGTTTTTGCCGGCGGTGGCCAGGAGGCTGCCGTCGGGGGACAGAGCCAGCGACTGCGGCCGCATGCCGGGCAACTCGACCTGCATGCCGGCCGGGGTCAGAAGCTGGCCGGTGGGCGTCTGGTACACGTTTTCCGCCAGCCGCCCAACGGGTTGCGTCGAGGCCGGATGAATTGTGTGGCGCGCACATCCCGGGCCGAGAATCACCAGGCCCAGCGCAAAAAGCCACAAGCCGCATATCACTTTAAGTCTCCGCATTTTGACACTGTAAGGGAAGGACGTCATGCGGCGTCAATTGGTTAATGGAATTGCGATGCTTTTTGGGAAGTGAGGCGGTTGGGCCTTTGAGGCGGGCGCAGGGTCCAGGTTTGAAGTTCCATTGGGTGGGGGCCGGCAGAAAACGGAGAGGGACGCGCCTGTTGCCTCATGGCAAAATGACACCATAAGGTCGGGGCAAATGCTGATACGTTGCCTCACGGTAGAATGACACCAGGGGTTTGTCATTTCGTTTTTCCAGCATTCTCTTGGGTCAGGGGGGCTCCTGGGCGGGTTGGCGGAGCCAGCCCGCCCAGCCGGACGGGCGGCGGGCGCTGACGATTTGTGCTGACCAGACGGTGCGCGTATGGGAAGTGGCCGGTGGCCGGATGGTGGGGACGCCGATTCGTCATCTTGCGGAGATTCGCTCCGCCGCGTTCAGCCCTGATGGCCGTTGGATTGTGACGGCCTCCGAGGACCGGACGGCGCGGGTTTGGGACGCAGAGACGGGGCAGCCGGTTTCCGATCCTCTGGTCCACGCCGCGCGGGTGGTGGCGGCGGAGTTCAGTGCGGATGGCCGGCGCGTGCTCACTGCTTCACACGACGGCACGGCCCGGCTCTGGGATGTCTCGACCGCGTTGCCCGTCAGCGCCCCCTTCCGCCACGGTGAACGGGTCAGTTCCGCGCACTTCAGCCCCGGCGGCACCCGCATCCTGACGGCCTCGTTTGATCGCACTGCCCGGATTTGGGAGGTGGTTCGGGCCGAACCGCCGGCGCCCGCGTGGTTGCCGGACCTGGCAGAAGCCATCGCGGGCGAACGGATGGACACGCATGGCGGTTGGGAAGGCGTGTCAGTGGGCAGGTGTTTCGCGTTAAGACGCCGGCTCAACGAGCTGCCCGAGAGCGATCCGTATGCGGGGTGGGCCAGGTGGTTCTGCGCCGACCGGGCTTCCCGGCCCGTTGCGCCGTCCGCGTCTCCGAACCGGGACGAATTCGTGGCGCAACTGGTGGCCAAGTTCAAAGCCAAACCCGACCTGCCTATGGCGCTAAAGAATCTCCGCGAGGCCCTGAAGCTGGCCCCCCTGAACGCCGACGTTTATTGCGCCTGGGCAGACCACCTGCTGGCTGGCGGGGGCGTCCTCTCTGCAAAACAGTGGGCGCAACTGGACTGGCAAATCGGACGCATTGCGGCGCTTTCCCCTGGCCGGTACGACGCTTGCGTGCGACAAGCCCGTTACCGCTCGCTGTTGGGCGACCCCGAGGGCGCCCTCGCCTTGATGGAGGAAGCAGGCCGGTCGCTTCCGGGAGCAATGGCCACGGCCGCCTGTTGGTCGCACCGGGCCGAGCTGTTGGAACGCGCCGGGCGTCTGGCCGAGACGCTTGACGCACACGCGCGGGCGGTCGAAATCGAGGCCGCCCCAACCGGGGAAGCGCCGGCTTTCTGGCCGGCGCGCTACAGCCGCTACGATTTCCTCTGCCGCCACAAACGCTATGCGGAAGCGCAGGCCGACTGGCTGGGTTTCATGCGAGTTCCCCGGCGCGACCCGCAGGCGCCTTCGGAACTGGTTGATCTGTCTGCATGGTACAACGCCGGCTTTGAGGACTTTTGGGCGCCGAATGAACTTTACCGGGCCGACCTGGGTGCGCTGCCGACCGGCATCGTTCCCTTGGATGGAGTCTCCTTCGATGTGCGGGGCTTGATTCAACTTCGGACGACAAACGCTTACCGGCAAATTCCCTTCGCGGGCAGCATCCCGCTGGCCCGGCAGGGCCGGCGGCTGCACTTCCTGCACGCTGCGGACCGGCGTGACCTGCCCGGCACGCAGGTTGGCGAGTATGCAGTCCGTTTTGCCGATGGCCGGCGGGAACGCATCCCGATCATCTACGGCAAAGACGTCTCCGCCTGGCTGTTGGAGGCGCCGGAACCCGACGCACCGGTTCCCGCCTGGCAAACCAATCGTCCTCCTGGTCTCACCCTGCAACTCTATCACACGGTCTGGACCAATTCGCAGCCGGACCGCCTGATCGAGACCCTGGACTTTGCGGCTTCTGCCTCGGCGCGGGCCTCTCCGTTCCTGGTTGCCCTCACCGTCGAGCCGTGAAATCATCGCCGCGCCCAAGGTCCCGGGGTTCGACATGGGATTTGTCTGCGCCTTCCGGGGTTGGACGGAACTGCGGCCGGAGGACCTCGGGCGGCTCTGGAAACACTATGTCCTCAACGAACTCACGGCGCATCTGCAGACGCGGACGCTGCGTTATTGGCGGGACAAACTGGGCCACGAGGTGGATTTCATCCGGACGCCGCCCGGTGGGACGCCCCTGGCCATCGAATGTAAATGGTCGGCCCGCGACTTTGACCCGACCAACCCGGTGGCTTTTGCCGGCGCTTATCATAAACATGGATTGCTAATCATGACCCCCGATGCGCGACCGGCGTTCACGCGCCAAGGCGCCGGCCGGCCTGTGCGCTTCCTGACCCTTAACCTGATGGCGGAAGGATTCGCCTGAGGGGAGACCGGCGGGTGGTGGTGGCGTCTCGTCGGGACGTCCGCCCACGGGTGGCCGGCCCGGCAGAGCGCCGTCCGCTGTCATAGCCGCAAACGTCAGTTCGCGGGCCATTGCTCCGTCCGCCTCCCCCTCGGCTGCCATCCCCGGCTTACCCCCCCCTCCAGTGTCGGCGTTCGGACTTTCCATTCCATCCGTGTCCCTCCGCGCCATCCAGGGTTCGAAAAGCTTCAGCCACGATGAGGCATTCGGCCGCGAAAAATCGCGTAGAGGAAATGGAACGGCTGTTACAAGCGAACAAAGGCAAGAACAATGAAAACAACCCATAGCAAGTGGATACATTCCCCGCTGGCCTGGCTGGCCGTGGCCATGCTGGGCTTCAGCGGGACGCTCCCGGCGCAAGTCATTCCGGGACGCTACATTGCGGTGCTCAAAGCCGAGACCCGCGACACACCGGTCGCGGCCAAAGCCTTGGCCGCGCAAAACGCCAAAGGGCCAGGACGGTCCAACCCCGGCTTAATAGGAAACGTGGTTGTTCCCGGCCGGGGACAAGCAAACTGGAATCACGACAGGTCGTGCAATTCGCAGATGCCTTGATTCCGCACCGCGTTGGCTTCCGGCCCTTGACTACAGCGCGGCTCGGAATTCGGCCTCGTCCACGCCCGCCTACTTGAGCACGCCGCGCGACGTGCCCGGGCTGATTTCCCGGTGCATCGGCACCACGCAACCGCGTTCGCCGCGCCGCAGAATGGCGTGGCTGCCGCGCTGTCGCAGAAAGACGAAGCCCAGCCGCTGGAGCGCCCGGCACGCCGCTTCCCCGGAAACCAGCGGCAGTTTAGCCATGGGCAACTTCGACTTCGAAAGTCCTCAGCAAGGCCGGTTTACACCGTGGGAGGGGAAACTCCGAAAGATACAGCTCGGTGGCCTCCTTGAGATTGGCCAATGCTTCCTCGACCGACTTGCCTTGCGTGGTGGTCCCCGTCTCGGGATTTTGAGCCACCAGCCAATCGCCATCGGGATCGGGATAAATGACTGCCGTCAAAGTGGTCATCGGCTAAAGGGTACCACGTTCCGAGCAGCTCACAAGACAGTTCTTGTTTGGGGGCAGCCAGTCCCAACTCCCTCCGCGGGCGGAAGGGTTGGAGTTAGGGGGGCGTGGGACCCGGCGTGGCGGTCTGAGGGCCTCACGCCGGGCTGCTGTTTGGAACCCCGTTCGGGGTTCTGAAGCGCCCCTCCCTGTGCCGGAGGGACAAGCGAGAACGGCCCGGAGTTTCAACACCGGGGGACAGGCCCGCAGACCAGGAGGCCTGACGCAGAACCGGGCGGGCCCGGGCCGCGCCTCAAATCGCGGCCGTTGCCGTGCAGTGGATATGACGACAGATGGCGCGGATGGCGCGGATCAGAAAGAGCGGTAGAGCATGAGCCAAAAGCAAAAAAGAGGGACAAAAAGTCCTCAAGGAGCGATTGGCGGGTGGGGAACGCCAGCTAAGGCTTTAATTTGCGTTCGAGGATTTGGCCGGCGAGGGCGGGGTTGGCCTTGCCTTTGCTGAGTTTCATGACCTGGCCCTTGAGGAAGTTGAGAGCGGCGGCTTTGCCGGCCTTGTAGTCGGCGACGGGGCCGGGGTTGGCGGCGATGGCCTGGTCGCAGAAGGCTTCAATGGCGGCGGTGTCGCTGACTTGGGCGAGGCCCTTCCTGTCCACGATGGCGGCGGGGGAATCGCCGGAGGCGAACATTTCGGCGAAGACCTCCTGGGCGATTTTGGTGCTGATTTTGCCGGAGTCCACGAGTTCAATGAGCTCGAGGATGGCAGTGGGGGGGAACTTGAGGTCGGGGAGGCCGGTTTGAGTTTCGGCCAGTTTGGCGCGGAGGTTGTTGATGACCCAGTTGGCGACCGCTTTGGGATTCCTGGCGTGGCGGGCGACGGATTCGAAGTAGTTGCCAAGGGGGACGTCCCAGACAAAAGTCTGGGCGTCGGCCGGGGGCAGTTGATAGTCGCGCATGAAGCGCTGTTTGCGGGCGAGGGGCAGCTCGACGACGCGCGAGGCGACCTCGGCCAGCCAGGCTTGGGAGGGCTCGAAGGGCATGAGGTCGGGCTCGGGGAAGTAGCGGTAATCATGGGCGTGTTCCTTGGAGCGCATTTCCTCGGTGACGCCGGCGAGGTCGTCCCAGCGGCGGGTGGATTGGTGGAGCCGTCCGCCGGCGCGGAGGACTTCGATCTGGCGGGGGATTTCGTATTCGAGGGCGCGGCGGACGCCACTGAAGCTGTTCATGTTTTTGATTTCGATTTTGGCGCCGAGCTGGGAGGAGCCCTTGGGCCGGACACTGACGTTGACGTCGCAGCGGACCATGCCTTTCTCCATGTCGCAATCGCTGACCCCGCCGTAAACGAGGATGTCCTTGAGGGCGTTGAGGTATTCGTAGGCCATGTCGGCGCTGGTGATGTCCGGCTCGGAAACGATTTCGAGCAGGGGAACGCCGGCGCGGTTGAAGTCCACCCCGCTGCTGCGTTCGAAGTGGAAGCTTTTGCCGACGTCCTCCTCGAGGTGAGCGCGGGTGAGGCGGACGCGGGCGATGCGCCCTTGAAATTCGAAGTCCACGTAACCGCCGGAGGTGGAAGGCAGGTCATATTGCGTGACCTGGTAATTCTTGGGCATGTCGGGATAGAAATAGTTTTTGCGGTCGAACTTGGCGCGGGGGGCGATGGTGCAGTTTAGGAGCATGCCGGTGAGGGCGGTGAGGCGAAGGGCTTCTTCGTTGGCAACGGGCAGCACCCCGGGGAGGCCCAGGCACACGGGGCAAACGTTGGTGTTGGGCGGCGCGCCGAATTGGTTGGGGCAGCCGCACCACATCTTCGAGCGCGTTTTAAGCTGGACGTGCGTTTCGAGACCGATGACCGCTTCGTATTCCATAAGGGGCAGGAGGGAGTGGGAGGCAGGCCGGGCGCTGAAGGGTTAGGGCGTTGGTGTGAAGGCCTCCGCGGTGTGAGCGACGGGGGACGGAAATGGGTCCGGGATTCCGACCGGTTGCGAGCCGGTGTCTGCCCTCGAACGCGCAGTGGGGCCGGGGCTGACACTCATGTCCACGCTCCGGGAGGCGGATGGTTGTTGCTGAGAGCCGGAATTGGGCAAAGGGGTTTGCGCCTGCTGCGGCCTGGCTTTGCGTTTGGCCAGCTCGCCCTTGAGGAATTTATCCGGCGGCGCCTGCTGCCAGGCGGAGAACCAAAGATCGCCCAGGAATTGGGCGGATTTGAGCAGTTGGTTCTCCAAAAAGGCCCTGCCTTCGAGCCCCTTGGGCCCGACCCCGGAGAACGCTCCGGCTTTTTCCATTTGATACAACGGCTCGACCTGCCGGTGCTGTTCCAACAGGAACGCCATGCAGGCGTGGAAGATTTCCTCGGGCCGGGCGGTGCGTCCGTTCAGAGTGGCGAGTTGGGCGGGGCGGAGCGCGGAGCGGAGGCGGGGGAGGTCGGGGCCGCCGGTTTTTTCGAAATAGCCGGCGTCAATCCAGGCGTGGATGCCGCGGCTGGTGGAATAGCCGTTGGGATTGTCACCCACCCAGCCATGGTGATGGCGGGTCGTGTGCAGCGGCTGGCTGGCATCGCCTGCGAGGTGGCCCATGACGCCCATGATGTAGATGATGTTGGCCTGGGCGTTGGCGATTTCCTCCGGCGTCCCGCCGTCTTCCTCGAAGGCCTTGAGATAGGAAAAGGCGGACTTGAGCTTCCCGTAGTACTCGGTGAGGCCCCAAGGCAGCATGCCGACCAGTTGGCGGGTGTGGTCGGCGTCCTGGCTGGCATCGGGCGCGGGGAACCGCTCGGGGCTGGCCTTTCGCGTGATCGCCAGGTGGGCCACGAAATCGTAGCGAAACACCGGCAGGGACTCCGGCTTCAGCCCGTAAAGTTCCAGCTCCTCGACGTCGAGGTAATGGTCGGGGTTGTTAAGATGTTTGAGAGGCAGGTCGGGGGTGTTGCGCCAGCGGTCGGGCTCGCCGGAGAGGAAGGCGATCCGCTCGCCTGCGGCGGGCGTGCGGACGAACGCCGGGAAATTGGTGGGGAGGGAGGCAAGCGCCAGTTGGTTGACAACGCGGTGGACGGCGTAGTCCCACGCCAGGGCGTGGGTGGTGGCGAGCCACAGGCCCGTCAGGCCGGCGGCGACACTCGAGAGCGTTCTGTTTTGGTGCAGCATTTAAGGCGCCTAACATCTCCGGTTCGGGGGTGAAATGCAATCCCGGAGCAGGCTCAATCCGCGGGACGGAGGGCGGCCAGAGGGGTCCGCGCCGGGTGGGAATCAGGGCGCGGGGGCGCGGAAGCCGTCGTAAAGCAGCTTGAGCGTCAGGAGCAACACGACCGAAACAAAGATGGGGCGGATAAACCGGGTGCCTTTGCGGATGACCATGCGCGCTCCAGCCCGGGCGCCCAAGAGCTGTCCCACACCCATGGTCAGACCCGCGACGAACAGCACTTTGCCGCCCGCCAGGAACAGGGCCAACGAACTGAGGTTGCTGGCGAAGTTCATGAATTTTGTATAGCCCGTTGCGCGGGTCAGGTTGAACCCGAGGCCGAGCACGAACGCCATCGTCCAGAACGTCCCCGTGCCCGGCCCGAAAAAGCCGTCGTAGAAGCCGATGCCCAGGCCAAAGAGCCAATCGAAGAGCCCGCGAGGCATGCGGGAATGACGGTCGGTCTCGCCCAGTTGCGGCCGGACCAGGAAATAGACGGCCACGCCGATGAGCAGCAGGGGAATCACGCGCCTGAGAAAGGCCGGGTCCATTTGCTGCACCGCCAACGCGCCCGCCGCGGCGCCGGCCAGCGACAGGAGGAACCCCCGGGCGCAGTCGCGCCAATCCACGGTTCCCGCCGCCGCGTAGTGCCAGGCGGCGCTGCCGGAGCCGAATGTGGCCTGAAGCTTGTTGGTGCCCAAAGCCTCCTGGGGCGGCAACCCGAAGCTCATCAGCACGGGCAGGGTGATCAAGCCGCCGCCCCCGGCAATGGAGTCCACAAAGCCCGCGGCGAAAGCCGTCGCAAACAGGAGCGGCAGGTGCCAGAGTTCGATCATCCGTTGCCGGAAAAAGCCCGCTCCGAATCAGCGCGCGTTGGCGCAGAGGACGCCAAGGAGAATGGCCGAGGCGGTGCCATCCATGGTGGGCTCATTGCTCGAATAATCCTGGACGTCGTCATGGTAAACCGCGGGTCCTTGGAAGGCGGCCAGCGGGTCGGGTTCGGTGATGCTGACGCCGCGGAGGGACTTGAAAATGCGCTCGTAAACCGGCCCGTCCACCAAGCCGCCGCGAATGGGGCGGCCGGTGATTTCCATGGTCATCAGATGCGGGCTTTTGGGGGAGACGGTTCCAATTCCCGTGAACATGGTGTAGCCCCAGGGGTTGCGGCCCAGAAGCCAGTCCCGTTGCCGGTCGGCAAAATCCCGGTAGCGCTTGTCCCCCGTCATCAGTTCGTAGAGGAGGCACTGGGTGGCGAGGGCGACGGTGAGATTGTTCGAGCACCAGATGAAGGGCACGCCCACCCGGTAAGGGTTTTTCCGCCCGGCCTCGAGGCACTTCTCGATCCCTTCCCGATAATAGCCGGCCAGGAGGGCTTTGAACCGGTGGTCCACGAGGTCGTACAGGCGGAAATGGCCGATATTCATAAACGGGTAGTATTGGTAATGTTTGGTCTGCTCCTGTCCCATCCAGCCTTCGGCCCCCGCGAGCCGGGCGTAGTGTTTGGCTTCGGCAAGATAACGTTTTTCTCGGGTGGCGCGGTAGAGCTCGGCGGCGCCCCATTCCATGTCGTCGGCCCAGGTGGTTTCTTCGTAGCGATAGGGGGCTCTGTAAGAATTGCCCTGCTGCACGCCCTCCTTGGCGCGGCCCAGTTCGTAAACCTCCCTCCCCGCCTGGAGACACCGTTCGGCGAAAGGGCGGTGGCGGGGGTCGTCCTTCCAGATTTGGTAAGCGAGGGCCATGGCGGCGGCATAGCGGCCAGCCAGGTTGGCGAGGCCTGTCGAATCGCTCTGATATTGTTGGAGACCCTGGGGTTTTCCGTCGGCAAAATAAACCACGCGATAGCTGCCCTGGCCCCAGCCGTAATCCACGATTTCATGCTGCGGGAGGCGGCGGCCGATGTGATCGCGGTCGTCGGCCACCTGGTGGTAAAGCTGGTTGGGGGCGGGGTGGAGCTTCAACATCCACTCCAGACCCCACCGTGCTTCGTCCAGGAGGTCGGGAATTCCGTTGGTGCCGGCCTGGCCCAGGTCGTTGACCTGGTCATCGGTATGAGGCGGTCCCCGGCGCGCCCCCTTGGCCACGCGCGGTTTGGGGCCCAGTTCGTAGGCCAGCAACATCTGCGCGGTGGCGTTTCCCGAGGTTAACAGATACTTCAACAGGTCGGCGGCGTCGTGCCAGCCGCCCCGGGCATCGAGATACGTGCCGTTGGTGAGCGGCCCAAACGCCGTGCGGCCGTCGTAGGGGTGACAGACCGCCTCGAGCCAGGGATTGTAGCCGCAGCGCTGCTGCCGCATGAACTCGAGCAGTTGCGCGGGCAGCTCAAGATAAGGGCTGGTGCCGATGTGAATCGCCAGCGAGCGGGCGTTTCCCAGCTTCAAGACGTAGCGTCCCGGCGTGCGCACGGCCGAGAAATCCAGCTCGGCGTGGTGCTCGAATAGGCCCCAGGTCGCGTCCTGGATTGGCCGGGGTTTGCCCAGATGGAAAACCAGACCTTCGTTCCGTTCGGCCACCAGGCGGAACTCCGCAGGCAGCGGCTCGTGTGAAAAGGCCAGCGCGACTTTGGCCTCATTGACATGGTATCCGAGCTGATTGGCGCGAATGAAGATGTCGGCGGCGGCCGCCGACGCGGCAAGCAGTCCGGAGACCAAGCCAAGGCAAAACAGGCGCAAGCAAGCGCCGAGGGTTATTTGAGTTTTCACAGGTTTCATTTGGTTTGTGCGGCCATCGAGCCGCCAGTGTGGTCCGAATCGAGCAATTCGTCCACCCGAACGAACTCGTAACCTTTGGCTGCCAGGACGTCCAGCAGGCCGCCAAACCGCGTGTGGAACTTGTCCTGCCGGCCGGGGCCGGCCCCGAGGTGGAGCAGCAAAATGAATCCATTCAGACCGTTGGGGTCCTGGCGTTCCCGGGCGAGGATGCTGTCGTAGATGACAGACGACGGCACGAAATTGCGGTCAGCCTCGCCGGTGTAATCGGCGTTGGAGCGGGTGCCCGGAGTGAAGTTGATCAGCGTCATTCCCAGTTCCCGGGTCCAGAGGGCGATTTCCTCGTTGTAATGCTCGAACGGCGGGAGAAAGAAGCGGGCCGCCTGGGGGCCGGCCGGCAGCGGGGGGATGGGTTGGGGCGCGTCGCTTTCGGTGGTGGCAGGAGAAGGCGGCGCCCCGTAGCGGCGCGCAAACAAGCCCGCGGCTTCATCAGACTTGAAGTAGTGGAGCTGGATTTTGGCCTGGTTTTCTTGGAGGTCGGCGAGGAATTGAGGGCGGGTCACCAGGAGGTTTGGGGGATGGTCCCAGGAGCAATAGAGCAGATGTTTATCGGAATGGGGCCCGAGAAAGTGGCCGGCCTTGATGAGGCGTTGGACCAGGGCGGCGTGGTTGGAGTGGCTGAGAAAATCGCCGGTGAGAAAAAACGAAGCGCGCGCCTGATGTTTTTCGAGGGCGTCCAGGATTGCGGGGCCGCCCTCCGCATATTCGTGGCCCGTAAAGACCAGGGCGATGCGCCGGCGGTCGGTCGGGCCGCGGAGGATGGCGCCCTGGCGGGATTCAAACGGGAGTTGGGCAATGAGGGTTTCCGCTGTATGGCGCACCGGACCTTCGGTTTCCCGGGCGGCGAAGGCGAGGCCGGGCAAGCCCTCGACGCCATAGCCTGCAAGATTGGTCAGGACCAACAGTTGGTCGGAGGGGCTCAAACGCGGGATCAGTCGGGCGAGGGAGGGGACGGCGCGGCAGCTTTCCTTGGATTGATAAATGACCGATGCCATCAGCCCCGCGCGCAGGTTGTAAAGGCAGGTCAGGCGGCGGAAGCCCGACGCCTCAGGCGGGTCGGGCGGCGAGCGGACCGCTTGTTGAAACGTGTCATCCAGAGCCGCGAGGATGGCAATGCGGGCCTGGCGTTGCGCGTTGGTCAGGCCATGAACCAGGACGGGGAGGCCGTTGGACCCCAGCAACGCCAGCGCCGCGGCAGCCTGCATGCATTGGTTGGAGTCGGTCAGCCGCTCGCGCAGCAAAGGAACGAGCCGGGTCGGCTCGGGATCAATTCGGGCCAGGACCTCGAGGGCAAGGCCGGACGCGGGGCCGGGTTCGCGGGTGATTGCCTCGACGGCGGGGACTGCCGGGCTGGCGGATGGACCCAGCTCGGCCAGGGAGAACAGGGACAGGGTTCGCACCGAGGAGCTGGCATTGGTCAGGCCTTGAATGAAACAGTCAAGAGCCACAGGCCCCATGGCGTCCAGACAGGGGGCAACCAAGGGGCAGGTGGGCTCCTGATGATACAGGAGCGTCAACCGGGGCAGGGCCGGGGCCGCATTGGTGCCCAGGATGCGAAGGGCTTCGGCGGCCAGCTCGGGCCAGGGCGGCTGGCGTCGCAACGGGATTCTCACCCAATCCTGCTTGCCGTTGACCCAATCAATTCCCATCCGGAGCCAGGAATCCCCCGGGGCCCGGCTGACCAGTTGCAGCAGCCTGGGCAGCGCGTTGGTCCCCATGGCGGTGAGGGCGTTGGACACCGCGGCACGGCTCCTTTCCGGCGGCGTTTCCTCCTCGCCCGGCGGAACGGAGTCGAGCATCGCCAGCCAACGCGACAGTCGCTTGCCTTGGTAAACCGGTTCCCGCGTTTGCCACGACCAGAGGCCCCAGCCGGCCAGGATCAGCATCGCGCCGGCGAGAAGATAAGCTCGGCGGCGGTGTTTCATCGGTTCAAGATTTTCCGGGTTTGCGTCCGAGGGGCGAGCAAAATCTTGTCATAAGAGGAACGTTGCATAAATTTGTGGCATGGTCATTCCACGATGGCGGCCGGTGGTCTTATCCCTGCTGGCGATCCTGCTGGTCTGGGTCGTCGCCACGGTGGGCTATACCCTGGCGCGGAACACGCGGATGACCGCCGAGAAGGTGAAGGCGTATGTGGAATCGGTGGATTTGAGCAAGCTGCCGCCGGACCAGCGGGCGAAGGCGATTCGGGGGCTGGCGGACAAACTCAATGCCTTGCCTTTGGAGGAGCGGCGGCGGGCGCGTTTCGAGCGGGCGGCGTGGGACTGGTTTGGAAAGATGACCGAGGAGGAGAAGACCGAATTTGTCGAGATGACGATGCCCACGGGCTTCAAGCAGATGTTGACGGCCTTCGAGCAACTGCCGGAGGACAAGCGCAAGCGCGCGATAGACGATTCGCTGCGGCGCCTGCGGGAGGCCCAGAGCCGGCTTCAGGCCGGCGCCGCGTTGCTGGACCCCCGGCTGGGGACGAACCCGCCGCCGCCGATCAGCCCCGAGCTGGAGGCCCGCATCCGGACGATCGGGCTGAAGGCCTTTTACAGTCAGAGTTCGGCGCAGACCAAAGCCGAACTGGCGCCCGTGCTGGAGGAGCTCCAGCGCGTCATGGAGAGCGGGCGGCCGTTCCGCGGGCGCTAGTCATGGCGGCTGCCCTGGCGATATGAAACGGCGCGCGCCCTGCTTTGATTCGCTTCCGCGGCTGGCGGGTGTGTCCCGCTGGCGGCGGGCGTTCACCTTGATTGAGCTGCTGGTGGTGATTTCGATTCTGGCGGTCCTGATGGCCCTGCTGTTGCCGGCCCTGGCCCGGGCCAAGGAAGCGGGCCGGGCCACGGCTTGTTTGAGCAACCTCCGCCAGGCCGGCGTGGCCATTCAGCTTTATGTGCAGGACAACAACAACCGCCTTCCATTCATGCGGGACCGGTCCCTGACCTCGAGCAACGACCTGCCGGGGCCGGACGTGGTGCTGTCGAACTATCTGGGAAACGTGCGGGTGCTGCGCTGCCCGTCGGACAACAAGCAGCTTTTTGAAACCACGGGGTCCAGCTACTCCTGGAACAGCCTGCTCAACGGCCAGAACGCGGATCAGTTGCGGGTGATGAGCCTGGAGTTTCGGCCGCACCAGGTGCCTTTGATGTTTGACAAGGAGTCGTTTCATGTGGCGCGGGGGGAGGGGAAGGGGCAGAATTTCCTTTACGCCGACGGCCACATCCGAAACCTGCTGGTCATCGAGGGAACCCTCCGCCGCGCCCCGTGATTCAACTGGAGCACATCAGCAAGCGGTTTGGCGGGCGCCTGGCGGTGCAGGACCTCAGCCTCGAGGTGCCGCGGGGGGAGATTTACGGGCTGCTGGGGCACAATGGGGCGGGCAAAAGCACGGCCATCGGCATCATGCTGGGCCAGGTCTGGCCGAGCGGCGGGCGGGTGCGCATCTGCGGCCACGAGGTCACGCGGGACCGCGGGCGGGCGCTGAGCAAGGTGGGGGCGATCTTTGAAAGCCCGGCGTTCTACGATTATCTCAGCGGCTGGCGCAACCTCGAGATTCTAAGCTCCTACACGCGCCCGACGCCGCCGGGGCGGATTCGGGAGATTATCGAATGGGTCGGGCTCAGCGGGCGGGAGCACTCGAAGGTGCGGACGTATTCGCACGGGATGCGGGCGCGGCTGGCGCTGGCGCAGACCCTCCTGCCGGAACCGGAGCTGCTGATCCTGGACGAGCCGAGCGACGGGTTGGACCCGGAGGGCATCCATGAAATGCGCCAAACCATCCTGCGGCTGCATCGCGAGATGGGGCTCACCATTCTGCTGTCCTCGCATTTTTTGAACGAAGTCGAGCAACTGTGCGGGCGAATCGCCGTGCTGAGCCAGGGGAAAAAGGTGTTTGAAGGCAGCCTGGCGGAGACGCGGCACCGGGAAAGCCGGGTTCGTTTGGACACGCCGGATTTTGCGGGGGCAGCCGGGCAGTTGCGGGCGGCGGGATTGATCCGGGACGCGGTGCCGGAGGGCAACGTCTTGTTGCTTAACGGCGGGGTGGAGACGCATCAGGTGGTCCGGTTCCTGGTGGAGCGCGGCTTTGCCGTGAATGGCATCGCGCGGGAACAAAGAACCCTCGAAGACTTCTACCTGTCGCTGATGGAAACGGAGCGGGGCGGCAAACGGCCCGTGGGGGGGCCGGCCGCCTGGCCGGCGAATTGAGCCATGTTTTACCACCCCCTGCGCAACGAGCTCTGGAAACTCTTCGGGAAGAAGCGGACCTACATTGGTTTTGGGGCGTTCTTGCTGGGGCAGAACGCCATGCTGCTGGCGTTCCGATTCACCCGGTGGCAGGAGCACATGGAGCGGTTGTTGAGGGGCAACGGCTACCTGGCCGAGGAGTATGTGTCGGCCCTGACGGTGGCGGTGGTTATGCTCATTCCGCAGGTGATTCTGCTGATGCCGTTATACGCGGCGTTGGTGGGAGGCGACCTGGTGGCCAAGGAAGCCGAGGACGGAACCTTGCGGATGATCCTGGCCCGGCCGATTTCGCGGTTCCGGCTCCTGCTGGCCAAGTGGGTGGCCGGCATCATTTTTTCGGCGTCGCTGGTGTTGGTGCTGGGGGTGACCGCGCTGATTTTTGCCCGAATTTGGTTTCCGTGGCGGGGCATGTTTGTGTTCGCCCCGGGGATGGTTTTCAATGTCTTTTCCCCCGCCGACGGCTTGAAGCTCTATGTGTGGTCGCACCTGCTGATGACCCTCAACGCCAGTGTCATCCTTGCCCTGGCGTTCATGTTCTCCTGTTTCAATATGAAACCCGCCGCGGCGACCATTCTGGCGTTGTCTTACCTGTTCGTGAACCTGGTGGTGGAGGGCATCCCGTTTTTCGAGGCCTATCACGAGTGGTTGCTGCCGTACCATTTCCGGTGCTGGCTGCTGGTCTATGCCGATCCGATCGCCTGGGACCGGATTATTGGATCGGTGGTGGTGCTGGTGGCGGCGAATCTGACCGCTTTTTTGATTGGCCAGGCTGCTTTCCAGGCGCGCGACCTCAAGTCCTGAACCGGCAAGTTGGGGGCGGCAAGGGGCGGGGGGTGAGGGCTGAAACCGCCGGGGGGTGTCGGCCCCAAGGGAATGGGTTTCAGGGACCGTTCCACCCCAATAGCTTGTGTTTTTTGGGGCCAAAAGAGACGAAATAATATTTGTGTTAAGGGGGGGATTTTTCTAGAATTTTTGACTGTTACACGGAGGCCCTAAAGCGGGTCGTCCAGGTGATTTCTATGCCTGAGGAAAAAGTAGTGGAACCGGCAACAACAGCCAATCCAGGACCGGGCGCGACGGAGAAGTACGACGCGTCAAAAATTGACAAACTGGAGGGGCTGGAAGCGGTGCGCAAGCGTCCGGGGATGTATATTGGCGACCCGGACGAGAACGGGTTGCACCATTGTGTGTTTGAGGTGCTCGACAATTCCATTGACGAGCATCTGGCGGGGTATTGCAGCAAGATTGAAGTGACGGTGCACGTGGACGGATCGGTTTCGATCCGGGACAACGGGCGGGGCATTCCGGTGGACATCCATCCGAAATGGAACATGCCGGCCGTGGAACTGGTGCTCACGAACCTGCACGCGGGGGGCAAGTTCGGGCAGGGGGCGTACAAGTATTCGGGCGGCCTGCACGGGGTGGGCGCCAAGTGTGTCAACGCGCTGTCCGACTGGTTCAAGGTGGAGGTGTCGCGCGACGGCAAGGTGTATTCGATGAAGTTTGCGCGCGGCATCACGACCGAAAAGCTGCAGGTCATCGGGAAGGCGAAAGGGACGGGGACGCTGATTACGTTCAAGCCCGACCCGACGATTTTCACGCTGACGACGGAATTCAAGTTTGAGGTGCTGGCGAACCGGCTGCGCGAGCTGGCGTTTTTGAACCCGGGGGTGGAGATTGTGCTGGCGGACGAGCGCAGCGAGAAGACGGAGACGTTTTATTACCGGGAAGGGATCGAGGAATTCGTGCGGCAGTTGGGGCGCAGCAAGCAGGTGCTGCATCCCAAGCCGATCGTGATCAGCCGGCAAAAGGAGGAGGTGTTCGTTGATTGCGTGATGCAATACAACGACAGCTACAGCGACCAGATTCTGTGCTTTGCCAACTCGATTCCCAATCCGGACGGCGGAACCCATCTGACCGGGTTCCGCGCGGCGCTGACCCGCGCGGTCAACCAGTACGCGCGGCAGAACGAGTTGATCAAAGAGAAAGACCCCGCGATTTCGGGTGATGACGTTCGCGAGGGGCTGGTGTGCGTGTTGAGCGTCAAGCTGCCCAACCCGCGATTTGAATCCCAAACCAAGGTGAAACTGGTCAACACCGAAATTGACGGCATTGTTTCGTCGGTGGTTTACGAAGGGTTGATGACGCATTTCGACGCCAACCCCTCGGTGGCCCGGAAAGTGGTGGAGAAGGCGCTGGTGGCGGCGCGGGCGCGGGAGGCGGCGCGGAAGGCGCGGGAGACGGTGCGGAAGGGGGCGATGACGGGCGGCGGGCTGCCGGGCAAGCTGGCGGACTGCTCGGACCGCGACCCGGCCAACACCGAGCTTTACATCGTCGAGGGCGATTCGGCCGGCGGTTCGGCCAAGCAGGGGCGGGACCGGCGGTTCCAGGCGATTCTGCCGATTCGGGGAAAACTGATCAACGTGGAGAAGGCGCGCCTGGACAAGGTTTTGCAGAACAACGAGATCCGGACGATGATTACGGCCGTGGGCACGGGCATTGGGGACGGGGAGGGGGAGGGGGCCTTCAACCTGGAAAAGCTGCGCTACCACAAGATCATCATCATGACGGACGCGGACGTGGACGGGGCGCACATCCGGACGTTGTTGCTGACGTTTTTCTACCGGCAGATGCCGGAGCTGGTGAAGCGCGGCTACATTTACATTGCCCAGCCGCCGCTGTATCAAATCGCGCGGAAGAAGCGGGTGGAGTACGTCGAGGATGACACGCAGCTCAACCGGATTCTGATTCGGCTGGGCACCGAGGAGGTCCGGCTGAAGAACCTTCAGGACGACAAGGAGATTTCGGCGAAGCAGTTGAGCGAAATCCTGGAGTTGCTCGAGGCGCTGGACAAGTTTGCGAACAGTTTGAAACGCAAGGGGGGCGATTTTGCGGTGTACCTGGATCATCGGGATCCGGTGACGCACGAGCTGCCGAGGCACCTGGTGAAGGTGCGGTCCGGCAACGACGAGACGGTGCATTATTTTCTGACCAACGAGGCCCTCGCGCGGTTTGGGGCCGAGAATCCCGATCTGGACCTGGGTCTGTCGGGCGAGGAGGAAAGCGACACGAGCCTGCTGGAGAAGGCCAAGAACGGGCCGACGCGGCGGGCCCGCCACGAGGAGCTGTACGAAAGCCCGGCGATCAAGGACCTGCTGGAGAAGCTGGCGCAAAAGGGCCTGAGCATCGAGCATTATTCGGCCCAGGACAAACCGTTGTTTGAACTGATTGAAGGCGAGGGCGAGCGGCAGCAGGTCAAGGCCCTGTTCTCCATTCCGGAGATTCTTTCGAGTGTGAAGGAAGTGGGGCGGCGGGGGCTGCAGATCAAGCGGTTCAAAGGCCTGGGCGAGATGAACCCCAAGGAACTGTTTGAGACGACCATGAGTCCCGAGCGGCGGAAGCTGCTGCGGGTGGATGTGACCGACGCGATCGAGGCCGAGGAGATGTTCACCAAGCTGATGGGCGAGGAAGTCGAGCCGCGGCGGCAGTTCATCGAGGACAACGCGCTGAACGTGCGCAACCTGGACATTTAGCATGACCGCGACCGCCCGCGTCCCGCGCCGATTCAAATTTCTTTTACCTTTCCTTTAGACCATGCCCGACGAACCCCAACCCCCCGAACCGTCCGCGACCGCTCCGGCGCCGGCCGGCGGCGAGAAGATCAGCAAGATCAACGTCGCCGACGAGATCAAGAACTCCTTTCTGGACTACTCGATGTCGGTGATCATTTCCCGCGCGCTGCCGGACGTGCGGGACGGATTGAAGCCGTCGCAGCGGCGCATCCTTTACGCGATGAACGGCCTGGGGGTGCTGCCCAACCGCAAGCACATCAAGTGCGCGAAGATCGTGGGGGAGACGATGGGCAATTATCATCCGCATGGCGACCAGGCGATCTACCCGACGCTGGTGCACATGGCGCAGCCGTGGGCGATGCGGGAGCGGTTGGTGGATGGCCAGGGCAATTTCGGGTCGGTCGAGGGCGACCCGCCGGCTTCCATGCGATACACCGAGGCGCGGCTGGCGCCGCTGGGCGCCGTGTTGATGGAGGACATGGACAAGGACACGGTGGATTTCGTGCCGAATTATGACGAGAGCACGACCGAGCCCTCCGTGTTTCCCGCGGCCTTTCCGAATCTGCTGGTCAACGGCGGCACGGGCATCGCCGTGGGCATGGCGACCAACATTCCGCCGCACAACCTGGGGGAAGTCATAGACGGCATTTGCGCCCAGATCGAAAACCCCAACATTTCCCTCCACCAGCTCATGGCGCTGGTCAAAGGGCCCGATTTCCCCACCGGCTGCATGGTGTGCGGGCTGGAGGGCATCCGGGATTATTTCGCCACGGGACGGGGCAGTCTGAAGGTGCGGGGCAGGGTGCAGATTGAGGAGGTCAAGGGGGGGCGGGAGCAGATCGTCATCACGGAGATTCCGTATAACGTGAACCGGGCGTTGCTGGTGGAGCGCATCGCCGAGCTGGCCAACGAGAAGGTCATTCCCGACATCACCGGCGTGCGCGACGAGTCGGATGAGAACACGCGCGTGGTGGTCGAGGTCCGCCGGGATGCGATCGCCAAGGTGGTGGTGAACAACCTTTACAAACACACGGCGCTGGAGACGAGTTTTGCGGTCAACGCCCTGGCCATTGACCATGGCCGGCCCAAAACGCTGGGGCTCAAGGAACTCATCGCCGCCTACATCGAGCACCGGCGCGAAGTGGTCGTCCGGCGGACGCGCCACGAGTTGCGCAAGGCGGAAGAGCGCGCCGAGACCCTGGAAGGCTACCTGATCGCGCTGGCGAACCTCGATGAATTCATCCGGATCATCCGGGGGTCGGCCAATCGCGACGAGGCGAAGGTCAAGCTGCTGGCGTTTGAATTTTCGCGGGCGCAGGTCGAGGCGCTGGGCATTCTGATTCGCAGCGAAGCGCGCCTGACCGGCGGGCGGTACTGTTTCAGCGAAGCGCAGGCCAATGCGATTCTGGAACTGCGGCTTTACCAGTTGACCGGGCTGGAAATTGACAAAGTGCGCGCGGAATACCGCCAGTTGCTCGAGCGCATCAAGGACTTGATGGACATCCTGGCCCGCGAGGCGCGTGTCCTCGAGATCATCAAGACGGAGCTGCGGCGCATCAAGGAAAAGTACGCGACGCCGCGGCTGACGGAGCTGGTGCCGGACGAGGGGGAGATTGCCATTGAGGATTTGATCGCCAATGAGGGAGTCATCATCACCCTCACGCACAACGGGCTGATCAAGCGGACCAACGTGAGTTCCTATCGGGCGCAGCGGCGGGGGGGCAAAGGGGTCATCGGCATGGCGACCCGCGAGGGCGCGGGCGAGGAGGACCAGGATTTTGTCGAGCACCTCTTTACGGCGAGCACGCACGATTACCTGATGTTTTTCACGAACACGGGCCGGGTGTATGTGGAGCGCGTTCATGAGATTCCGGACATGGGGCGGGCGGCCAAGGGCCGCAATATCGCCAACCTGCTGGAGTTGAAGCCGGGGGAGGCCATCGCCGCTTTGATCCGGATTGAAGCCCGGACCGGCGCGGACCGGGAGGACACGACCTGGCAGCAACCCGGGTTCCTGTTCTTTGCCACGCGCCAGGGCACGGTCAAGAAAACGGCGTTGGAAGACTTCGCCAACGTGCGGAAGGGCGGGATTATCGCCATTGGGATCGAGCCCGGCGACAGCCTGATTGACGTCAAATTCACCTCGGGGGAGGACCAGGTGGTGCTCATCACCCGCGCCGGGATGAGCATTCGTTTTTCGGAAACCGAGGTGCGGCCGATGGGCCGTCCCGCGGCCGGCGTGCGCGGCATCAGCCTCGAGCCGGGGGATGAGGTGGTCGCGCTGGCGGTGGTGGTCAAGGACGCCACGCTGCTGGTGGTCGGGGAGAACGGGATTGGGAAACGCACGCCCTTCGACCAGGTGCTGGAGGACGGCTCGATCGAGCCGGTCTATCGCCTGCAGGGGCGGGGTGGCAAAGGCATTATCACCATGAAAACCACGGAGAAAACCGGGGGGGTGGTGGGGGCGTTGCCGGTGCGCGAGACCGATGAAATCATGGTGATCACTGCCGCCGGCCAGATGGTTCGCACCTTCGTCAAGGACATCCGCGAGACCGGCCGCAACGCGCAGGGGGTCAAAGTCATCGAGCTGGCGGAGGGGGACAAGTTGCAGGCCATCGCTCCCGTCATCAGCGAACAGGAAGAGGAATCGGCCGAGGCCGCCGGCGAGGCGCCGCCCGCTTGAGGGGAGGCGGGCTACGGCCGTGCCAGATGGGGCGCGGGGTGGTAGTGCAGAATCTCGTCCAGCACGCTGGTCATCTTGGCCGCGCGCTCGGAAAAACATTCCGGCGAATCGGGAATCTGCCAGCCCAAGGAAGGGGGCAGTTGCGTCAGGTAATCCATACCCGCACGGTGGGCGATTTGACGAAGAGATACGTGGGGCTCGGCGCCCTCGCCGCAAGCGGGCGGCTGAGTGAGCACCACCACCGCGCCCTCGGCCTCGCCCCGGGCGGCCGTCCAGTTTTCCACCCAAGCCCGGACCGGGGCGGGCAGTTCCCGTCCGGCTGTGCAGGCGAAGACGACGAAATCGGCCTGGCGGGCCACCTCACCGGCCTGCCGGGCGGAGGCCTCCTGGGCCAGCAAATCAAAGGACCACCAATTCACCTCGAATTCGCATCCGGTCCGGTATCGTTCCACCAAGTGGTCGCAAAAGTCCGCCGCCGCTTCGCGGCAGGCCGGGTTTTCATGTACGACTACCACCGAGCAGCATTGCTGCCGCTCCGGCGCTGTTCCGCGTTTTTCTTTCATAAGCTCCCCAAAATCAGTGGGAGGTTTCAGCCAGGTGATTGCTAATAATGAACTTCGCCCCGCTTGGCGGGAAATCAAGCCGAAAAAGGCGGCGGACGGGGGCGGGAGGGACAAAGACGGGGCCGACAGCGCTTAGCCGTAGCGATAAGGGTGCGGCATTTCAAAGCAATTGGGGAGGTGACGAATTTCGCTCACCTGTCCGCCGGCCAGCAGCACCTCGACCACATCAAAGCGCACCTTGACGGGGGGCTGCTTGAGCAAGCGGAGGTAGTCCAAACCGGCGCGGGTCAACCGCCCCCGCCGCTCGCGGTCCACGGCGGCAGCCGGGCGGCCCCATTCCTCGGAGGAACGCGTTTTGACCTCGATGAACACCAGACAGTCCCGGTCCCGAAACACCAGGTCAATTTCGCCCCGCGCGGACTTGAAGTTCGCGGTCAGGAACTTCATTCCCTGGCGCTGCAGATGGCGTTTGGCGGCCCGTTCCCCCAGCCGGCCGTAAAGCAGATGGCGGGGCAGGGGGGAAAACCCAAAGCGCTGTTTGAGCCGGCCCAGGATTTCCTGGATGCGGAATTTCCTCCTGCTCAGGGAAGCCGAACGACTCAACCCGGGGTCGCCGCCCTCATCCTTGACTTGCGCGTGGGTTGACATCGTATGCTCTCTGAGCGCCGCAAATGTAAAACCGCATTTTCGGCGCGCAACCGAAATTCATGTTGTCCGGCAACCCGATTCAGCGTGCCTGCCCGGTCTGCGCCGCCCGTGACGCGGCGCCCTGCCTGGCCAAGGGGGCGCTGCGGCTGGTCCGGTGCCGGCGGTGCTTCATGGTTTACGCCGACCCGGTCCCGCCCGAATTGGTTTCCGGCGCTTATTATGACGGCTTGGGCGAATCCTATTACCTGTCGCCGGGGAAACTGGAATCCGATTATTCGCCGGTTCGTTTCGAGCGGGAGTTGCGGTGGTTTCGGCGGCATTGTGCTGGCGGACGGGTCCTGGACGTGGGCTGTTCCTCCGGGGCGTTTCTGTTCCAGCTCCAGGCGCGGTCGCCGGGAACCTACGACGTCCTCGGCACGGACGTCAGTGGCCCGGCGCTGGATTATGCCGAGTCCCGAGGCATTCCCGTCCGGCGCGGCGACTTTCTGGCGATGGATTTCGGGGGCGCCCGCTTCGATGCGGTCACCTTCTGGGCGGTGCTCGAACACGTGGCCGAACCCCGCCGTTTTCTGGAGCGAGCTGCCTCGATTCTCGAGCCGGACGGCCGATGTTTTGTGCTGGTCCCGAATTTTCAGTCCCTGGCGATGCGGCTGCTCGGCGCCCGGTACCGGTACGTTTACGAGCAACACCTGAACTACTTCACCCGCGCGACCTTGCTCCGCCTGGTCCAGCCCCGGTTCCGGCTGGTGGCCGCCCATTCGACGCATTTCAACCCGATCGTCATCTGGCAGGATTGGCGGCGGGGGGGACGGCCGGTGTCGAATCCCCAACGCGCCGAATTGCTGCGCCGCACGACGGCTTGGAAACAAAATCGCCTCCTGACGCCGGTTCGTTGGCTTTACCGGCTGGCGGAATCGGCGCTGGGAGCCGTTGGCCTTGCAGACAACCTCCTGTTTGTCCTCCGTCCCCGCTCGGAGGTTGGGGATGAGTTCGGGCCGGGCCGGCCGGTTTGAAGTTGCAGCCCCGTGTGGATTCGGGCGGTCGGATTCGAGCCGGGAAGGTTGAGGGGGGACCCGCTCGTTTGAAGAGGTTCAGGTCACTTGCGTCAGGAGATCGAGCTTCCCCGCGAGAAAATGCCGGACATTCGCCAAAGCGGCTTCGGCCATGCGGTAATTCGCCTCGCGCGTGTTGCTTCCCGCATGCGGCGTCAGCACCACATTGGGGAGGGTGCGAAGGTCTTTGCCGGCAGCGGCCGGCTCGTAGGGTTCGCGCTCGAAGACGTCGAGTGCGGCCCCCGCCAGGCGTCCGGCAACCAGCGCGTCGTAGAGGGCGGCCTCGTCCACCACGGCACCGCGGGACGTGTTGACCAACAGCGCCGATGGCTTCAGCCAGCCCAGGCGCTCGGCGTTCATAAAGTGGCGGGTCGTCTCATCTGAACGGAGATGGATGCTTAACACGTCGCACTGGCGCAACACGAGCCCGGCGTTGTCCGTGTACAGGTCCACCTCCCCGCCGGCGGGTTGGGGAGGCCGGGGGGCGCGTCCGGCCGCCAGGACACGCATTCCCAAACCCTGATGGGCCAGGTGAGCCACCCGCCGTCCAATGCCGCCCAGCCCCAGAATCCCGAGGGTTTTGCCGTGCAGCTCGCAGCCCGTGGAGCTGTGGAAGTGTCCGGCGCGCAGGCGCGCGTCCGACTGCGCCACCTGCCGGGCCAGGCAACCCATCAGCCACAGCGTGTGCTCGGCCACACTCTGATCCAACACCCCGGGCGTATTGGTGATCAGGATGCGGTGGCGGCGGGCCAGGGTCTTGTCCAGGTTATCATGCCCAACGCCAAACCGTGCGATGAGGGCTGGGCCGTGCGCGCCCAGCGCGGCGTAGAGGGGGCCTTGATACGGCGCAACGCCGACCACGACCGCCCGGGCGCCGGACTCGGATACCCGCCGCGCCAGCTCCTCCTCGCGGCCGGGCGCAGCTTCGCATTCAAGGTCGGCGGCGGACTTGAAAATCGCGTCGGCCTTGAGGAACTCGGGTTCGGTGATCAGAACAATCCGGTTCATGAACGGGGCTGGCAGACTTGCAGCATGCGCCGGCAGCCCTCCTGAATAAACAGGGTGTCCAGGCTGCAGGCGAGAAAAAGAAAGCCCTCCTCGAGCCGCTGCCGGAGTTCCGCGGGTGCGGCGGCCACCACGTGCAGTCCCGGGGCGACCTGATGGCGGGTGCATGCCTGCCGAACGAGTTGTTGGGCCTCCTGGACGGCGGGATGAGTCAACTGGCCGGGCAATCCCATGGAAGCCGAGAGGTCGTAAGGGCCGATCATGGCCGCATCAATCCCCGGGGTGGCAAGGATGGCGTCGGCGCGCTCGATCGCGTCGCGATGCTCGAGCATGATCACGACCAGCACTTCGTCGTTGGCGCGCGCAAAGTAGCCGGCGAAATCCCGCCCGAAATCCGTCGCCCGGCAAAGGGAAGCACCGCGGGTGCCGGCGGGCGGAAAGCGGCTCATGGCAACCGCCTGCGCCGCCTGTTCCGGGGTGTTAACCGAGGGGACGATGATGCCCCGGGCGCCGGTGTCCAGCACCCGCTTGGCGAGCACCGGATCGCACGATGGCAGCCGCGCGAGCAGCTCGCAGCGCGTGCCCTTGAGCGCCAGGGCGATCTGATGAACGTCCTGCAGGTCCGTGCTGGTGTGCTCGAGGTCCACCGCCACCCAGTCGAAGCCTTCGCCCGCCATGATCTCGGCGACGGCCGGGTGGGGTATCATGATCCAGCCGCCCAAGGCCGGCTGGCCTTGTCGCAATTTCTGTTTGGTTGTCATGGGTGTCTTTAGTCAAAAATGCGTTGATGCGGATTAATCAAGCCCCAGCAAATCGCGCCGGCCAGAAACAATCCGCCCATAACCAACAGCGGCAGGTTCCAATCGCCCCATTGTTTAAGCAGAAAAGCCACCAGTAGCGGGCTCAGCACGCTGCCGATCTGGCCCGAGGTGTTCATGGCGGCGCTGACGACGCCGGCGTGACTGCCGCCAATGTCGAGACAGGTGCTCCAGGACGCCCCCAGCGTGAACATGCTCGCCCCCAGCGCCAGCGCAATCAGCCAGCCCGCCAGCACCGGCTGCCCGGCCAGCCCGGCCAAAATCATCGCGCCGCCCGCGACGGAGTAGGCTGCCGCCCCCACGCCTGCCCGCCCCAGCCGGAGGCCGAACCGCCGGGCGACGGCATCCGTGGCGACTCCTCCGAACAGGTCGCCCAAGACGCTCAAGATCAGCGGTAATCCGGCAAAGAAGCCCAGGGACATGGCATCGAAGCCGTGTTTCTCCTTCAAGTAGGCCGGCAGCCAGGTGATGCAGAAGTAGAACGCAAAACTGTTCGGGAAGTACATGAGGCAAAGCGGCAGGGTGTTGGGATGACTGAGCAGGCGCCTCCAGTAGGCCCAGCCCCGCGGGTGGGCGGCGTCCGCGCCCCGGCCGGCGATAATGTGTTCCAACTCCGCGGCGTTTACGGCGGGATGTTCGGCGGGATCGTCGCGAAACCACCAGTGCCAAAGGGCCGCCCACGCCACGCCCAGCAGCCCGAAAAGCAGAAAGATCACGCGCCAGGGGAGCAGGTGCAGGAGCGCCAAAACGAGCATGGGGGTCAGGCCGCCGGCCAGGTGGGCTCCGCTGAAGAAAATGCCCTGGACCGTTCCGCGTTCGAGTCTTGGAATCCAACGCGAGAAGGTCCGCGCCACACTGGGCCAGGCGCCGGCCTCGCCGGCGCCGAAAAGGAAACGCGTCATCACCAGGGACGCGAAATTCCACGCGGCCCCCGTCAGCATGGTGAAGCCCGACCACCAGACCACAATGCGCGTGAGGACGCGGCGGGTGCCGCGGCGGTCGGCCCACCAGGCGGTTGGGATTTCGAACGCCGCGTAGGCCAGCGCGAAGGCGCTGTAAACCACGCTCATTTGCTCCTTGCTGAGGTGCAAATCGCGCATGATCTCGGGCGCGAGGGTGGCGATGCAGGCCCGGTCAAGATAGGTGATCATCGCCACCAGCACCGCCAGGCTCACCACGAGGTAGCGCGCTCGCGTGGGGGGGCAGGGGGTGGTTGTTGGGCTGGCGTTCACACGATTGGCAGGCCCATGCGGCGCCCGAGCCGCCTGCAGGCTCGCGGGCCCGCGGCGGAGCGCGGGGACAAATCCTGAATGAACCAATGGCCGGCCATGGCCTGCTTCGGGGAGGCTGCCACATTCCGTCCTCCTCGAACAGCCCGAACTGGCTTACAAGAACCGGCTCACGGCATGGCAAGGGGATTGGGGGGCGCTTCCACTGGCCCCGAAGTCTTTCGGGTCAGGACGGTTCGGAGGTACCGGCCGGTGTGACTCGCCTCGGTTTTGGCCACTTCCTCCGGTGGTCCTTGGGCGACGATGCGGCCTCCGCCCTCGCCGCCCTCCGGCCCGAGGTCAATGATCCAGTCAGCGGTCTTGATCACATCGAGGTTGTGCTCGATCACCAGGACGGTGTTGCCGGTGGCGCGGAGTTTGAACAGCACCTCGAGCAGTTTGGCCACGTCGTGGAAATGCAGGCCGGTGGTCGGTTCGTCCAGGATGTAGAGCGTGTGCCCGGTGGCCTTGCGGCTGAGTTCGGCGGCGAGTTTGACGCGCTGGGCCTCGCCGCCGCTGAGCGTGGTTCCGGATTGGCCGAGCCGGATGTAGCCCAGGCCCACTTCGGCGAGCGTCAGCAGCGGTTCATGGATTTTCGGGACGGCGCGGAAGAAGGTGACCGCCTCGTCCACGGTCATGTCGAGGACGTCGGCGATATTCTTGCCTTTGTAAGTGATTTCGAGGGTCTCGCGGTTGTAGCGGCGGCCGTTGCAGGCTTCGCAGGTGACATACACGGGCGGCAGGAAATTCATTTCGATCTTGATGAGACCGTCGCCCTGGCACTTTTCGCAGCGGCCGCCCTTGACATTGAAACTGAAGCGGCCGGATTCGTAGCCGCGAATGCGGGCCGCGGGCAGGCGGGCGAAGAGGTCGCGAATTTGATTGAACATGCCCGTGTAGGTGGCCGGGTTGCTGCGCGGGGTTCGACCGATGGGCGACTGATCAATGACAATGACCTTGTCCAGGTTTTCGTAACCCTTGATGGCCCGGTGCGCTCCCGGGCGTTCCTTTGATCCGTAGAACCGGCGGAACAGCGCCCGGCGCAGGATGTCGTCCACCAGCGTGCTTTTGCCCGAGCCGCTCACGCCGGTGACGCAGGTCAACGTGCCCAACGGAATCCGGACGTCCACGTCGCGCAGGTTGTTTTCCCGGGCGCCCAGGATTTCGAGCCATCCGCGTTCGGGTGAGGGTTTGACCCGCTGCCGCGGCAGCGGGATGCTCAACTCACCTTTCAGGTATTTGCCCGTCAGCGATTGGGGGCTGGCCAGAATGTCCTCGAGGGTGCCGGCGGCCACGAGTTCGCCCCCGCGCACGCCCGCCCCCGGGCCGAGGTCCAGGATGTAGTCCGCATGGCGGATGGTGTCGGCGTCATGCTCGACCACCAGGACGGTGTTGCCCAGGTCGCGGAGACCCTCGAGCGTGCGCAACAGGCGGTCATTGTCCCGTTGGTGGAGGCCGATGCTCGGCTCGTCCAGGATGTAGAGCACGCCCACCAGGCCGGCGCCGATCTGGGTGGCGAGCCGGATGCGTTGCGCTTCGCCGCCGCTCAAGGTGCTGCTCTCGCGGTCCAGCGTCAGATATCCCAGTCCCACGTTCTTCAAGAAGCCGAGCCGGGCGCGAATTTCCTTCACCAGCTCGTGGGCGACCTGCGCCTCGAACTCGGTCAGCTTGAGGCCGGCAAAGAACTCGTCCGCTTTTTCCACGGTCAGGGCGCAGACCTCCATGATGGAGAGGCCGGGCAAATCCGGCGCCGGCTGCGGTGTTTTGCGCGGGCCTGGCGTGACGTAGCGCTGCCGGTCCTCGAACCCGCCCAGCCGCACGGCGAGGACCTCCGGTTTGAGGCGTTGTCCCTGGCAGGCGTCGCAGAACTGCGGGCTCATGAAGCCTTTGAGCCGGTTTCGGGTGAACTCGCTTTCGCTTTCCTGGTAGAGGCGTTGCAGGTTGGGAATCACCCCTTCGAAGGGCCGTTTGACCCGGCTCATCTTCCCCGCGCGCCAGAAGGTGAATTCGATTTCGGTCTGGCCGGACCCATGCAGGAGGACGTGCTGGAAGTCCTGCGGCAGCGACTCGTAGGGCTGGTCGAGGCTTTGCTGGTAGTGCGCCGCCACGCCCCGCAGCAGGGCCTTGTAATAGACCACCATGCGTTTGCCTCCGCGCCGCCAGGGCACAATGGCCCCCTGTTCGAGGGACTTTTCCCGATCGGGCACGATCAGGCCTTCGTCGAACACCAGTTTTTGTCCGAGGCCATGGCACACCGCGCACGCTCCCGCCGGCGCGTTGAAGGAGAAATGCTTGGGGGTCAGCGGCTCGTAGCTCTTTCCCGTGGCCGGGCTCAGATTGCGGTTTGACAACCGCAGCTCCTCCCACGCTGCGGTCTGGCCCAACACCCGCGCGGTGGCGGCCGGCGGCTCCGGCGGCTGATGCAGGGCTACGATCACCCCTTTGCCCCAGCGCAGCGCTGTTTCGACCGAGTCGCTGAGCCGCACGCGGATTTTGTCGTCAATGACCAGCCGGTCCACGACCGCCTCGATGGTGTGTTTCGCCTTGGGGTCGAGGCGGACGGGCGGGGGGCTGCCCAGCTCGATCAACTGGCCATCCACTCGCGCGCGAACGAATCCCTCCCGCGCCAGGCGGTCCAGCACGTCGCGAAATTCGCCTTTTTCCTCGCGCACCACGGGCGCCAGCAGCATCAGCCGGGTCCGCGCCGGCAAGGCCAGCAGCCGGTCCACAATGTCCGAGGTGGTCTGCCGCACGATGGGCACGCCCGTCTCGGGACAGTGCGGCCGGCCGACATGGGCGAACAGCAGCCGCAGGTAGTCGTAGATTTCCGTGGTGGTGGCAATGATGGACCGCGGGCTGGAGCCCGAACTTCGCTGCTCGATGGCGATGGCCGGCGACAACCCCTCGATGAAATCCACGTCCGGTTTCTCCATTTGGTCGAGGAACTGGCGGGCGTAGGCGGACAGGGACTCGACGTATTTTCGCTGGCCCTCGGCATAGATGGTGTCAAACGCCAGGGACGACTTCCCCGACCCGCTCAGACCGGTGATGACCACCAGCCGGTCGCGCGGAATGTTCAGCGTCAGGTTCTTGAGATTATGCTCCCGCGCGCCGCCAATCCTGATGAATTCTTTGCTCACCGCTGCGAATTTCCCAAATACACAATCCTTAATTCTAGCGGCTTGGCTGGCGGAAGAAAAGTCCCGGAAGCGAGCCGTGCGGATTAAGGATTTCACTGCCTGCGCGGCCGGTTTAACCTCCCGGCCATGTTTGAATTGCTGAAAAAGGACGCGACCTCGCGGGCGCGGCTGGGGCGGCTGCAGACGGGGCACGGGGTGGTGGACACGCCGGTGTTCATGTCGGTTGGCACGCAGGCCAGCGTCAAGGCGATTGACCCGCGGGAGTTGCGGGAGATGGGCACCCAGATCATTTTGGGCAACACCTACCACCTGAGCATCCGCCCCGGCCTGGAGATCCTCCGCGCCGCCGGCGGCTTGCATCGGTTCATGAACTGGCCGGGGCCGATTCTGACGGACAGCGGGGGGTTCCAGGTCTTCAGCCTGGCCACCATTCGCAAGATTCACGCCCACGGCGTCGAGTTTCGCTCGCACTTGGACGGTTCGCTGTTGTTTCTCGGGCCGAAGGAGGCCATGGCCATCCAGCGCGAGCTGGGGTCGGACATCGCCATGGTCTTTGACGATTGCCCGCCGCACACGGCGACGCCGCGGGAGTTGCGGGCGGCAGTGGAGCGCACGATACGCTGGGCGCGGGAATGCCGCGAACAACCCCGCGCCGCGGGGCAGTTGGTGTTTGGCATTGTCCAGGGCGGCGCCAATGAAGCGCTGCGCGAGGAATGCGCCCGGGCCCTGACGGCGCTGGAGTTTGACGGGTATGCCATCGGGGGGGTGAGCGTGGGGGAGCCGGAGCCGGAAATGTTCCAGGCGGTCGAGATGACCGAGCCGTTTCTGCCGGA
>JARKQH010000090.1 GCA_029974925.1 Verrucomicrobiota bacterium
GCCTCGGCCACGCGGTCGAACTGGCCCAGGATGACCAGCTCGTAGAGCCGGGCCTTGTCGCCCACGCGGTAGTAGAGCATGGCCTTGTTCATCCCGGCGGCCTTGGCGATGGCCTCCACGCGCGCCCCGGCAAAGCCGTGCGCGGCGAACACGGTGGCCGCCGCGTCCAGGATGGCCGCTCTCTGCGGGTCGTTTTCGTCCTGCTGCCCGGTCGTCATACCGTCTGGTTTAACCATCCGGTTAAACATCGTCAAGGGGTGCCACGAAATCCATGGGGAGCACGAACGAAATTTGCCGTTGACGCACAATGACGCGCGCACTAAGCAGTGAAAAGCAGCAATCGTTCAACGAAGCAGGAGGCGGATGCGGAAGCACTATACGTTATCATCTAACAATCAAGGCAAGTGGCGAGGAAACAATGGCAAAGAACATCCTCTTTTTCGCTGACGGCACCTGGAACGGCCCTGGCGTCGACATGGACGCGGACAACATCTACGACAACTCCCCCACCAACATCTGGAAGCTTTTCGACGACCTGAAAGGCGAAGACACGTCAGACTCGAAACTCCTGCAGAACGAGCAGGAACGCGAGCTGTACGCAGGCGGGGCCCTCGTGCAGGCGGCGAAATACATCCACGGGGTCGGGGACTCGAAGAACCCCATCGTGAAGCTGCTTGGCGGGGCCACCGGGGCGGGCATCATCAAGCGCATCGTGCGCGGCTACACCTACATCTCGCGCATGTACGTCCCTGGGGACGCCATCCACATCGTGGGCTTCAGCAGGGGCGCGTACACGGCGCGCGCCCTGGCCGGGCTGATCTGCAAGAACGGACTGCTCGCCCCTGCCGCCGTGGGCGACGACAAGGTGCGGGCCTACACCCTGGGCGCGGCCGCCTGGCGCAGTTACAGGCAGGACTGCTTGGCCGCCACACCAACAATCCTGGGCAAGTTCAAGGCCGCGCTGCTCTTCCTGCCCGGACTGGTGGCCGAAGCGCTCACTGGCGACACCTTCGTGGAGGTGAAAAAGATTTCGACCGTGGCCGTGTTCGACACCGTGGGCGCGCTTGGCATCCCGGCCCTGCCCAACGAGCGCGGCGAATACGACGCGTTCAGGTTCGTGGACACGGCCCTGAGCGCCAAGGTCCAGGCGGGAATCCACGCCATCTCCGTGGACGACCGCCGGGAGGTGTTCACCCCCACGCTGTGGGATCAGGCAGACAACGTGACCCAGGCGCTCTTCGCGGGCGGCCACGCCGACGTGGGCGGCGGCTACCCCGTGACCAACCGGGGGAGCGACCTTTCGGACATGACCCTGGAGTGGATGAAGCAGCGCCTGACGGGGCGCGGAGCGGGATTCAAGACGCCAGGCAAGGCCTACGCGGCCATCAAAGGCAACGCCACGGGCCCGGCCCACGACGAGACGGCCAGCGGCCTCTGGGCCAAGCTGCCGAACGGCAGGACTTTCACCGGCCGCACGGACCTTGAGGTCTACCAGGGGGTGCTGGCTCGCTGGAACAAGACGGTGGAGTTCAAGCCCCATGCCCCCGCGCCCTACGCCCCGGGCAACATGGGAGGCCACATCGACGCCGCTGGCAAGCCGCTGCCCGGCATCGCGGTGACATCCTGAAGCGAAAACCCGTCAAAAGCGCGCGTCCGTCTTCCGGGCGCGCGCCAACCCAGGCCCTGGCAGCCCGTTGAAAAATCCTCGCCGGCTGCGTTGCAGTGAACAAGCCAAAACCCTCACGTATGGGAAATACGCTTCGGGCTTGGCTTGTTCCCTGCGCCTTGCCAGCGAGTTTTTTGAACAGGCTGAAAGAATCGACTTCATCAACAGGCTGGTAGTGTCGCGATGTTGAAAAACCTGAATATGTTTTTCAACATTAAAATAAATTATTTTGGCTGCTTGCCTTGAAAATCCATCCGAACGGATTTCAAGGACGCGACACTAGACCTTCACCTCGTACCCCAGGTTCACCAGGTCGGCGCGCTGGCCGCCCCTGATGCCCCAGTTCTCGCGGGGCTGGTCCACCACGATCACGAAGATGTCCAGCGCGGGCACGCCAAGCGCGCCCAGGTTCTCCACCACCTTGGCGAAAAGTTTGCCTTTGGCCTCGGGGCTGCGCCCGGCGAAGGCGAAAACCTCCACGAGGATGTACTTCTCCGACTTGCCCGGCGGCAGCAGCCACTCGTCCGGGGCGTACTCCTGGAAGCGGATGTTGCGGTCCGGCTCGGGGATGCCGAAGGTCTCCACGAGCGCCGCGTGGACGGCGTTCATGAG
>JARKQH010000084.1 GCA_029974925.1 Verrucomicrobiota bacterium
CTTTATCTCCTAACCTATCAGGCGCGCTCCGACAAGACAGTCTGCAAGACGGCGGCAGCGGCAGCGAACTTGAAAAAGGCGAAGTGGTTCCGAACGCGTCTTAGGGTGCGGTGCCGCTGGCCCGCCTTCAATTTGCGCGGTCATTCGCCCGCGCTAGGGGGCCACGGCGACGAGACGTCGCCTCCCCCGAAGTCATTGAGGGTCTGGATAGGGGCTGGGACGTCTCGTCCCAGAAGGATAGGGGCTGGGACGTCTCGTCCCAGAAGGATAGGGGCTGGGACGTCTCGTCCCAGAAAAAGTTTTGGGTTGCGAGGGGGCGGGCAGGGCGACGGGACATCGCCGCCCCGCGGGGGTGGATCTGACCGCGGATGGCGCGGATGACACGGATAAGAAAGCGCCGGAGGGAATGGCGGCAGAAATGGCGCTGTCCGGCCCAGCGACATTACCCGCCCTGTGCGGCGTCCCGCTCATCCGCGAAATCCGCGAAATCCGTGGTCCCTTCTTTGGCCGGTCACGCGTAGGGCATCCTTCCTGGACTCCGTGCCCCCCACCTCAGCCTTTAGCTTTCGTGGTAGGAAGCGCAGGCCCGCAGACCACGCAGAAAGACGCAGAACTGAGCGGACCTGGGCTGCGCCTCAACCACCAGCCCCCTCTCTAACCCAGTTTGACCGCGGATGGCACCGATGGCGCGGATAAGAGAGAGCTGGAGAGAATGACGGCAAGGATGGTGCTGTCAGGGACATGTGGGTGGGGTCGGTCACGCCACAGGCCGTCAGGCTTGCACCTCATCCGCGAAATCCGCGAAATCCGCGGTCGGTTCTTTGCTGGTCACGCGTAGGGCATCCTTCCTGGGCTCCGTGCCCCCCACCTCAGCCTTTAGCTTTCGTGGTAGGAAGCGCAGGCCCGCAGACCACGCAGAAGGACGCAGAACTGAGCGGACCCGGTCTGCGCCTCGGCACGCACACGCTCCGTTCGCCCGGGGGAGGCTCCCTCGGTGAGGTTTGTTTCGTCGCCGTGGTATCGCGGAGGATCGCGATTCATCGGGACTGACGGCTTGCGGAGACTCTGGGATGCCGCCACCCCCAACCCCCTCCGCAAGCGGAGGGGGCTGGACGTTGTGGGGACGGGGGACCGGGGGTGGCGGCCTTACGGCCTTACACCCGGCTACTGTCTGAAACCCTTTCAGGGTTTTGAAGACGGCTAGGGGAATGGGCAGGGGAAGTCCCGAACTGATGACGGGCGTTGAGAGGGTGTGGTGGGTGTGGCGAGGGGATGTCTCGAGGCCCGAGGTGATTGAGGGTCTGGATAGGGGCTGGGACGTCTCGTCCCAGAAAGTTTTGGGTTGCGAGGGGGCGGGCAGGGCGACGGGACATCGCCGCCCCGAGGGGGTGGATCTGACCGCGGATGGCGCGGATGACACGGATAAGAAAGGGCCGGAGGGAATGGCGGCAGAAATGGCGCTGTCCGGCCCAACGACGTTGCCCGCAGTGTGGGGCGTCCCGCTCATCCGCGAAATCCGCGAAATCCGTGGTCCCTTCTTTGGCCGGTCACGCGTAGGACATGCTTCCTGGGCTCCGTGCCCCCCACCTCAGCCTTTAGCTTTCGTGGTAGGAAGCGCAGGCCCGCAGACCACGCAGAAAGACGCAGAACTGCACGGGGCCGGTCTGCGGCTCGGCGCGCGTCCCTACCAATCCGGGGGAGGGAGGACCGTATGACGGCGACGAGACGTCGCCTCCCCCGAAGTCATTGAGGGTCTGGATAGGGGCTGGGATGTCTCGTCCCAGGAAGTTCCTGGTTGCGAGGGCAGGCCACGGCGACGGGACGGCGCCGTCTCGTCGCCATCACCGAATCGGCACAGGTTGACACAGCATTATTCATCGTTATGCGGGGCGTCGCCCCCCCGAGAGGGTTTGCTGGTTTTGGGCGCGTGGAAAGGCTTGAAGTTCGTGGAGCTGGACGAAAGCGGTCGTGTCCTCAGGGACCGGGTTTTGTCATGCAGTAAGTGTGGTTGGCTGGGCCAGACCCTGATTTCTTGATAAGACTGCGGCTCGGGTTGGCGGACAAGTGCTCGCAAATCTTGAACACGGTTTCGACGTCGTCGGGTTGTCCGATAGCCTCAGCCAATTGGTCGGCGGTGAAATCGGTTGGATGAGTTGAGAGGAAACTTAAGATTTTTCTTTGGATTTCGATAACGGTGGAGGCGGCTTTTTTTCCGGCCTCAACGCCTGGTTGGTGGTAGGCGTTAACGTTAATTAGTGAAGCGTAAAGCCCGACAGCGCGTTCGAAGAGAGCGATAAGGACCCCGACCGAGAATGGGGAGACTTCGCGCAACGTTAACGTTATTGATTCGCGATTCTTGTCAAAAAGTGCCTCGCGCGTGCCCAGCATGAACCCTGAAAGGTAGTCACCCGAGGTCACACTCGGCTCAACTTCAATCGAGTGACCGTCCCGGTCTTTGAGCACTTCGATAAACGTGACAAAGAAGTTGCTGAGACCTTCGCGCAGTTGCTGGATGTAGGAGTGCTGGTCGGTGGCACCCTTGTTGCCGAAGACGGTCAGGCCTTGGTTGACGACCTTCTTATCGCGGTCAAGTTCCTTGCCAAGAGACTCCATGATGAGCTGCTGAAGGTATCTGGAGAAGAGCTCGAGGCGGTCTTTGTAGGGTAAAATGATGAGGTTCTTGTCGCCTTTACCGTTACCGCTGTAATACCACATCAAGGCCATGAGAGCCGCCGGATTGGAGCGCGTGTTTGGCTGTCGAGTGACGATGTCGCAAGCACGGGCTCCGTCCAGCAAGCCGTTAATATCAATGCCTTGGAGGGCGGCGGGGAGGAGCCCGACAGCGGAAAGCTCACTGGTTCGGCCTCCGACCCAGTCCCACATTGGGAAGCGGCGGAGCCAGCCATTTTGCCTGGCGAAATCGTCGAGGGCGCTCGATTCGCGAGTGATGGCAACGGCGTGCTGGCTGAAGTTGAGGCCGGCTTTTTTGAAAGCGGCCTCGGCCTCGACCATGCCGTTGCGGGTTTCTTTGGTGCCGCCGGACTTGGAGACAACAATGCAGAGGGTTTGGCCCAAGCGGCCATCAAGTTGGGCGAGGAGGCGGTCGAATCCATCCGGATCGGTGTTATCCGAAAAGAACGGGGTGAGTTTGTCCTTGTGGGGATGGCCGAGGGCATGGGCGACGAACTGGGGGCCGAGCGCGGACCCGCCGATGCCGATAAGGAGAATGTACTTGAACGGGCCGGTTGCGCCGTGGATGCGGCCGGCATGGACCTCGGCGGCGAAGGATTTGATGTCGGCGACGGTTTGTTCGATGGCGTGGGTGAGGTCGGGGGAGGGGGCAAGGGCGGGATTGCGGAGCCAATAATGGCCGACCCTGCGGTTTTCGTCCGGGTTGGCGATGGCGCCGCGTTCGAGCGCAGCCATTTCGACGAAGGCCTGCTGGATGCGCGGCTCCATGAGGGGGAAGAACTCGTCCGGGAACCGCATTCGGCTGAGGTCGAGCGCGAGGCCCAAGTCAGGGTATTCGGAGTAGTGTTGCTGGAAACGGCGCCACAACTGTTTTTTGGATAAGCTCATGTGCAATCTCAACTTCGATCCAGCAAATCCTGTCATCAGCGGGGCGGGGCTGTCCAATCAGAAATCTGAAACAAGGGTGCTTGTGTCGGGTGGGGAAGGGCGGTAGTTTTTGCGGGTTTGTTGCAGATATGTTATCGAGTTTTGGAAGTTTGTTTGGGCGCAAAGCGGGTCACAAGGGAGGACCGGTCATTCCCGAGCCGCCGGCGAACAGCGCGCCGTTGGTTCGCGAGTATTCGCGGGGGCCGACGTTTTCGAAAGTGTTCCGGTGGCGGCTGCCGGACGGGCAGACGGAGGAGCCGAAGCGGGTGGAGGTGGTGGGGTCGTTCACGCACTGGCAGCCGGTGCCGCTGGCGCGCGACAGCGTTTTGGATGCGTGGCATGTGACGCTGCATCATCTTCAGGGCAACCGAACGCATCACTACATGCTGCTGGTGGACGGCAAGCCGACCTACGACAAGGGGTGCGACGGTTTGGCGGTGCCGCATGGGCCCCAGGAGGAAAAGTATCAACTGCAGACGGACAAGGGCCCACGGGTTTTCATGTTGTTCGCCCAGACGAAGTGAGGGGGCGGAAGGCGGTGGCGGGGCGGCGGCCGCCGGTTCGATTCGGGGGGAGCTTCAGCGCAATTCCACGACGCGATAGAAGCGTTGAGCGGCGGCGCCGAGCGTGTTGGTGGCGCTGGTGGCTGGACCCACGGCGATGACCGGCGGTGACGCCTCGAGCCAAATTCCATCGGGCATCCGGTCCCGGGATTCGAGGCGGTAGGCGCGGCCGGGCGTCGAGGTCCAGGTGATGACGGCGGCGCCGTTGGCGACCTGGAGAGACTGAATGCGGGGCGGGGGGGCGGGGCCGGCGGGGGAGATGGAGAAATTGGCCCGCGAGATGTCAAAGAAAATATGGCCGTCGGCTTGAAGCCGGACGCGGGCTTCGGAGGTGGTCACGTCCGGAAGCCGGACCCCGCAGGAGCCGGTGTTGGGGACGCCGGCGGCCAGGACGAAGGGGAAGGAGAGGCCGCCATCCGTCGAGAGGAGCAGGGTGACGTGGGTGGCAAGGATGGGGGCGTTGGTGGTTCCGGCGACGTCCCAGGTGACGGTTTGGGCGCCCGACCAGGCCACGCCGCGGCCGGGCGAGGTGAGGCGGAAGGGGCCGGCGCCGGCCACGACCACGACCTGCATGTCGGAGGTGGCGGCGTTGCCGCCGCCGGGGTGGTTGTCGCGAGCGGTGACGCGGAAGTTCAAGGTGCGGCTGGTGGCGGGCAGGGTTTCGCCCGGCGTGGCGGTGTTGGCCAGAATGTCGGCGAGGCGGGGAAAGGTCCGGCGCGGGCTGGTGGAGGGGCTGAAGGAGCGAAACAGGGGGCCGGCAGCGTTGCCGGGGCCGCCGGGCGGCAAGGGGGGTCCCAAATCGAGCTGTTCCCAGCAGAACGTCAGCGGGTCGCCATCCGGGTCGCTGGCGGAGGCGGTCAGCTCGAAGGGGGTGTTCGCGGGAATGAGGAAGTTGGGGCCGGCGCTGACTTCGGGCGCGGTGTTGGCCGGCGTGTTGAACACCGGCCCGGCCGGGGCGGGGCTGGACGCGACACACTGGAGGATTTGTTCGCGGCTGATGGCGTGGAAATAGGGGTCGCTGTGGGGCTGGAGATTGTCGGCGCCGCAAAGGCCGGCGTAGGCCATGAGGGTGGAGCCGCTGCCGGGTTCGTAGGCGCTGTCCTCGCAGCGGCTGACGGCGCAGGCGGAGTTGGTGCCGTTGAAGGTATGTTGGGCGCCGAACTGGTGGCCGAGCTCATGGGCGACGTAGTCAATATAAAATGCGTCGCCGGCGGGGGCGGGGACGCCGGTGTGGCCGAAGGCTTTGCAGCCGTCGAGGCCCAGGACGCCGATGGCGGCCAGGCCGCCGCCCTCGGTGCTGAAGACGTGGCCGAGGTCATAGTTGGCGCTGCCGAGGGTGGCGTCGAGGTTGGCCTGGTTCTGGGAGAGCATGAGCGCGAGGTTGCCGCTGGTGTAGGGATCGGTGTTGGGGTTGGTATAGACCAGGCGGTCGTTGTCCGCCACCAGGACCAGCCGGATGCCGAGCTCGGTTTCAAAGATGCCGGTGACGCGGTTGACCGCCGAGGCGATGGCGGCGAGGCCGGCGGCGACGGTGCCGCCGTGGAAGCGGGTGTATTCGCCGGTGGCGGCGCAGGCGAGGCGGTAGCTGCGGAGGCTTCCGGCGGGGGCCGCGGCCGACAGGGTCGCGGGCCGGGAGGCGTGAAGGGGCGCGGGGCGGGAGGCGGGGGTCAGGCATTGGAACGCCGCCGCCGGGGGCCGGCAATCCCGTTTGTAGTAGCAGACATGGAGATTGGTTTCGGCCGGGCCGAAGGGTTCGATATAGACGGCGCCATGGGGGGAAAGGATTTGCGCGTGAAAGCCGGCGGGAGTGGAGTCGAAGCGGACGCTGGCGGCCGGGCTGGCGGCGCTCCAACCGGCGTAGGTTTTGATTTCCGGGAAGCGGGCGGCCAGCTCCGGGGCGAGCACCGGGGATTCGACAAATTGGAATTCGGCTTCCGTGCCATCCGGCAGGGGCAGGGAGAGGGTGGCCGGCTCGTGATGAGGAGCCCGGGCGGTTTCGGTGGCGGCCCGGGCGAGATGGCTCTTCAGCGCCGCGTGGTTCAGCTTGACGAAAAGGGCCTTTTCGGGCTTGGGGCCGGGCCGGGTGAATTCGGCGCCGACGGCGTCCGGTTGGACGGGCTGCCAGAGTTTCGGCCCGGCTGCGGGGGAGCCGGAGAGGCTGGCGCCCGAACCGACGGTCAGGGCGAGTGAAAGGAGTAGAAGCCCGAGGCGCGCAGGGGACGCGACAGCGAGCGGACTTCGATTGACACCGCGCTCGTGACGACCGTGAAACATGTTCTCGGATCACAATAGGCCGGGGTGGCGGGGCAACAATCGGTGCCAGGCACGATTCGCGGCCCGGGGAAGGGGCGGAGTTTGGTCCCGGGGAAACCCCGGGCCGCCCGGGCATGGCGAGAGGCGAGGTTGCGGTCGCGGCGCTGGCCGGAGGCGAGCGGGGGATTCGGGCGGTCTGGACCCGGGAACGGGCGTGCTCGAGGGAGTGGCTTTGACTCCGGGCGGGCAACGGGATTAGGGTTGGAGACAATGGTAGTGCATCATAGAAGCATTGGGGCCGGCCTGGGCGCGTTGCTGGCGGCGGGGATGACGGTTTCGTTGGCGGCGGGGGAAATCCGGCTGCTGAACGTGTCGTATGACCCCACGCGCGAGCTGTATCAAGAGGTTAACGCGGTGTTTGCGCGGCAATGGGAGGCGCGGACCGGGGACAAAGTGGTGTTTCAGCAATCGCACGGGGGGTCGGGAAAGCAGGCCCGGGCGGTGATAGACGGATTGCCGGCGGACGTGGTGACGCTGGCGCTGGCGTATGACATTGACATGATAGCGGCCAGGGGACGGTTGCTGCCGGCCAACTGGCAGCGACGGCTGCCCCACAACAGCTCGCCTTACACTTCGACGATTGTGTTTCTGGTTCGCCGGGGCAATCCCAAGGGCCTCAAAGACTGGGATGACCTGGCGCGGCCGGGGGTGGAGATTGTGACGGCCAACCCGCGGACGTCGGGCGGGGCGCGGTGGAATTATCTGGCGGCGTGGGGCTACGCGCTGAAGAAGCTGGGGAATGACCCGGCCCGGGCCCGGGAGTTTGTGAGCCGGCTGTATGGGAACGTCAAGGTGCTGGACACGGGGGCCCGAGGAGCGACGACGACCTTTGTGCAGCGCGGGATTGGCGACGTGCTCATCACTTGGGAGAACGAGGCCATCCTTTCCATAAAGGAGGCGGGGGCGGACAAATTCGAGCGGGTGACCCCTTCGGTCAGCATTTTGGCGGAGCCGCCGGTGGCGTGGGTGGACCGGGTGGTCAGCCGGCGGGGGACGGCGGCGGTGGCGAAAGCCTACCTCGAGTTTTTGTACACGCCGGAAGGGCAGGAAATCGTGGCCAGGCACCATTACCGTCCGCGGCTGGAGTCGGTGGCGGCGAAGTATGCGGCGGATTTTCCGAAGGTGGAATTGTTCACCCTGGACGAGGTGTTTGGCGGGTGGGCGGCCGCGCAGAAAACCCATTTTGGGGAGGGCGGCGTTTTCGACCAGATTCAGCAAGCCCGGCGGTGACGGTCATTGGGCTGGAGGGCTTGGGCGCTGCTTGGGGGCCGGTTCGATTTCGAGCCGGTCGCGGAGACACTCCAAGACCTGCGGGATGTCGGCCACCCTCAACACGTTCAGGTAATCGGGGCCTTCCATGTGGGAGGCGGGCAAGGCGGCCAGCTCGAGGCGGGCGATGTCCGGCTCGAACAAGGCGGCATAAGCGGCGTTGACGCCCATGGAGCCGGCGGCGCGCACGGTCAGCGGCGCGCGCTGGAGCTCGGGGAGGCTGCGCAGCGCCTGGACGGCGCAGCGGATGTCCCAGACGCGCATGCTGTCGAGCGTCTGGCCCAGCAGCATGAAGCGGCGCCGGATTTGGTTGGCTTTTTTCTGGGGGAGCCTGGCCAGTTCTTCGGGTTTGACCAGGCGCGGCGCGAAGAAGGCGAGTGCGGCGCTCTCGCGTTCGAGCTGGTCGCGGAGCGCGGCCAATTCGGCGGCCTGCCATTCCCCGCGCAGCACGGAGGCGAAGGGGGCGGCGGTCCAGTCTGCGGTGTCCACGATTGACAGGACCAGGCGCCGGGGTTTGCGGACTTTGGCGGGTTGAAGGAGGTGGAACTGGAGGGGGACGTGGTCCTGGCTGGTGAAGTTGAAGGTCCGGCAGCGCAGGCCGGCTTCCCGCGCCTGGGCGGTGAGGCCGGGCTGGACCGGGCGGGCTGGGGCGGGCCAGCCGCGAAAGACTTTTTCCTCGAGGGACTGGATCAGCCCGGATTGCGGGAGCGGGCCCGGGGCTGCGCGGGGGACAAACGTCTCGGCCACGCGCGGATTGATGGCGTCGGCCGGGAGTTGGTCAAAGACCCGCAGCTCGGTGGGGGCGAAGAATTTGACGGCGGCGGTTTCGACGGGGGAGGAATCATTTTTGAGCCAGCGGTTGAACCAGCGGAGGGCGGGGACCTGGAGGTCCTGGGTGTCGGCGTGAGGTCCTTCGGTGATGAGGAGGCCGAGGTTGGTGCCGGCCTGATAGAGCTGGTAGAGGCGGCGGAGCTGGTCATGCAGCCGCAGCACCCCATCCAGGGGGAAGATGGAGTCCTTGTCGGAGTTGCTGAACAGGAGGGGGCGCGGGGCGAGCAACGCGGCGACCTGGGCGAAATCCCAGCGATACGTGTTGACGAAGAACATGCAGTCGCAGTGGCCTTCGACGGCGCCGTCCACGACGTGATTGCGCAAGTCGGTGATGCCGGCGACGGGGACGGCGACTTTGACGCGGTCATCCAGGGCGGCGACCGTCCAGGTGTAGGCGCCGCCGCCGGAGCGGCCGGTCATGCCGATGCGTTCGCGGTCCACTTCGGGGCGGGAGCAGAGGTAGTCGAGGGCGCGGAGGCCGAACCAGGTTTCGACCCCGGCGGGGGAGTAGCCGCGCGAGTTCCACCACCATTGTTTTTCGGAGTAAGTGCCGCGATGGACGCCGGGGATTTCGCCCAGCTCGACGGTGTCAATGACCAAACAGACATAGCCGTTGCGAGCGAACCAGGCGCCGTGGTGCTGGTAGCCGGTCTTGTTGCCGCAGACGACGCCATTGGTGACGGCGCGGCTGTGGCCGCAGGCGTAGAGGATGGCCGGGGCGGGTTTATCCAGATTTTTCGGGAGGTAAAGATTGGCGGTGACATAGAGGCCGGGGGAGGCCTGGAAATGGAGTTTCTCGACGAAAAATTCCGCGTGTTCGAGTTTGCCGGTGATGACCGGCTTGAGGTCGGTGCGTTCGGGGAGGGGCCACAAGCCGAGCATTTCCTGGAGTTGACGGCGGCACTCTTGCCGCCGGGCTTTCCAATCCGCCAGCGTTTGGATTTGGGCCAGGCACGCATCGGCCAGGCGGCGGGTTTCGGTCTCGAAGTATTGGGCGAGGACGGGGTCGGCGACGGCCCAGTCGGCGGGGGCGGCGGGGACGGGGTCTTCTCCGAGCCAGGTAATGCCGCCGGCGGCGGTCAGGGTCACGAGAAGTTTTTTCATGTTGGGGAGCATGGGAAGGGGGGCCGGGGAGGGCAAGCCTCATGTTTGACACGAGGCGAGGCGTTACAAATGCCGCGGCATTTTATAGATGCAAACGCGCGGCGGCTCAGCGATAGGTTGACACACTATGCGCACGCTGTTATCCATAACTTGGTTTTCACAGTTGGGGTCAGGTGTCGGTTGCAGCCTGTTTATGAAACGCATTCCGCTGCTGGCCGCCGGTTTCGCCCTGGCGGCACTCATCGTGGGCGCGACGCCGTCGTTCGCCGCCGAACCCGACGGCCTGGCCGTGGCGATTATTTATGACACGTCCGGCAGCATGCGGGAGACGGTGCCCGGCCGCGGGGGTCAGGCCGAGCCCAAGTATCAGATCGCCAATCGGGCGCTCGTGGCGGTGGCCGGCCAGCTTCGGGCCTATGCGACCAACGCCCCGGCCGGCGCGCCGCGGAGCCTGCATGCGGGACTGTTTGTGTTCCAGGGGGCCGGGGCGCGGGCGGTCATTCCGCTGGGCCCGTTGGATGCGGATGCCCTCGAGAAATGGGCCGGCGGATTCACCCGTCCGGATGGGAATACGCCGCTGGGCAACGCGCTGAACGCGGCCGGCCAGGCGGTGCTCCGGTCGCCGTTGCCCCGCAAACACGTGCTGGTCATCACCGACGGCATGAACACCGCCGGTCCCCGTCCCGAGGTGGTTCTGCCCGCGCTGCAGAAGCGCGCGGCGGAGCGAGGGGCCGGGGTGTCGGTCCATTTCGTGGCGTTCGACGTGGACGCGAAGGTGTTTGAGCCGGTGAAAAAGCTCGGGGCCACCGTGGTGGGGGCCGCGGACGAGAAGCAGCTCAATGCGCAGTTGGACTACATCCTGCAAAAGAAAATTCTGCTGGAAGACGAAGAACCCCGGAAGTAAGCGAAAGGAATCCCATGTTCAGAGCCATCAAACGATTGTTCATCTGGCTCGGCCTGATGGCCGAGAAAGCGACCGAGACCGACGCCATCAACCAGGCCGTGGTCGAGCGCGGCATCCGCGACGCCAAGGCCAAGGCCGACAAAGCCCATTACGCCAACGGGCAACTGGCGGGCCAGATTGCGCTGTTGAAAGACCAAATCAAGCGCCAGGAACGGCAGCGGACCGAGCTGCAGGGCTTGTTGCAGGCGGCGGCGGCGGCCAATGACGAGGCCAACGGGGCGCACTACGCGGAGGAGCTGGCGACGCTCGAGCAGGACCTGGCGGACAACCAGGCGCAGGCCCAGAACCTCGAGCAGCTTTACCAACAGAACACGAGCATCATCGCCGAGAGCCTGCGCGAGATTCAGCGTTTCCAGCGCGAGTTTGAGGCCACCAAGGCCCGCGTGGCCATTGGCCGGTCGCTCGAGAACCTGGCCGGGATGATGAAAAGTTCCATCACCGAGCTGCAGGGGATGATGGGCGGGGAAATGTCCCAATCCATGCAGCAACTGCGGCAGTCGGCCGCGGCGGGCGAGGGGCAGATGCGGGCCACGCTCGACCTGGCCAAGGAAATGGGGTCCAACATCACCCGCCAGCAGGAGGCCCGCCGGGCGCGGGGCGCGGTGCTGTTCCAGGAATACAAAAAGAAGATGGGCATGGTGCAACCCGAAGCGGCGGCCGCGCCCGCCGCCACGCCGGCCCCGCCCGAACGGCAGAAAATCCCCGAGAAATGAGCGCGCGGCGGGAAACTTTCACAACGCACAACCCTCAACCTGAGATTGTTTTATGACTGCACGTGGAAAGATTGTTTTGACCCTCCTGATCCTGGCCGTCGCCGGCTTCGGCGCCTGGCGCTGGTGGGACAAGATTGCGCCCAAGAGCAAGACCGAGGTCCGGTCCGTGAACGTGGATGAGGTGCGCAAAGCGGTGCAGGCGGCGCGGGAAACGCCGGCGGACATTCCGCTGCTGATCGGGACCAATGTGGCGACGCTGGTGGACCGGTCGGCCATCCCGGCCGTCACCGGGGTGAGCGATTATGTCAAGAACACCAAGGACGGAAAACTGGTGGTGGAGTTTCCGATCAACGTCTGGCCCGGGTGGGCGCCGATCATCCTGGCCAATGCCGGCATGGAACCGAACGACCAGAGCGTGTTCGCGCGGAAGCACGGTTTTTATGTGCGGCTCAGCGTGGTGGACGACCCGGTCAAGGCGCGGGACCTGTTTGCCAGCGGCCAGAGCCACATCCTGTGGGGCACGCTGGACATGATTGCGCTGTTTGCGCCCGAGCTGGTGAAGGACACGCGCACGGTGCCGGTGGTCTGCCAGCAGGTGGACTGGTCGGCGGGCGGGGACGGCATTGTGGCGCGGGGCGAGATTCGCACGATCAATGATTTTCGGGCGACGGGGGGCAAGCGCAAGAAGGTGGTGCTGGCGCAGAACTCGCCGAGCCACTATTTCATCATGTCTTTGTTGATTGACGCGGGGATTGACCCGGGGGAGGTGGATTTCAAGTGGTCGGCCGACGCGCCGTCGGCGGCGAAGATTTTCGTGCAGGACCCGTCCTTTGACGCGTTTGTGGGGTGGGCGCCGGATATTTATGTGGTGACGGAAAAGCTGAAGGGGACGCGGCTGGTGGTGACGACCAGCACGGCCAACCATCTCATCGCGGACGTGTGGGCCGTGCGCAACGACTTTTTCCGGGACCATCCGGAGATTGTGTCGGGGCTGGTGCGCGGGATTTTCGAGGGCATGGACCTGGTGCGGAAAGACCCGCCCACGGCGGCGCGCGCGTTGTCGGCCGCGTTCAAGATTCCGGAGGAGGACTGCCTGCAGATGGTGGGCAAGGACGGCGGGATTGTCGAGGGCGACGCGCACCTGACGAACTATCGCGAGAACGCGAAGTTCTTCCTGGACCCGTTCAACCCGGCGAATTTCGACGTGGTGTGGAACAGCGCCTCGGCGATTTACAAGTCGCTGGGCACGATCAGCGCCACCGTGCCGGCGGCGAAGGTGAAGGCGGCCAACGTGCTGGCGGCCCTGGCGGACGAATACAAGACCGTGCGCGATTTGTCGCAGCCCACGTTCCGGCCGGATGCGATGATGAAGCTCAGCGCCGAGGCGGGGCCGGGGCAGGTGCTGACCAAGGCGGTGATGATTTCCTTCGAGCCCAACAAGGCGGTGTTGAATCCGGAGTATGACCCGACGATTCCCGCCACGCTCGAGGAAATTGGCAAGCTGGCCGGGCGGTTCGGCAACGCCTACATCATCATCGAAGGCAACACCGACGCCAGCCGGAAGGGCATCGTGCCCGCCGATCTGGTGCGGCAGCTTTCGTATGACCGCGCCGACGCGGTGCGCAAGGCGATCATGGACAAATACCAGTTCGACCCGAACAAATTCAAAGTGGTGGGGAACGGGTGGGACAATCCGCTGCCGGGCAGCACCGACCCGAGCAACCCGGAACACAACAAACGCAACCGCCGGGTGGAAGTGAAGGTCTTCCCGCTCGAGGCCGGGTCCTGAGCGGGCCGGCGACGGTCGGAAGCGTTTTTCAAGACGATGCTCGGATTCCTGATCTTCGCGGTCGCCTTCGTCGGGGTGCTCACCGCGATTGTGCGGGTGGCAAAACTGCGGGTTCGCGGCGAGCTGCCGCTGCCGAAAGCGCTGGGGTTGACGGCGCTGTTTGTCGTGTCGCTGGTTCTGGTGTGGTGGATGGTGACCCGGGGCGAGCCCGGCGAGCGGATGGTGCAGCCGCTGATTTTGCCGAGCCCGGTCGAGGTGGTGAAGGCGTTTGGGCCGCTGCATTTGGAGCAGGGGCTGGTGCGGAGCGCGTTCACCTCGTGGCTGCGGGTGACGGCGGGCTTTTTGCTGGCGGCCATCATCGCCGTGCCGTTGGGCGTTTACATGGCGACGTTTCCATCAGTCGCCGCGTTCTTTCGGCCGCTGGCGCTGGCGGGGGCGTATGTGCCGATTGTCGTCTTCATTCCGCTGAGCATGACGTGGTTCGGGACGGGCGAGACGCAGAAGGTGGGCTTTTTGTTCATCGGCTGTTTTGTGGCGCTGCTGCCGCTGGTGATCAAGGCCATTGCCGATGTGGCGCCGGCGTTTCTGGATGTGGCGGTGACCAAGGGGGCGACGCAGTGGCAACTGGTGCGGCATGTGTTGTTTCCCGTCGCGCAAGCCAACATTTGGGAACATTTGCGCGGCGTGTATGGGGTGGGCTGGGGCTGGATTATCATGGCCGAGGTTTTCGTGCGGCCGGAGTACGGCCTGGGGGCGCTCATTGGCGTTTCCGAGCGCCGCAGCCAGACCGCCGCGATTTTTGCGGTCATCATTGTCATTGTCCTGATTGCCGTCGCCTGCGACCAGCTCTGGCGGCTGGGCGGCGAGCTGTTGTTCCCGTATCGGAGGAAGAAATGACGGCGCCTGAAGCATCCCGGCCGGCCCCCGCGCCGGGCGACCCTCACCCGACGGTCGAGTTGAAATCCCCGGAACCCGGCGTGCCGGCGCCCGCGCCCGCGCCGGGCATGGCCGTGCGGCCGGATGTCGTCGCGTTCAGGAAGGTGACGAAATGTTTTGGGGAGGGGCCGGATGCGAAGGTGGCGATTCAAGACGTGTCGTTTGTGGTCGAGGACGCGCCGGACCGGGGCGAGCTGGTGACCATTGTCGGACCGTCGGGCTGCGGCAAGTCCACCATTCTCCGGACCATTGCCGGGCTGAAGCCGCACTTTCCCCCCACGAGCGGCGAGGCGCTGGTGTTTGGCAAGCCGGTTGAGGAGCCGGGGCCGGACCGCGGGTTGGTGGACCAGAAGTACTCGTTGCTGCCGCATCTGAACGTGCTGGACAACATCGCCTTCGGGCTGCGCCTGCGGGGGATGCCGCGTTCCGAACGGCTGGACCGCGCCCGGGAATGGGTGAAGAAGGTGGGGTTGGAGGGGTCCGAACGGAAGTATCCCTCGGAGTTGTCGGGGGGGATGCAGCAACGGGTGGCGATTGCCGCCACGCTGGTGTTGCAGCCGCGCATTCTCCTGATGGACGAGCCGTTCGGCGCGCTGGACCCGGGGATTCGGCTCCGCATGCAGGAACTGCTCATCCGGCTCTGGAACGAGCAACAGGGCACCGTCTTCCTGGTGACGCACTCGGTCGAGGAAGCGGTTTATCTCGGGGACCGCGTGTTTTTGATGGCGGCCAACCCGGGACGGTTGGTGGACGTGTTGAAGGTGCCGCGGCCGGGCGAGTCGCCCGAGGAGAGCCGGCGCAAGCCGTGGTTTGTGAATTTCTGCCAGATGCTGTTGCAGCGGCTGGAGGATGTCTCGGGCGCGCCTTCCGAGTTGAAGGTGTGACGGGGGCCGGGGCGGGCTCGAGCGCGCCGCCGCCGCGCGGGCTGGCGGGTGACATGAATGAATAGACAATCGCCCTGCGGGCAATCATCATTGGCCATCGGATGTCCATGGACGCGCAGACGCCAAATTACCGCCGCGAGTTCTTCCAGAGTCCGCATCACGCGGTGCTGGGTTTGCTCACGCTGGGCGCGGGCTTTTTGAGCGCGCACGTTCTGGGCCTGATTGCCGGGGTCACGGCCTACCTGTTGGGGTGGATTTACCTGCCGGACTTGCCGGTATTCCGGCGGTGGGTGGAGCGGCGGCGGCAGAACGCCGAGCGGCTGGGCGAGGCGCAGAAACTGGCCGAGTTCCAGCAACGCCGCGAGGCGCTGCTGCGTTCGCTTTCGTACCCGCGGCGCGAGCGCTACGCCGCCCTGGCCCGCGTGTGCCGCGACATTGAAAACGCCACGGCGGACAACCCGCTGGCCGCGGCGGACCCCGCCACCGATCCGCGGCTGCGCAAGCTGGATGAATTGATGTGGACGTTGCTGCGGCTCCTGGGCATCGAGGAATCCCTCGAGCGCTTTCTGGAAACCGAGCGCACCGAGAATGTGCCGCAGATGCTCCGGGAGGCCGAGACCGAGGCCGCGCGGCTGACCGCCGAGGCCGAGGCGCTGAAGCAGCAAGGCAACCCGGCCGCGCTGGAACGGAAACAACGCTACCTCAATTCCCGCCTCGAACGCCTCGAGGTGCTTCGAAAACGCCAGCAGCGCATTCAGCAGGCGGAGGAGAACCTCGCCCTGGTCGTGTCGGAACAGGACCGGCTTGACCAGCAGATCAAGTTGATCCGCGCCGACGCGGTCGCCACGCGGAATGCGGAAAGCCTGACGGCCCGGATTGACGCGACGGTCGAGCATTTGGACCAGACCAACAAGTGGCTGTCGCAACTGGACGAGTTCAAGGATTTGGTCGGCGACCTGCCCGCCACCGAACAGCGCGTGGGATACGAGGCCACGGTCTCCGCCCCGCCGGCGGCGCCGCCCCCGCTTCCGGCCGCGTCCAAACCGGTTCGTTCCGCCGCGCGTCAACGCCATTCTTCCTAGAACCATGTCCTCTTCCCGCCCTCAGACTTCGATGAGCCACAAGCCCGCCCCCCTGGCGGCGGCGCCGGCCCAAAGCCCGGTGGAATCCGGTTCGCTGCTGCCGCTGCGCGGGTGGGCGCTGGAGCTGGCGCGCCGCTGGAACGGCGGCACCTACTCGCTGTTCGTCCTGCACGGCAACATCTTCGACCTGTTCCCCGTGCAGGCGGGCAACGGCGTCGAGTATGTCGAGCTGCAGCGGTTCCTGGTGCGGCGGCTGTTTCCCCAGCGCAGTTGTCTGCTCTTTTACGATATCAGCGAGGGGCTGACCTTCGGCACCGCGGACATGCAGAAGCGGTTTTTCGAGTGGCTGGAGATTTACGATGCGGTGGAGAACACGCAGTTTCATCAGGCGGGCCTGCCCCGCGAGTTCATCCGGCTGGCCCCGTTGCTGCGGCGGTTCTTTCTGCACGTGGCCGACCACCGGGAGAAGTGGCGCGGCATCACGCTGATCATTCATTTCCCGGAGAAACTCATTCCGGCGACCGAGGAAGCGGGCGCCAGCACCGAGGAGCGGCTCAATCTGGTGACGCTGCTCAAATGGGCGGCGGCGCCCGAGATGGCCACGCTGGACATCGGGATTCTTTTGGTGGCCGAGTCGGCGGCGGAGCTGAATCCGCGGCTGCTGCAGAACCCGTATGTGGCCCAGGTGCGCATTGACCTGCCCGACGCGGCGGAACGGCTCCGGTTCCTGCAATCGGGCTGGGCGGAGGCCCTGGCCGGCAACCGGCCGTGGTCCGAATGGTCGGACCTGACGGCCGAGGAGCTGGCCAACCGCACGGCCGGGTTGAACCTGTTGCGCATCCGGCATTTTGTTGCCGAAGCGGTTCGCAACGGGACGCGGGTGACGCAGGAGCATGTGTCGGCCAGCAAGAAGCGGCTCATCGAGGAGTTTTGCCAGGGGTTGGTGCGGTTCAAGGACCCCAAGCCGGGAGTGAGTTTGGATTGGGTGGCCACGCACCGCGCGGCCAAGGAACGGTTGCGGGAGCTGGCCTGGCTGATCAAAAACGCCAAAACCGATGTGCTGGAACGCGGCATCCTCGTCCCGGGCCGCGTCGGGGTTGGCAAGTCCTTTCTCATTGATTGCTTCGCCAGCGAATGCGGTTTGCCGGTCATGGAGATGGGCGAGTTCCGCTCGAAGTGGGTCGGGGACACCGAGCGCCAGCAAATGCGCATCCTGCTGACGATTCGCGCCCTGGGACCGGTGATTGTGGTGGTGGACGAGGCCGACGCGGTGTTTGGGACGCGCGAGGCGGAAGGAGACAGCGGGGTGTCGGGGCGGGTGTTTGCCGCGTTCGCCGCGCATATTGGCGATTCGAGCCTGCGGGGGCGGGAGTTGTGGGTGGCGATGACTTCGCGGCCGGACTTGCTGGCGATTGACATGAAACGCCAGGGCCGCTTCGGCCTGTGCCTTCCCCTGTTTCCGGCGCAAGGGCCGGACGACGTGCTCGAGCTGTTCCAAACCATCGCGCGCGTGAAGAAAATCGAGCTGCGCAAGCCGATCCTCAATTACATTCGCGACACGCTGGGCGACCGGCCCCTGACCGGCAGCGACGTCGAATCCATCCTCATCCGCGCCAAGGAGCGCGCGGTGCTGGCGGGGCGCGACGACCAGGTCCAGCGCGCCGACCTCGAAACGGCGGTCAACTCGTTCATTGATCCGCTGGACCCGAATCTGCTGGCGTTGCAGGAGCTGGCCGCCGTGCTCGCCTGCTCCGACCGCCGCTACCTGCCGGAACGGTACCGCGACCAGGACCGCGGCGCGCTGCTGGACCAGTTCAACCGCTGCAAATTGCATTGGGTCCGCTGAGGCGGGAGGCCCGGGGACGAACGGGGGGAAATGGTCCGCCGAGGGCCGGCAGGGTGGGACGGTTGGAACGCCGCGCGCCGGCGCCCCCTCACGGCTTGGCCGTCTCCAACACCTCGATCAATCGGGGCAGAATCGTCTCACGGCCAAACGCGGCGCAAACGCCGGGGCCGGGCTCGAACCGCGCCGGCGCCTCCTGCCGGAACCGCAGGATGGCCCGCACCACCTCCTCCACCTGGCCGTGCCGAACCGACGCCCACGGCCATCCCTGCAATTCCGGCCGGGCGCCCAGAATCTCGGTGATGTGGCTCGGGCTGGGGCCGATGTACAGCACCGGCGCGCCGACGCCCAGGATGTTGTAAATCTTGCACGGATGCACCAGGCCGCGCATCGCGTCCCCCATCACCACCACCTGCAAATCGGCCGCGGACAGCGACGCCGACAGCTCCGCCAACGGCTGGTACGGCAGACACCGGATGGCGCCCGTCCCCGCCCCGGCGCCCGTCTCCTGCTGGATTCTGCGCCACTCGCTCCCGCCGCCGACAAAGCAAAAGACCACGTCGGGCTGGCCGGCCAGCCGCCGCGCCGCCTCGAGCAGCGTGTCCAGCGGATGCACCGGGCTGTGGTTCCCTGAATACATCACCACAAATTTTCCCTCCAGACCGTGCGCCCGCCGGAACCGCTCCCGCCCCGCCGCGTCATACCTCACCTCGCCGTCGTGCGACCACGGCGGCAGCACCACAATGCGCTCGGGCGGAATCCCCTTGGCCGCAATCCGGTCCCGCATGAACCGGTCCAGCGCAATCACCCGCGTCGCCTGCCGCAGGCTGAACCGCGACATCCGCTCCAGCAACCGCGCCGCGGGCGACCCCGCGCGCAGCCAGCCGGCGGCAATCGCCTCGTCCGGGTTGAAATCCATCACCCAGTAAAAAAACCGGCTCCGGCGCCACCGCGCCAGCCACGCGCCCGCGAACGAAATCAGCGGCGGGGTGGTCAGCGCCACCACCGCATCGTGCCGCGGCAGCAGCGCCGCCCGCGCGCAGCAGCTCGCCAGATACGTCCCAAAGTCCGCCGCCCGCCGCCACTTCGCTCCCTTGCCCAGCCCTGTCGAGCCCGCCCGCAAAATCCTCACCCCCCGCCACGTCTCCCGCCGGACAAACTGCCGCGACGGGTCATCATACGCCCGCCGGCTCGTCACCACCGTCACCTCATGCCCCCGCGCCGCCAGCCGCGCCGCCACCTCCGACAAATACTGCCCCGTCGCCATCACGTCCGGGTAAAACGTCTGGTTCAGCAGCAAAAACTTCACGCCGCGCCAGCATACCCCCCAACCCCGAATTTCAAACCCGAAAAAATCTTCACTTTTTCCAAACTTGGACACGAGTTGTCCGAGCTCGGACCGGGTGTGTCCGGCAGTATGGGGTGCAACAATGAGTACGATTGGCAACACAACCCATGCCCATCCAACCGCTCTCCAATCCGCACCCCGCCCTTCCCCGCCCCGGACCTCAGGCGTCGTCCAGACTCCTTCCCTGCCCTTCGCCCCCCCGCCCACGGCAGCCCCCCACGTAAATAAAATAGCGCCAGTCCCCCACCGGTCCTCCGGGATTTCATTGGATGGCGCAGAATGGCGGGTGAGGCCACGCGACAGCAGTTCTGACCACACTTTTCTTTTTGACGAAATTCCGTTGGTTCGGAACGTTTAATGCAG
>JARKQH010000106.1 GCA_029974925.1 Verrucomicrobiota bacterium
AAGACGCCCCGCCAGTATTGGTTGTTGCCAACGGCCCGCGCGAGAGTGGAATTCGTTTCCTCAGCCGGCTGGTTCAGCGACCACACCAAGGCGTCCGCGCCCGCAGCGGCAAGGATGCCCCCGCCCGCCTCCCAGCCGGACCATTTCACTCCCGGTTCAATTACAAAGACGTTCGTCCAGGGCAGATGCCGGGCCGGGTCGGCGCCGTCGAAATCGCATTCGAGCACCACGCCCGTCCCCCCTACGGTGCGGAAAAAGAAGGTGCGCCAGGCCGGGTCGCCATCGCCGTCACGCGCTCGCGCCATCAAATAGTTCTCTCCGGGCGCGGTTGGCGTTCCCGAGAGCCGGAGTCCATTGGCTGAAGGCGAGACGGAAAGGCCGGGCGTCAGGAGTTGGTCCACGACTTCCACCGCCAGCGTCCCGTCGCCATCCCTGGCGAGCAAGTCTTGCATGTAGGGCTTGCCGCACACCGCCGGGGGCAGTTTCGCGGGGGTGGCGAACGCCGGGACCGCGCCGCGTGGCTCATCCACATGCCGCAAGCCCGCCATTTCGCCGGGCCAATGCACCAGGAAATCCCATTTGACCGCCTCGCCGGGCGGCTGGTCGAGGTATTCCAAATGCCCCCACTGTCCGTAGCGCCCCCACGCGCTCACGTCCACAAACGCGCCGTGGGTTCGCAAGCCCTTGGCTTTGGCCAGATTGAGATGGATGCGGTAAAGATCGCGGAACTGCGGTTGGCGGTTCATTAACTCAAGGAACGTGGTGATGCCCGCGTCGCGCGGGTCGCCGGAATCCAGGTAGTCGGTGTAAATCGAAGGGCCGCCCTCGTACGACACCAAGGGTTTGAGCGCGCCGAAGGCATTGGTAATCGCCTCGCGCAACCAATAATCGAAGCCGCCGCCGATTCCGGTCGCGTCAGGCCCGCCGCCGCTCTGGGTGGAAGCACCCAGCAACCGGCGTTTCCATTCCCTGAATGTTTCCTCAACATGCCGCAACACCGCCGGGCTCTGCCAGTAGGGATCCCCGGCGGACACGGACACCGGTTTGACCGCGCTCCGGTTGGTGTAAAGGTCCGCGGTGAAGAACCATGGATCGGCCGAGCCGGCCTGCTGGCGGGCTTTGGCATACGCCCAGTCCTGGATGCCGTTGCCGAAATACGTTGTGGGGGCCACCACATCCGCCGTTTGCGGTGGCTTCAGGGTCGGACCATAAGCGGCGATTTCGGTCAAGAATTTTCGGGTGTAGGGCTCCATGCCCGTCCAGACCGCGGCCACGCGCACCACCCGTCCGGTCTCTCCACCGAACACGTCCTGGAAAATCCTCCACACCTGGCAGAACCGCCGCGCATTGAATTGCTCCTTGGAAATGCCCAGGGCCCGGGCCTGTTCCTGCGCCCAGTTGCCTTGCGCAAAACTGTTGCCGCTGGACCAGATTTCGTTCGAATACTCGACGAACACCCGCCGTTCCCGGGCCAGTGGCGGATGAACCGGCTTCGCCACCGGGTTCGTGTACGGCTGCAGGCCGTCACTTCCGTAACGAATCAACTGCGCCAGCCGGGTCACAAAATCGTCCGTGGCAAGGTGGGGCACGTTGATCCAAAGGTCGCGACCGGTCGCATTGCACAATGCCACCACGTGCTCGAAAGCGATGCCGGTCCCTCGGTCCCCCTCGAAACCCGGGGCTGGCGCCCGTCGGTTCAACACGCCGCCCATAAAAACATGCCGGGGCGGGCGGCGGTCGGCCCAGTCCTTTTGGGGACTGCCGTTGGTGTCGTTCCAATCCATGAATCGCAAAAACGCCCAGGAAACATCCCCCAGCCGCGCCAGGAAGGTGGGGTGAAAAAGCCGGTTTTCCAGCGCCGCATTCATGCGGTCGGCCGGGTCCGGCAGCCACACCTTTAAGTCGGTCAGCGGCCGCTTCGGGTTGACGCTTTCGACCGTAAGCCAGCCCAGATGGCTCTGGCCGCCGTAGCGGTAAACGCGCCGCCCGTCAACCAGGCTGCCGGTGGGCGGGCCCGACGACTCGTCCTCCAAATAAACGCCGCCCTCCGCTCGAATATCGGCGTCGCCCTTCCAAGTAACCACCACCTTCCCGCGCGCCAGGCGGGTGCGGTCCGGCCATGAGGCCGGCCGCGGGTCGGGATTGGCATGCAGCGCATAAACCAACGCCCGCAGCTTCCGTCCGGGGTTGAGATATTGCGGCAGACCGTTGGCGTTAAACTGGGGGTTGCCCTCGAAATGGACCTGGGTTCCCCATTGGCCCGGGGCGAATTCCAACCAGCCGGAGCCGTTCCAAAGCGCGTTGGCAAAGACCGGATGGCTCCAGTAGGCATTGCCACCCAGCCCCAAGCCTACTTCGGACAGTGAGCCGGGATCGAAGGCCAGGGCAACGGATGCCACCAGCAGGGCGGTCAAGTGCAGAACGGTTTTCATGGTTCCCATGCTACAGGAAACCGCGGCGGTTGGCGACTGCGGCCGTCGCGCCCGACAGAGCAACTCATGCGGAATTGCCCAAGGCGGTCGTTAGCACGTGCCGAGGGACTTTCCCTCTGGCGCACGGGGCTGGCCCGGGAGCAAGGTGCAGCAAGTTGGGTCTATTCGCTTCGCAGCCGATAAAAGCCCGAGCTGGTTCCGGGCACCGGCAGGAAAGTCCAGTTGGTTCCTGTCAGCGGGCCGGCCACCGTGTACCACTGCGGCGGATTCAAACTGTGGCTGAACTCGACGAACACGCGACCGGCGGCACCGGTCCATTCCAGCGTCATCTGGCCGTTGGCGCCCCGGCGGAACGCCGTGATCGTGCCCGGGCGCGGTGGCGCAATGCCGAACTGGAAGGTGTTCAAGCCGGCCGACCAGGCGGAGCTCAAGCCGCGCAGGTCCTGGGCGCTGATCCGCCAGTAATATAACGTGCCCGCAACAAGGTTTTCGGCCCCTGGCAAAGCGTTGAGTGGCAGGGTTAACACCCAGTTGGTGCCGGGCGGCACCGCCACCGCCGGGATGTTGGTGGCATTGACTACGGGGGCCAGGAAGGTGGGCTCGGCCGCGATTTGGAGATGGTAAGTCGCGACCTGGTCGCCCTCGTCCGGATCCCCGGCGGACGGGAACCAAAGCAGCAAGGCGTTGAGGTTGGTGACCAGCGTGCCGGCGGGCGGCCCCGCCACGACCGGCGCAAAGGGCGGATGATTGATTTCGTTCACAAAGAACGTGCCCGTGGCCATCCACGGCCCGAGATTCGTGCCGTCAGTGGCCCGGCACCGCCACCAATATTGCGCATTGTTCGGCAGGTCCGTGTCCACCTGCCAACTGGTGGTGGAGGGTCCGGACGCCACCAGCGGCACCTGCGCCACCAGGTTTGACAGGGCTGCATCCGCATAGACCTCGAACCGGTAGGAGAGCGGGTCGCCCTGAAAATCCACCGCATTGGCCACCGACAAGGTCGGGCGGACGATGGGGACGCTCGAAAGATTGGCCGGT
>JARKQH010000109.1 GCA_029974925.1 Verrucomicrobiota bacterium
GAGCGGCTCGGGCAAGTCCACGCTCCTGCGCACGATCAACCGCCTGGAGGACATCAGCCGGGGCAAGATCGTGGTGGACGGCTTCGACCTCGACGACGCGACCGTGGACATCAACAAGGTGCGCATGGAAGTGGGCATGGTCTTCCAGAGCTTCAACCTCTTCCCGCACAAGACCGTGCTGCAAAACGTGACGCTGGCTCCCATCAAGCTCAAGGGCATGACCAAAGCCGACGCCGATGCCATGGCCCAAAAGCTCCTGGACAAGGTCGGCATCCTGGAAAAGGCCGACGTGTTTCCGGCCAAGCTCTCGGGCGGCCAGCAGCAGCGCGTGGCCATTGCCCGGGCCCTGGCCATGAATCCCAAGATCATGCTCTTTGACGAGCCGACCTCGGCCCTGGACCCGGAGATGATCGGCGAGGTGTTGGAGGTCATGGTGCAACTGGCCCGGGAAGGCATGACCATGGTGGTGGTGACCCACGAAATGGGCTTTGCCCGGGAAGTGGCGGACCGCATCGTGTTCATGGACGGCGGACAGATTCTGGAAGTGGCCAAGCCATCGGAATTTTTCACCAACCCCCGGCACCCCAGGACCCAGAAGTTTCTGGAGCAGATATTGTAGAAAGGACGTTTTGCGAGGCCGGGCATCCATCCCCGGCCTCTTTGGCTTGAGCCTAGGTTCGCTCTCTTTCCAGCCGCTCCACCGCCACCACGCCCGCCAGGGCCACGATCTCCGGATCGCCCGTGACCACCGCGCCGCCAAGGGATGCAGCCAGTCCCACGGCAAAGGCGTCGGCATACGAAATGCGCTGTTCGGATTTGATGCGGGCGGCGTGGAGCACTGCCGCGCTATCCGCTTCGTGCAACCTTACGGGCAGCCGGGCCACCATTTTGACCATGGCCTCGGCCATGTCCTCTCCCCTGCGCCGGCGAAGCGCATAATAAGCCTCGCCGAGGTTAATCCAGGACATGTGCAGCGCAAGCGTTCCCGCTTCCGCTTGCCGTATCAGCCCCGCCACGGCATCGGCGGCCGGGGCTTCGTCCTGCAACAGGGCCAGCACGGCCCAGGAATCAAGAACCAGCTTCCTTGGCGAGTTCATCGGCGTGTTCCCGTTCCAGGTCGTCCAGCAGCGGCTGGCCCTTGGCGCAACCCTTGAGCCACTCAAGCGGCGATTTCTCGGCCGGCCGCAGCACCACGTCTCCGTCTTCCATCCTGACCTCAAGCCAGGTCCCTGGTTCTATCCGAAGCGACTCCCTGATTTTTTTGGGAATCACCACCTGTCCCTTGGTGGACATGCGCACGGTTTCCACGGTTCTCATGGCGCGCCTCCTGTCGTCTTACCAAGACAAACGTAAGACGCTGCAAATGGTGTGTCAATGCGCAAGGCCAAAGCGCGAGGAGCAGACACGAAAAACGGCGGGAGTTTCCTCCCGCCGCGTGCGATGTCCGGCGTTAGTTGAGCCGGCCGCAGGGGCCGGCATGGCCTTCGTGGTTTCCCTTGCGTTCGAAATCCGTCAGATAATCCAACAGCTTTCGCGTCTTGCCGGCATGGTCCGCCGCGCCCAGGCGCTCGAACGTCTCCACGGCCCGCTCATACCAGGCAATGGCCCCGTCCTTGTCGCCGCAAAGCTGGGTGACAATGCCCAACTGGTGGCAGGTCATGGCCACGGCCAGCTCGTTGCCGTGCTTTTCCTCCAGGGAAAGCGCCCGCTCAAACCACTGCCGCGCGGCCGGATATTCTTCCGCCAGCTGGGCCACCACCCCGAGCTGGTGGCTGGTGACGGCAATGCCGCCCTCCAGGCCCTCGGCTTCGCTGATGGCCAGGGACTGCTCCAGCCACTGCCGCGCGCTGCTCAAGTCGCCGGCCTCCTGGCTGGTCAGGCCCAGGTTGTGGCGGGTCATGGCCGCGCCCACCTTGTCGCCAAGGCTTTCAAAGGCCTCCAGGGCCTTGGCAAAGCCCGCCTTGGCCGCGTCCAGTTCCTTGCGCTCCAAGGCCTCCAGGGCCGCCTGATGGATGGCCTCGGCCTTGGCCGCGCCGGAAAGCGATTCCTCGTTCACCCAAACCTCCGATCTGCCGCAATTGGGCCGTGTTTTCCGCATCGTCCGGCCGGTTGCAGGTAGTGCCGCCGCTTGGGATGGGGTGCCGCGCTTTGGAGCCCGGGTCAAGGGGTTTGGGCCGCCCTCACTGTGAGCCGCCGGCCTTGGGGCCGGAGCGGCCG
>JARKQH010000096.1 GCA_029974925.1 Verrucomicrobiota bacterium
CCGCCCCCGCCGGGAAGTTCATCCAACCCGCCATCTACCTTGAAGAAGACCTCCGCCTCGAACTGGCGCTGCGCCGCTTTCAGCGGAGCGGGCAGCGCCTGGCCATCGTCCTGAGCCGCGACCGCCGCGAGATCGGCATCCTGAGCTTGCAGGACATTCTCAAGGTTCTGTTTGAAGGAGCCGGCCTCTGATATGGACTGGGACACCCTGCTATCCATCGGTTTGCGGATTCTGGCGGTTGCCGCCCTGGTTCTGCTCAACGGCTTCTTTGTGGCCTCGGAGTTTGCCCTCGTCAAAATCCGCGACACGCAGCTCAGCCCCCTGATTCGCCGGGGCCATCGCCGCGCCCGCGTTGCGGACTATATTCTTCAGCACCTGGACGCCTTCCTGAGTGCGGCGCAACTGGGCATCACGCTGGCCAGTCTCGGCCTGGGCTGGATTGGCGAACCGGTCTTCGCCAGGCTGCTGGAACCCGTCTTTGGCTGGTTGAGCATCGAATCCAGCGAGGTGCGGCATGTCCTTGCTTTCGCGATCGGCTTTTCGGCCATCACCTTTCTGCACATCAGCGCCGGTGAGCAAGCGCCCAAGCTCCTCGCCATCCAGCGCCCCTTGCCCACCACCCTCTGGATCGCCTATCCCCTGCTCTGGTTTTACCGCCTCTCCTATCCTTTCGTGCTCGGGCTCAACTGGACTTCCCAATGGCTCCTGCGCCAGGCCGGTCTCGAAACCGCCGGCGAAGCCGAACGCGGGCATTCCGAAGACGAACTGCGCCTCCTCCTGGCCGCCGCACGCTCGAAGGAACCCTCCGCCTCGCTTTCCCGCGAAATTCTGCTCAACGCCCTCGACCTCCGCCGCCGCATTGTCCGGGAAGTGATGCGTCCCCGGCAGGAAATCGTCGTTCTCGACACCGAGGCCACCCTCGCCCAGTGCCTCGACCTGGCCGAAAAAACCCGTTACTCCCGGTTTCCCCTTTGTGAAAACGGCGACCTGGACCGCATGCTTGGGGTCATCCATATCAAGGACCTCTACCCCATGCGGCTGAAGGCTCTGCGTGGCGCCGACCTGGCGCCCGTCGCCAGAAAACTTATCTACGTACCCGAAACCGCGCGCCTGGAAAGCCTCCTGAAATCGTTCCTCGAGAAAAAACTCCACGTCGCCATCGTGGTGGACGAATACGGCGGCACCGTCGGGATGGTTACCCTCGAGAACATCCTCGAGGAACTCGTCGGCCAAATCCAGGACGAGTTTGACCAGGAAAAACCGCTGCTGGTCCGCACCAGCGAAAACACCTGGGAACTCGCCGGCAGCGCCCCGCTGCACGAATTGCAGGAAATCCTCGGCGAACCACTCCAGGAAGAGGGCATCTCGACGGTCAGCGGTTGGATCACTCAACGACTTGGCACCTTCCCCGAGGTTGGCCGGCACCTCTCCTTCGGACCGTTCGACCTTGAGGTCCTCGAAACCGACGGGATGCGGGTCGCCCGCCTCAAAATCACCCGCAAAGCCCCTCCGCCCTAAAGGGCCCGGTTGGAAGTTCAGGCCGGGTCAAGCCCAAGGCCGATCCGGATCACCAGGGCGAACCATAAAAAAACCGGCAGGATGCCAGGTTCTGTCGCCACCGGACGTTTGTTGATCAAGAACGGGGTCGTCAGCACCATTAACAGCAGCGAGGCAGTCATCCACCCGCCAAAATTGATCAGCGGCGAATCAAACCAGGCCCACCTCCCTGGCGCGGCCGGCCAGCTCCACAGCCCCTGAATTCTCGTGGCAAAGGGTTCCAGGCCCAAATCCACCAGCAGCATCAGCGCCCCCGTCATTCCCATCAGCCACAGCCCATAAAACCGATTCTCCCGCCACGGCCGCAGCAGCATTTCGCCAGTTCCCCGGCTGGCGAAAAAGACCACGATCCAAAGCACCGGGACTGCCAGGGGGATTCCGGCGGGCAGGCGGAGCCCCATGCGCTCCGTAAAGACAATCCTCCCGAACGGCAGCCCTGTTGCCGACGAAACCCCATGCAGGAGCCAGACCGGCCCCGCAACCAGAATCACTGCGGCGAGAACGCTCTGCAATGGCAGTCGCCGAAGCATGTCCGCCCCCAGCGCGCCAGCCGCCAGCACCAGGAACAGCCCCTCGCCCCACCGCGCTCCTTCCGGCGCCATCAGCCGGCCTGCGGCCCCGCCCGCCAGCAGCCCTCCCAGCACCAGGCAGAGCCCCGCCAGCGCCCACGCGGCAAGCGCCGCCGAGGCAAAGGGCCGGCGCTCAGGAACGCTCCGGGATTCAGCCAACCAATCGTCCATGGGAGGGAGTCTAGACCCGGAGAAGGCCTCGCGACACTGCTTTCTTCAAATGCGCAAAATGCCTTGTAGGCTGGCCTTGGACCTGCTTTGCTTGCGGCCAACGATAAGGCGTGCACCTATGACACTCGAACAGGCGACAGCCCTGATCCAGAATTGCGCCGGGCAGATGAATGCCCGGTATGGGAAAGTAGTATTCGACGAATGGGCCGTGGTGGCTTTGGCCGCCAACAAGGGCCTTTTGCTGGCCTACATCGGCCCTCGCAAAAACAGCTTTCATCAAAACTTCAACGCCGACATTGGCGCGCTCCGGACCGGTTTGCTGGACCCCCGCTATGACGTCGGCGACTTCGAGTTCGCCCGGCATGGAACCGGCACCGGCTTTGAATCCTTCCTTGTGGTTGGGAAAGGCCTGTTTCTGATCTGCAACAACACTGTCCATTCCATGGACGTCATTGCCAAAGATCCGCACTGGCTCGACGCCCAGATTCCTTTCGTGGAGCTAAGCGAACGCTTCCGGGCTGACCCCCTGACGGTTTCCTAACCCTTCGTTTTCAATTCGGCTTTCGCAACCGCCGCGCGAAGCTTCCCACGGCCATGGCCAAAGCCAGGAGCGACAAAGCCCCCGGTTCCGGCACAGCCAGGAAGTTGGCTCCGATCCAGACGGCCCCTTGTCCGTCGGGAACGGCGGCCGGGAAAACAAAGCCGTTGGGGCCTTCGGCATAACCGCCCAGTTGAATGCGTGTGGAGACGCTGAGCGAGCCTCCCACCAGCGGGTCATAGAAACTGAGGAACAGGCGGCCGCTGGGTGAGAAGATGCCCACGTGATAGGTCTCCTGCGGAATGAGCCAGAGGGGCTCGATGGGCGAATAGTAACTGCGATTGACCAGTTGCCCCACCGCCGTCACGGTGTTGGAGCGCAGCAGCGTGCCATCGCTGCCCCACACGCCGACACTGATGGGCCCCTGCTCGACAACCACGTTGGTGAACGCGCCGAGGTGCGTGATGACCACGCCGCCCAATGGTTTGAACGTCCAACCGGCGGTGCCATCGTAAGAACCGGTGATGGGTGTCGAGCATTCCAAGATGGCCTCCTCCGAGGTCCCTTGCGCCAGGGTGGTGCACGTCGTCGCGATGACAATAAACGGGAGCAGTGTTTTGTTCATAACGTTATGCATGCTACTTTCCTTAGACCTGCGCGGATTCATAAAGCCTGCCCCGGTTGAACACAAGGAAAAAAGCCAAAAAAACCGGCCGGTCAAAACCCTTGACAGCGGGCGAGTTGACCGCGACTGTTCGGCAACTTTTTCACAAAGTCATGTCATGGCCGAGTCCACCGTTGAGCCCCTAACGCAGGTCGCTCCCGAGCGCAAACGCGTCTTTGGCCGCAGCTTTTGGACGCTGAACACCATCGAGATGTGGGAGCGGCTGGCGTATTACAACCTGCGGGTGATGGCGCCCATCTACATCATGCAGGCCGATAACCCCGGCGGACTGCATCTCACCGCGGCCGAGAAAGGCTCCATCTACGCCTGGTGGGCCGCCTTCCAGTCCCTCCTTCCCATCGTCACCGGCGGCTTTGCGGACCGGTTTGGGTACAAACGAACCCTGGGTTTTTCGATCACGCTGATGATGATCGGCTACCTGCTGATCGCTTTCATGCGGGACCTTTCGTTCCTCAGCAACTATTGGTCGTTCTTCCTTGCGGTCATGACGCTGGCAACGGGAACGGCCTTCTTCAAACCGAGCATCCAGGGCTCGCTGGCGCACAACCTGACCAAGGAGAATTCGTCGGTGGGATGGGGGATTTTCTACTGGGTGGTCAACGTTGGCGCCTTTATCGGCCATTACCTGCCTTCCATTCTGCTGACCCTGAGCGCCGCGCTGCCGGGCGTGCTCCAGGCCGAGCCCAATTCAAAGGAAGCCTGGCGGAACCTGTTCCTCGCCTCGGCGGTGTTTACCTCGTTCAATCTCCTGCTCCTGATCACGCTCAAGGACGTGCCGTCGGGAGCCTCCAAGACCGAGTCGGTCTGGCAGGTGCTGAAGCGCACCCTGACCAATATCATGGAACCGCGGCTGCTGGCCTGGATGGCGATCATGTCCTGCTTCTGGCTGATGATGTTTCAGTTGTGGGATTTGCAGCCGAACTTTATCGCCGACTGGGTGGACAGCGGGCCGATGGCGGCCGCGCTGACCTGGCTGCCGGACCCGGTGTATCGGGCGCTGGTGGAACAAACGCCGCGCGGCCCGATGATTCCGCAACAAGTGATTCTGAGCGCCAACGCGTTCTTCATCATCTTGGGAGTGATTGGCGTGGCGTGGCTGACCCGTCGCATGCGCACGCTCTCCGCCATGTTGATCGGGATGTTGCTCGCCACGGCCGGCGTCCTGATCGCCGGGTGGACCGCCAGCGCTTACATCCTGATCTTTGGCATCCTCTTTTTCTCCCTCGGCGAAATGATGACCGGCCCCAAGAAGTCCGAGTACCTCGCGCTGATCGCGCCGCCGGGCAAGAAGGGGCTTTATCTCGGTTACGTGAACATCCCCGTGGGGGTCGGGGTCTATGCCGGCTCGAAAATCGCGGGGTATGTCTATGGGCATTATGGAGAAAAGGCGGTTTTGGCGCTGAAATATCTCGCCGAAAAGACCCCTTTTGGCCAGGCCGCCGGCTGGAACGGCGATGTGACCGCGTTGGAGAGCGTGTTGGGGGTCAAACGCACCGAGGCGATGATCAAACTGCAGGAAGTCACCGGCCTGGATGCGGTCGCGGCGACGCAACTGTTGTGGGATACCTATCATCCCAACGTAAAGGTGTGGGTGCCGTTTGCGCTGGTTGGGGTGGTCGCAGCCATTGCCTTGTGGGTGTTTGGCCGGATGGCCAGACGTTGGGCGGATATGAACGCATAAGGCCGCGGGTATGAGCGTCGAGGAGATCATCGGCTTGAGTCTGGCCCTGCTGGTCATGCTGGTCGGCGTGGCCGGGTGTGTGATTCCGGGTATTCCTGGCACACCGCTGGTCTTGGCGGCGGCGGTTGGCCACCGGCTTTATTTCGGGCAGCACAGCGCCCACACCTGGGTATTGGTAACGTTGACCGGGCTTACCGTCCTTTCGATGCTGGTGGATTATGTGGCGGGCATGGTCGGCGCCCGGAAACTCGGGGCGACCTGGCGCGGAGTGCTGGGGGCGGTGCTTGGCGGTGTCGTCGGACTTTTCTTCAGTTTGCCGGGTATTTTGCTGGGGCCGTTCATCGGCGCCACCTTGCTGGAGTTTGTCGGGGGACGCGAACTCAAGCCGGCCGCAAAGGCCGGCTTGGGCGCCACCCTCGGGCTGCTGGTCGGCGCCGTCGGCAAGGTATCGCTTGCGGTGGCGATGGTGCTCTTGTTTGCGGTCAGCGTAATTTATCGCTCGGGTGGGTGATCAACGGCCAAGCCCAGGGTCATCCCCCAAACCGGCTTCGCGGTCCGGTTGCCAGCCGGCCCGGATTGGTTCACTCTTTCGCCAAACCGAACCCTGTGCAAGGATATCGTCAATGTCGTTACCAGTCTCAGAGTTTAAGCGAGCGGCCATCATCAACACCTTGAGGGGCTGCCAGTTGTTCGCCGGCCTGCCGCCGGAGGATCTGCACGCGATTGCCGAAAGCACGGTGATCAAGACGCTTGATCCCGGTGACTACCTCTTCCGCGAGGGCCAGCCCGCCCAGGGCTTTTACCTCGTCCAAAAAGGGGCGATCAACGTTCACCGCGTGAACGCGGCGGGCAAGGAACAGGTGATCCGCATCTTCCGGGTGGGCGAGTCGTTTGCCGAGGCGGCGCTGGCCACCGCGACGGGCTATCCCGCCGACGCGCGGGCGGTCGAGCCCTCGCAGGTTTTGCTCGTGCAGAAGGCCGGTTTTCTGGCCTTGCTGCGGCAACGGCCGGAGCTGGCGTTGCGCATGCTCGCCAGCATGAGCATTCATCTGCGTTCGCTCGTGGCGCAATTGGAGGATTTGACGCTGAAGGATGTCGAAACGCGGCTGGCAAACTGGCTGGTCAAGCGCTGCCCGGAACCCCTCACCTCCAAGCCCGTCACCATCGAACTGAAAACCACCAAACGCGTCCTGGCCGCCGAGCTGGGAACCGTCAGCGAAACCTTCTCGCGCACGCTGGCGAAGTTTCGCGAGCAAGGGCTGCTGGCCGTCAAAGGCAAAACCGTTACGATTTTGTCCCCGGAACGGCTGCGGGCGTTGCTGCGGAAGAACCTGGGAGAGTAGCTCATGCTGTTGCCCGAGCCCCGCCGCAGAAGACTCTTAATGTCCCGCGTTTTTCGGCCCGGTGGGAAAGGCCGGGTGCGCCGCCGGTGGAGCCTGTGCCTCGGCCTGGCGCTGCTGGCTGTCCCGGCAGCCGCCGCGGCCGGCGAGGCTTCAGCGTCCGCGGCAGCCGCCCCGCTCCTGCCGAATCTCCTCGTTGACTCGCGAGGAAACAGAATTGTCACCCGGACCGCCTGGACCCGGCAAAGAGAGGAGCTGCTCCGACAATGGCGGGAAGTGCTCGGCACCCTGCCCAAACGCAGGCCGGCTTTGGAAACGGAAATCCTCGAAACTGAAGAGCAGCCCGGGTTTACCCGGCAGCACATCCGCTACCAGGTCGAACCGGGCGTGAACAGCGACGGTTACCTGTTGCTGCCGGCCGGGCGGAAGGGCCGGGGCCCCGCGGTCGTCGTTTTTCATCCGACCACGCCCTTTGGACCGCGGGGTGTCGCGGGGCTCGAGCCAAGCTATGAGGAAGCCAAGTGGCAGGGGGTCCACCTTGTCCAGCGGGGTTACGTGGTTTGGTGTCCCCGGAACTATATCAACACCGAAGGCGCCGATTGGGCCGGCAACGCGTCGCGGGTGAAGCAGCGGCATCCGGACTGGACGGGCATCACCCGCATGGTGTGGGACGCCATCCGAGCCGTGGACTTTTTGGAGTCCCTGCCCCAGGTGGACCCGAAGCGAATTGGCTGCCTGGGGCATTCGCTGGGGGCCAAAGTGGTGCTCTACGCGATGGCTTTCGACCCGCGTTACCAAGCCGGCGTGTCCTCGGAAGGCGGCATCGGCCTGCGCTTCAGCAATTGGGATGCGGTCTGGTATCTGGGACCTCAAATCCGCAAGGCGGATTTCAAGCTGGAGAACCACACAGTGCTGGCCTTGGTTGCGCCCCGGCCGTTTCTCCTGATTGGCGGGGATTCCGCCGACAGCGACAGGAGCCTGGCGTTTCTCGACGCCGTGAGGCCCGTGTATGACCTGTGGGACGCCGGCAACCGACTGCAATGGCTGAATCACCGCCAAGGGCACCGCTACCCCGCCGAGGCGCGGGCCGCCGCCGAGGCTTTCCTGGACCAATACCTCAAGCCGCGGTGATGGGGCCGGTTCACATCCTCAATCAACTTGGTGACGCCGCCGCAGACATCAGCGTGGCGGGCGACGCCCTGCCCCATTTCGCACCGTTGCCAAGGGATTTCTACCTCCCGTCGGCTGAAGAGGTCGCCCCGCGCCTGCTCGGGCACTGGCTGGTGCGAAAGACACCGGCCGGCTGGTGCGGCGGGCTCATTGTCGAAACCGAGGCCTATCTTGCCGACGACCCGGCCTGCCACGGCGCGCCCGGACCGACCGCGCGCAACCGGGTCATGTTCGGCCCGCCCGGCTTTGCTTATGTTTACCTCATCTACGGCTGCCATTTTTGCGTCAACGCGGTGTGCCAGCCCGAGCACACGGCTGAAGCGGTCCTGATTCGGGCCGTGACGCCGGATTTCGGAATTCCCCAGATGCGCAGGCGCCGGCCGGGACATGACCTTGACCGCTTGACCAACGGCCCGGGCAAACTCTGCCGCGCGATGGCCATTGACCGCAAGTTGGACGGGGCCGACCTTTGTGATCCGTCCAGCCCGTTGCTGATTGCGGCCAATCCCGAAGCGGAAAAGGTCGTCGCCACGCTGGGCCCGGTGCGGGTGAGCTCTCGAATTGGCATTTCTCGCGCGGTCACCCTGCCCTTGCGCTTCTACCTCGACCAAAGTCGCCATGTCTCCAACCGCCGGCTGGGGCGGCGGCGCGCGGCCGGGCAGCGGCCGGGCGTTGGTCTTTGAGTCCGGCCGAATAAG
>JARKQH010000124.1 GCA_029974925.1 Verrucomicrobiota bacterium
TGAGCCCGCCGCTGAGGGCGGGGGCGGGCGGGGCCAGCAAGGGCTGGTTGATTGTCACGTTGTTGTTGGTGGTGTCAATCCAGGCGCCTCCCGCCTGCACGTAAGCCGCCTGCACATCCTGGAAGAACGTCGCGAGGCTGCTCTTGGCCAGGAGGGTCCCTCCGTTGAAGTTGAATTCGGCCTTGGTTGCGCCCGTGTTTCCCTGGCGAATCTGGCGGATGCGCAATATCCCTCCGTTCAGGTTGTAAGTGCCTTCCGCGCCCGCGGCGTTGGCAAGGATCAGGTCGTTGTTCCCCGTTCCCCCGCCCCACACCACGCCCCCGTTCTGGGTGAATACCGCCGGCGCCCCGCTGCTCTCACCGACATAGACCGAGACCGCGGAACCGTACAGGTCCAAAGTGCCGGACTCAACAACCGCCGTGCAGGTGCTGCCCGCCCCGGCATTTTGGCCCAGCCGGAAGTTTCCCCCGCCGCCAACCCGCCACAGGCCGTTGTTGCGAAGCCGGGCTTCGGCCGTGGCGCCAGCGCGGGGCTTGATGCGGATTCCGTCATTCGAGTGATCGCAGGTTCCGCCGTCCACAATGACGGCGCCATTGGTGACATCCATGCCCCGCGTCGCCGTGATGGCGCCGGTAATGCGCACCGTGCCGCCACCGTCCAGCATGATAATGCCCCCCGCGGTTCCCGCGGATTGGCTCACCGGCCCCCCGAGGCGCAGCTCGGAGCCGGCCGCGACGAGCCACACCTTGTTGGCCGGCAGACCCAGGCTCAGGTTAATCGTATTGATGCCAGCCAGGTTCGTGATGATGCCGGCCGCGCTGGTGCTGACCGTGAGGCCGTTGCCGTAGAGCTCGAACCCGCCATTCACAAACCTCAACCAGCCGCTCGTCAACCCAAACAGGTCGTTGGTGTTTACCTGGCGGCTTGTGCCGCTGAAGATCAGGTTATCCCCGGTTGCGGGCGGGGTGCCTCCCCAGTTCGCCCCCGTGCTCCAGTTGTTGTCGGTTCCGCCTCCCGTCCACGTCAGGGTCGCCGCCCAGCCGGGCAGCACGGAGAGGCAAAGGCCGGACACACAGAGGATGCCCAAGGCGAACAGGGCACTGCGCGATAGAGTAGAGGTTTTCATATTGGTTCAAGCAGGTTTGGGTTATGCTGCATCGCTTAAATACTAGGGTAACACTGTAGTTACCATTTAACGGTCCCTGGCCAGGCTTGTCATGTGGCATGAAATGGCCACAGCCTGCCAGCCGCGGAAGCCGGCGGCCTTAAACCCATCCCCTCGCACGAAGGGACGCACAGTGGCGGTTTCCACAAAACAGAGCCGGGCCGAGGCGGCGGCGGACATTCCTGTCCGCCCAGGGTGGAATTACCCGTGCCGCCCTGCTGCGGCGCTTTGGATTTCGCGGTCTGATAATCCGAACACCCACCAGCGGCTCGCAGGGGACGGCGAACCGAACCCTGTCCCGGAGGGAAAGCGGACAATAGGCCTCCGTTGTGCGACATCCCTGCATCAGTGTAATCCCCGAAATCCGTGGTCGCTTCTTTGCTTGGTCACGCGTAAGGCGTCTTCCTTGGCTGCCTCCCCCGCGCCCCTTGTCCCGGCGGGACGGCTGAAGTGGGGCGTGGGGGGCGGAAATGGCTCTGCGTGCAATGCCGGAGCTCTGCGTCCCTTTGGGTCTCGGCGGTTCGACAAAGGGGGCCCGCAGACGACGCAGACGGACGCAGAACCGGCCGGGACCAGGCTGCGCCTCAGCCGCCAGCCCCCTCTCTCATCCCAGTTTGACCCCGGATGGCGCGGATGGCACGGATGGGAATGAGCAGGCTTCCGGTGGCTGGCGGCGCCGCGCACTGCGTTCAAGGAACGCGACCACACTAAAGGGGGGAAGCGCGCCTGACCGACAACAACGACCGGGCGGCGCACGCCACCGATTGTGAAGCCTATTGGCACCTTAAGACACCTCTGTTACGTGTTGGCCACCACCTGCTGTGAGCCGTCGTCTAACGAGCCGAATTGACAGTTGTCAGTCTTGGTCTGCTATGGCAAAGTTGATACATGGCTGCGCAAACAGAGGAATTTAGGGTGAGGGTGGACCGCTCCCTTGCCCGGCGTGCCCGGCAGGTGGCGGAGGAGATTGGAACGACCCCTGGCGAGATTGTGCGCCTACTCTTTGCCCAACTGGTCAAGCGCCGGGCGATTCCGTTCCCTCTCCAAGCCGACAGCCCGGAGGCCGAGGTTTTGGGATCGAGTGAGCGACGGGCAAAACTCTGGGACGCGATGAATGATGGGAAGCCCTCAGCCCGGTGAAGTCTGGACCGTTGACTTCGGTTACGGCGGCAAGGTCCGCAGCGCCTTGGTCATCTCGGTTGCTGATTCAAACTGCCGGCTGGCGATAGCCAGCGTGGTTCAGATCACCACGCAGTATGGGGGGACGCCTTACGAAGCGACGCTTCCTCGTGTGCCTTGGCTTCGTGAGCAAAGCTATTGCAACGCTCAGACGGTGCAGCCTGTGGCTTGGGTGGAGTTCCAGCGCAAGTTAGGCCAGTTTGACAGCCGGGTATTGGGGGAGGTCCGTTTGGCGGTGAAACGCTGGCTTGGCCTCTGATTCCATCCGTGCCGGAGACCTCTTGCTCGAAAATGGCCCACGACGGGTTTCAGACAGGTGCGGCACTGTGACACCCCTTCAGGCCAGTGCAGGGCTCAATCCCGGCGCGGTGAGCGGAGGGCCGGGCTGCGGCGGAGGGCAAACCCGGTAAGGCCGGCCCGGCCGTGGCTGTTGTGCCCGTGCTCCCCCGCGCAGTGCTCAGTCCACGCCCACGCCCAAGGAGCGAATTCCATCAAATCAGTTTGGCGGACGAGGGCGTGAGGGTTTTGTCTTGTCGTGGTCCAAAACAAGCGTATGGTCAGTTCCATAACGGAATCCCGATTATGAAAACCGCGACTGTTTGGCTGGTGGCCGGGCTGGGGGCTGCATGGATGTTTACCGCTGCTCTGGCGCGGGCGGAGCAGAAAGACGCAGCGGTCGAGGCGGCTGACGCCGCGGCATTAACCACCCAGCTTGAACCCCGCGAGCTCAGCAATGCCATTGCGACGTGGAGTCTCGCCTTTGAGCCGCAGACTCAGCCATTCGCCCGGGAGCCGGGAGGCATCAGCGGCACCGTGCATCGCGGGCTGATTAAACTGCCCGGCGGTCCGGCTCAAGCCCTTCCGTACCTGTGGCACCAATCTCAATCGCGGCTTTACCTGGATTTGAACCGGAACCGGGACCTGACCGATGACACCAACGGCGTGTTTAGCTCGGCAGCAGGGCCGAGTTCAGGCTTTTATCAGAGCTTCACCAATGTGGAGCTGTTTTACACCAACACCCTGGGCGAGCAGCGGGCTTTGGTGGACCTGAACTGCTATCGCTACCGTGACTTGCCGCATTTCAACGCCAGTTGCCGCTCCTTCTGGGAAGGCAAAATCTCGTTGGGAGGAACGGAGTGGCAGGTGGGACGGGTCGAGGACCTGTCCGCGCCTGGCAGTGAGCTCCGGGAGCCGTTTTTGTTGCTACGGCCGTGGTCGGAGCGGCAAAAGCCCTTCTTCCTGCAGGATGGATCCCTCGACGCGTTTGCCGCCGGCCGGAATCTGTATCTGGACGGCGCGGGCTGGAGGCTGGATTGGGTCCGCGAGGGCGCCGCAGGGCAGGGCGCACTCAAGCTGACGTTGACACCGGAGAGATTTGAAACCGGGGAATTGAAGCTGTCGGGCCAGTATATCGGGCGGCTGGTGCTCGGCGGGGGCAAAAACGGCTGCACTGTGGTACTCAACGAGCCAGGGGCCAGCGCGCGGGTGCCGTTGGGGACCTATCACCGCGTGCAGGTCAGTCTGCGGCAGGGGGACAAGCGGGCGGCGCGCGAAACCGATCGCTATTATGGGGGCCGGCAATCGGAGCCGAAGGTTGTGGTCGGAACCAACCAGCCAGCCACCTTGGCCGCCGGCGGGCCTCTGACCAACCTCGTTGCGGTCACCCGGCGCGGCAACAATCTCAATCTGGATTACCGCCTGGTAGGAGCGGGTGGCGAAGCCTATACCTTGCTGGGGGCGAGGGAGGCTCCGGGGTTTGCCGCGTTCAAGGGGGAGACCCAGGTGGCATCCGGCAAGTTCGAGTTTGGCTGAGGGGGGACCTGTTCGTACTCATGGCGAGTACCTTCTTCGGCGGCCGGTGAGATTCGAATCAAGGCCATCCAGGATTTGGGCGGGCTGGGCGCAACCGACGGGCCGTGGGTCGTGAGCACCTGGACACCCCCGAGCGCCCTGCCGCGAGTGATTCCCTGGCTGGGGTTGCTATGCCTGTTGCTGCTCAAGCCAAACCGCCTCGGGCCGGCGTGGTGGATTCTGGCGCCGGTGGGGGTGCTCCTCGTTGTGGGGTGGACGCTTCAAGCCGTTTCCAAAGATTCGGCGGATGATTTTCTCTACCTGTTGCTGGATGCCGCCAAAGCCCTGAGCTTTGGATTGGCGGCGGGATGGCTGGTGGCGGGGAGCCTGCAGTGGAAGCATCGGTTCGTGGCTTTTGCCGCCTTTCTCGCCGTGGTGGCGCCCGCCAGCCTGGTGGCCTTCCTCTTCGGGCAGCCATTTGAGTTTGGCGATTTCGAGGCGATCCAGCGGCTCATCCTGGTGCTGGTGGCCGGCGGCGTGCTGGCCGTGGCGCTGAGCCTCGCAGGGCGGCTGAGCCGGGGCCGGTATTCGCCGGCACGGCTGGCGCTCTGGCTGGTGGTGGTCGCGGGAATCCTCTGGGCGCTGGTCCTGACGCCCTTCGTGGCTCTGGCCATGTTGAGGGGAGCCGGGGCGTTGTTCAGCGAGACGCTGATGGTGTGGCTGGCCATGCTGGCCTTCAGCCTGGGCGCCCTGTTGCCGTTCCTTCTGCTGACTTTTTGGTGCGGCTATTACCGCGAACGAATCAAAGGGTTCCTTCACTTGGGGGAACGGCCGGTCCCCGCAGCCGCCCCACCCCCTGTCTCGTAGCCGCACCCGGGCCGGGCGGCCGCCGCTGGCGCTAACGTTTTGACGCGGGCGGCGCCCGCCCGTACCTTGGTTGTGATGTTTGAACTGGTGGCGCCCTACCAACCCGCCGGAGATCAGCCGCAAGCCATTGCGAAGCTGACCGAGGGGTTGCAGGCTGGCGTCAAGCACCAAGTGCTCCTCGGCGTGACCGGCTCCGGCAAAACCTTCACCATCGCCAACGTGATCCGGAACGTCAACCGCCCCACCCTGGTCATGTCCCACAACAAGACCCTGGCCGCGCAGCTTTACGCCGAGTTCAAGAGCTTTTTCCCCCGCAACGCCGTCGAGTACTTCGTCAGCTACTTCGATTACTACCAGCCCGAGGCCTACATCCCCCGCACCGACACGTTCATCGAGAAGGACTCGAGCATCAACGAGGAAATCGAGCGGCTCCGCCTTTCCACCATGAGCGCCCTGCTGTCCCGGCGGGATGTGATTGTGGTGGCGAGCGTGTCGTGCATCTACGGCATCGGCAGCAAGGAGGATTACGAGGCGATGGTGATTCCCCTGCGCGCGGGCATGGAGCTCGCGCGCGACCAGCTCCTCCACCGGTTGGTGGACCTCCAATACAGCCGCAATGACACCGCCTTCGAGCGCGGCCAGTTCCGCGTCCGCGGCGACACGGTCGAAGTGTGCCCGGCGGGGCGCGAGGACGCGCTCCGCATCGAGTTCTTTGGCGACCAGATTGACCGGATCACGCGGTTCGAGCCGCTGACGGGCCACAAGCTCGAGACCGTGAGCGACGTCGCCCTCTTTCCCGCGACGCAGTTCATCACGCCCGCCGACAAGCTGCGGCCGGCACTGCTGGCCATCCGGGAGGAGTTGAGCGAACGCATCGCCTGGTTCGAGCAGCACGGCAAGCTGCTGGAGGCCCAGCGCATCAACATGCGGACCGAATATGACCTCGAGATGATGGAGGAGATGGGGTTTTGCTCCGGCATCGACAACTATTCGCGCCACCTGGCGGGCCGGCCGCCCGGGTCGCGCCCCTGCACCTTGTTCGACTATTTCCCGGAGGACTACCTGCTGGTGATTGACGAATCACACGCGACCGTGCCGCAGATCGGCGGGTTGTACGAGGGGGACCGCTCGCGAAAAACCGTGCTGGTCGAGCTTGGGTTCCGGCTGCCCAGCGCCCTGGACAACCGGCCGCTGAGCTTCGAGGAATTCCAATCGCGGCAGGGCCAGACGATTTATGTGAGCGCCACGCCGGGGCCGCGCGAGCTGGACTGGGCGCGGGG
>JARKQH010000147.1 GCA_029974925.1 Verrucomicrobiota bacterium
CCGACCGCGGCAACCTTGACCATATCATCGAGGCCATCCGGAAAATTCAGGCGCATAGCGAAGCGCTGGCAAAAGCGGACGCTTAAGGGCGCAGCTCGCCACCGGCCCCCAAGGAAAGCGGCGTCGCAGGACGCGGGAAGCGCCGGGCGGGGACCGTGACCGCCGCCAGCGGCCCTCCCTGCGAAACAGAAAGTCAGCCATGAAAATCACCCGGATACTCCTCTCAACAGCCTGGGCGGCCGTGCTCCTGGGTCTCGCACCGGGCCTCCTGTCACTTCGAGCGGTGGAAATCGCAGCGCCGGAAGTGGGCATCGCGGTCCGCGACATCACGCCCCAGCCGCCCATTCGCCTGGCCGGATACGCCGGACGCAAACGCCCCGCGGACAGGGTGGATCACCGGCTGCAGGTCCAGGCCCTCGCGCTGAAAAACCCGACGGGAGAGCGGTTCGTGTTCGTGGCGTTGGACAATTGCGAGGTCAGCCGCGCCTTTATGCAGCCGGTTCTCCAACAACTGGCCGACCGCTTTCAACTCGGTCCCGGCATGGTGGCCGTGGTGTCGAGCCACACCCATTCGGCGCCGGTGCTCGAGCAGACGCTGACCGACATGGCCCGCCCCTCCGACGCTGAGCGTGAACAAATCGCGCAATACAGCCGCCTGCTGCGGGAGAAGCTCGTGGAAGTCGTGGGCGCGGTGCTGCAGGACTGCCAGCCCGCCGTGCTCGAGCACGGGGCCGGTCGCGCGACCTTTGCCATGAATCGCCGGCTGTATCAGGGCAACAAGGTGGTCTTCGGCGACAACCCCGACGGGCCGGTGGACTGGGAGGTGCCCGTCCTGCGGGTGAAAGGCACCAACGGAACGGTGCGGGCGATTGTCTTTGGCTATGCGTGTCACGGCACCTCGGTCCGCAGCGGCGACGATTGGTATGTGGTCTCGGGTGAATACATGGCTTACGCCCGCGAACATCTGGAGGCGCATGAACCCGGCGCGGTGGCCTTGTTCCTCACCGGCATGGGGGCGGATGCCGACCCGGCGCCGCGCGGCCGGCTGCTGGACGCCAAACGCCATGGCCTCGAACTGGCGGGCGCCGTCATGAGTGTGTTGAACCGTCCCATGCGCCCCGTTCGTGGCGGCTTCAGGCTGGCTTGGGAGGAGGTCGAGCTTCCGCTGGTGGCGCCTCCCGGCCGGGAGCAGCTCGAACAGGACGCCCGCAGCCCCGATGCGCATGTCAAAATGCGCGCCGAGGCTTATCTGAAACGGCTCAGTACAGGCCAGCCGCTGCCCGCCTCGGTGAGCCTGCCGCTGGCCGTGCTCCGGATTGGAAATGACCTGTCCTTCGTTCTCATGGGCGGCGAGGTGGTGGTGGACTATGCCCGCCGCATCAAACGGGCCTATGCCGCCGACCATCCCTGGACGGTTGGCTACGCCTACGAAGTTCCCTGTTACATCCCCTCCTCGCGCCTCATCAAAGAGGGCGGTTACGAAACCGAATCCTCGATGATTTACTACGGCTTCTACGGCCCCTTCCGCGGCGAAGTTGAAATGCTCTTGTTCAGCCGGCTGGATGCCCTCCTGATGCGCGCACGCACAGCACCGTGAAGCCCCCGCGGTTTCCCCGTGGGCATCGGCGGAATCCCCACCCGGGTCCGCCGGCGACACTCCGCCGCGGCAACGCACGCGCCCTTCGAGTAACAAGCAGTGCGCTTTCAAGCTGGGGTCCGCCTCCGGCCTTCGGCGGGCGAAATATCCGGTCGAAGACCCGAGCCAACCTGCCGCCCCCCTTCGACGCCCGCCACGATGGCGAAACCGGACAGGAATGGACGAACCATTGTGGTGGTGTTATGGTGTCAGGCGATGGCCAGTATTACGCTTAAAGACATCCCGGAAGACCTTCACGCACAGTTGAAACACGAGGCGGCCGCCAACTTCCGCAGCCTCTCACAGGAAGCTCTGGCCCGCATTGAAATGAGCTTTCAGATCGAGGAAGCCTTTAACACCAAGCGGGTCCAGGGCTGGATTGATGAGGCGATTGCCAGTGGTCCCGACGAAGCCTTGACGCGCGCCAAGTTCGAGGCCGCCTTCCGCCGCGCGGCGAAAAAGGTTGCGGCCAAGAGGGCGGCGTGATGAACGCCCGGGTCCGGCCTCAGTTCTACCTTGATGTTGCCGAAGAGATTGAGTGGTTGCTCGAAAACGCCGGCTTGGAGGTGGCCAAAGCGTGGCATGATGCAGTCTGGGACACGATCTTGTTCCTGGAACGGCATCCGCGCCTGGGACGGCAGCGCAAGGACCTCAAGGAACCCGGCATACGCTCCTGGAGGGTTAACCACTTCACCCGCTGGCTGATCTTTTACCGTGTGGAAAACAACCGGATTGTCGTTTACCGCGTCCGGTCGGGCACCATGAATCTCATCGTGCTAAAGATGAAATCTTGATCCTCCCCCGCCGCTTGCCCCCTGCTGGTGCACGTTTCACCCGCCCGATGAAAAAGCCGGTCATCCCCGACGGCAGCCGCTTCGCTCACGCCGTTTGACGGGCGTCTTCTCACGCGGCGCCTGGAATTGACCGGGCCAAACCGTTCGACATTTGGGAACTGTTTGCTACCTTTAGAGGGTGAGTTTTGTTGCCCAGTTCAATGCTTTGCCGGTGGGCGAGTTGCTGCGCCGGGCCCGGGGCGCGCCGGTCAGCGCCGCGCGCGCGAGTCTCGACCGCCCGTCGTTGTCTCTGACCGATTTTGCGCACCTGATTTCGCCGGCGGCGGGCGAATTGCTCGAGGCCATGGGGCGGCGCTCGCAACAGTTGACCCAGCAACGGTTTGGGAAGGTCATCCGGCTTTTTGCGCCGCTTTATCTCTCGAATGAGTGCATCAACAACTGCCGGTATTGCGGTTTTTCCCGGGACAACCCGATTCTGCGGGTGACCCTCTCGCCGGAGGAGGTGCGGCGCGAGGCGCGGGCGCTGGTGGGGCAGGGCTTTCGCAACCTCCTGCTGGTGGCGGGCGAACACCCGCGGTTTGTCTCGCGGGATTACCTGGCCGAGTGCGTGCGGGCGGTTCACGAGCAGGTGCCTGGCACCTCCCTCGAGGTGGGGCCGATGTCCACCGAGGATTACCGCCCCCTGGTTCAGGCCGGCGCGGAGGGGCTGGTGGTTTACCAGGAAACCTACGACCGCGCCATCTACGACCAGATGCACACGGCCGGCCCGAAAAAGAATTTTGATTGGCGCCTCGAAACCCCGGAACGGGCTTACGCGGCGGGCTTTCGGCGGCTCGGCATCGGCGCCTTGTACGGCCTGGCCGACTGGCGCTACGAGGCCTTGTGCCTGGCCGCGCACGCCCAATACCTGTTGCGGGTCTGCTGGAAATCATCCTTGACCATTTCCTTCCCGCGGCTGCGGCCCTGCGCCGGCGAATTCCAGCCGCTGACCCATATCACGGACCGGGAGCTGGTGCAGTTGGTGTGCGCCTTCCGCCTGATGTTTCCCGATGTTGGCCTGGTGCTGTCCACCCGCGAGCCGGCGCGCCTGCGGGACGGGCTGATTCCGCTGGGCATTACCTTGCTGAGCGCGGGCAGCCACACCGAACCCGGGGGCTACACCGGCGCCGGCCGGGAGAAACTGCATCAGACCCAAAAGGGGCGGATTGTGGAACTGGGGGCCAGCGAATGGGCGGCGGGCGACGCGGCGCCGCATGCGACCGAGCAGTTCCAGATTGCCGACCCGCGCAGCCCCGGCCAGGTCGCCGAGCGCATCCGCAGCCTCGGCTACGAACCCGTTTGGAAGGACTGGGATCAGGCCCTGAGCGCCTGAACCGATGACGCCAGCTCCCCCCTCATGAACCTCGGCACCGTCACCGCCAACGGCAAACTCATCGAAGCCGAACTGCCCTGTTCGCTCGAGGCATTCCTGCGAGCCCAACAACTGCTCCCGCGCAGCGTCGTGGTCGAGCACAACGGCGAAGCCGTGGCGCCTTCGGAATTTCCCACCCGCCAGGTCAAGGCCGGCGACCGTCTCGAGATCGTCCGCATCGTGGCCGGCGGCTGAGCTCCCCCAACCGCCGTGGCATTGGCTCGGTCAACCTCCTCACTCTGCGCGCCGCGGGAATGCTTCTCCCGCCGCGCGAAAATCCGCGGCCCCTTCAACGCGGACACGGTTCGCGGCGGCGGGCGAGAGTCGAGGAACAAACCCCGGCTGGCTCGCGCCGCTGCCTTCCTGGGCCTGGCATTCATCGGGACGGGGCTTGAGGCCAGCGTAGCCACGAATTTCTTCGCCTTTGAACGGATGGGCGCGGGGGTCCCGGCCGGCTGGAACGTGAGGCGGCACAACTGCGAATGGAGCGCCGAGCCGGCGGCGGGACCGTTCGGGCCGGGTGCGGCCCGCGTGCGATTCACGGGCCAAGGCGCGCTGAAGCTCGAATCGCCGGTCTGTTTCATGCAGCCCGGGCTCGACCACCGGCTGCAGGTCTGGGCGCGAAGCGAACCGCCGGGAGCGCGGTTGAAAATCGTGGTGCGGGACAACGGCTTTTTCCCGACGGGTTCGCAAGGGGCGGTGTTTTCGGGCGAATGCCGGGCTGGCAGCCAATGGCAGCCTTTGGTGGTGGAGGGCAGCCCGCCGGCCGCGGGAGGAACACACTTTTACGTCGAGCTCGAGGCCGGCGGGGAGAACCAGACGGTCTGGCTTGACGGCCTGGCCGCTGGCGTCAAGCCGGCCCCAATCAGCGAGGCGGCTCCCTGGTTGAAAATCCACCCGGCCGGCGTCGCCTTGAAACCCGAAGCCGCGTGGGGCCTGGTCACGGGCGAGGAACCCCTCCGCGTCGAGGCAACCGTGGTCGGGGCGACCCAGCCCGGCGCTTCCTTGCGACTGCGCGCAGTGCACTCCTCGGGTATTGCGGAAGACCTGCCGCCGGTCCGGCTGAACGAACAGCCTGTCTGGAAAGGCACGCTTGAGCCGAAATGCCGCGCCGCGCGGTTGTTTGGCATGATGCGGCTCGAGGCGAGGGTGGTGGACGCCGCTGGCGACGCCTTGTCGGCAATGAGCGAGACGCTGCTCGCGCGGGCGCCGGCGCCGGTGCCGGGCCCGTTGTCAGCCTCGCCTTTTGGGATTCATGTCAGTTTTCGCGAGCCGGACCTCTCGGTCGCCGCAAAGCTGGGATACAAGTGGTGCCGGGTCCACGACGCGTCCGGCGCCACCAAATGGGGTTTGCTGGAGAAGGAACCGGGCAGATGGTCCTGGCAGGATGAGGCCATTGCCCTGCCGGGCCGGCACGGCCTGAGCATCCTGGGCATGCTCGACAGCGCGCCCCCCTGGGCGTCGGGCATAACCAATGAGGGTTACTGGAGCATTTACGGGGCGCCGCGGAATCTCGAGGACTGGCGGCGCTATGTGCGAACCGTCGTCGCCCGCTATGCCGGCGTGATTGACCGTTGGGAGGTTTGGAACGAGCCGTGGCTCAACGCCGGCAACTTCCGCTTCTTTCAGAATGGCGGCCCGGAGACGTACGGCACCCTGTTGAAAGCGGCCTTTGAGGAAGCCAAAGCCGTCAATCCCAGGGTGAAAATAGTCGGCATCAACACCTTTCCTCCCGCCTGGGATCAGGCGGTGCTGGCCGCCGGCGCCTACCCGTTTTTTGATGCGCTGTCCTTTCACCGCTACGACCACTCGCTCCACGGGCAGCCGGGCGACGCCCTCGCGCTCGAGGCCGCCCGCCTGCGGACAGTGCAGGAGCGTTACGGCCCGCCCAAGCCCCTTGAACTGACCGAAGGAGGGCCGGATGTGGCCTTATTCCAAGGTTCGTTCTTCTCGTTTGCCGACCGCCGGGTGGTGGGCGACTGGGACCGCGGGGCGGACCAGTATGCGCGGATGTTCCTGGGCGCCATCGCCGCCGGCATCGAGCGCTTCACCGCCTACTCGATTCACAATGCGCCGCGCCATGGCGATCCCACCCACATGATGGTCGAACCCGGCCCCTTGCTTCGGCCACTGCACCTGACGGTTTCGGCCCTTGCCCAGTTCGTTGAAGGCGCCCGTTACGAGGGCAGCCTGACACCGGGCGACGACATCACCGCCCACGCCTTTCGCCAGCCGGCTTCGCGGTATTTTGCCCCCGGGCCAAGCCTGGTGGTCGCGCTGGTTGCCAACGGCGAAGACCCGGAGCCGCTTCCGCGCCCCCTGCCTCCGGAGACACGCTGTTTTGACCGGTGGGGGAACCCTGCCGCGCTGCCGCGGGAGGCGAGCCGCGGCATCACTTACCTCGTGGCCACCGGAGACGGGGCCAGGGCTTTGCGACACGCGCTTGAGCCGGCGACGGACCCGCCGCCTTATGAACCGGGCGTTGAAGGCCTCGTCCGGGCCGTGGCAAAGTCTCTTGATGAAGGCAACCCGCCGCTGTGGACGTTGTTTTCGTCGCTCGGCTCGCTGGCGGTGCTTGAATCGGACGGCGCGGCGCTGCACACCACCCGCGACGCGCTGCGGCGTGACCCGCCAATCGCCAAACAATTCCGCTTCACAAAGGCCAAACTGGCAGCCCCGCCCAAAATCAAGAGTGCCGGCGCCTTCGCCAACGGTTGGGTCGAACTCCAGTCCGACATCCGGCCGTGGGTGCTCAGCTTCGCGGCCGTGCCCGATGGGCGGGCGGGCCGGTGGCGTCTGACCCTGTTCACGGTGGTGGCCGGCGGCGCGGACGAACAGACCGTCCCGCCGGACGACGCGCGCGAGGTCTTGCAACGATGGGAGCGGGGCGTGGGAAACAGTGACATCCTCCGGCTGCGGGACACCCTTGCCGACCCCGCATTTTGCGCGGTCGCCTCGATGCCGAATCCCCAGGTCATCGCCAATCGGGATTATTTCATAACCTGGCTGCACGGCCTGCTGTCCTCCGGCATGAAAAAATCGTCCATTCTCCTCGAACGCACCGCCGGCGGCAGCGCGGTGATCACCACCGTCGGGAATTGGGAAGTCGAGTCCGCGTTCATGGGCCCCATGCGCCTCGCCATGACCGCCACGCTTGCCCGCCAGGAGGGCGCCTGGCGCCTCCTGTCCTTAAGCCTCGGCCCTCAAGAGTGAGGTGAAGCGGGGCTGGCCGTTAAGTCAATTGTTGCTCGCCAGGGCCCCGGGCGCGGCTCTTTGCCACTGGCCACGAATCACGGCGCGCACCGAAGGGGTGAGAGGTGGCAGCCTTGCCGGATCAAGGAAGGCCGTGTCAAAACTCCAATCCCGGACGGGTGGGTTATAGATTTGGTAGGTGGTGCCGGTGCCGCGCCACGGACCGGTTGCATGCCGGCTTCGGAATAGAACCACCATGGAGCCGTTATAGGTAAAAGTCCGGCTGCTCCAGTTTTCCAGAAAGCGCGGAAAGTTCTCGACGCCTCCGCTGTAGTAACCGTTTCCGGTCTCGACGATGCCGGCCAGGAAGGCGGCGTTGACGGTGGTGTTTGCGGCCGTGCGGTAGGACAGTGTTTTTTGGCTGTTGGCGTCGTTCCAGCTCCCCGACAGCACGGTGATGGCATCGGCCACGAGGGCAGCCGGCTTGGTGTTGGTGGTATTGTGACTGCCCACGGAAACGCCCGAGGCATTGTAATGCCCCTTTACGTAAAGGGGGTTGGGCGTGGCCACCGTCAGACCCAGGGGCGGCAGACTCGCGCCATTGATCAGTCGGATGCCGTGGGTTTCGCCCGGCGCGTTGGTGCGCAAATCCGCCACGTAAATCGAGTTGATGTCCCGCTGGAGGGCGTTCTTCAAGGCGTTTTGCGAGTTCGCATTCCAACTGACAAAGCGCGAGACGTCAATCTCGGTCAGGCGAACCGTTTTCTGCTCCCGTGCATCGTACATCGCCGCATTCGTCAGCGTCACAAAGTTGCTGATGGACGACCATTTCAGATTGGCGCCCGTGCCATTGGCCATGCCCCCGCCCCGGACGTCCACGCCGTTGTCCCGAACCAGAATGACCAGGTCGGCGTTGTTACAGAACCGTTGTTTGCCCATCTCCGAGTTCGGCGATTCGTTGTTGGGCGGGAGCTCCACAATCTCGCGGACCGCCTCGGGCGTATTGGCCGTGCCGATCGGTAGATTGAGGCTCATGACGCCGCTGTCATGACTGGCTTTGAAAATGATGCTGCCCTTGCCACGGGTGGTCGGGTCGCCCGGCATTTTGGTGTCCTGGATTTCGCCGGCGCTGGTGACATCCCCCAGGAAGGTCAGAGTCACGCCGCTGGGCTGCAGGTAAACATTTCTGTTGCCATGCGTTCGCCCGCTGATCGTCATGTTCGCGCCCGGGTTGATCTCCAGGCCCAGATTGTAGAAGATGGCGAATTGAAATACGGGGATGAGCGCCAGTTGCACATCCTGCTGCACCGCCCCGATCAGGTTCCGGCGTGCGCCTACATCCGCCGCGTTTGAGGTGATGCGGTAGGTTGCCGCGTAGCCTTTGAGTCCCTCGTATTGGGACATCAAGGGCCGGCCGGCGGCCCAAGGCTGCACCAACTCGACGTCCACTTCGTCCTTTTTGCCTTTGCCGTTGTTAAACTTGAATTTGCCCCAATGGGGGTGCTGAGCGGCTTTGGGGACTCGCTTTTTGTACAGGTCCATTTTGGCGCCGATCCCCCCCGCTCCCTGCTGGCTGAAGTCCATCGCCAGCTCGGAAATTACGCTTTCGGTCGCCGCTTCCGCGGCCGCGACTGCGACCGAATGTCGGACCGCATCGTCGTTGATCGTCGAGGTTGCCGCTGTCCAGCTCATGGTCGCCGCCAGAATGAAAAGGCTGATGGCTCCAAGGCACATCACCACCAGCAGCGCCGAGCCGCGGCAACTCGAAACGAAGGAACGGATTTTCATATGCACAACTCCTACTCCAGGGCGCGGCGGGTGATTTTGGTCCGAAGCTGGTAGAAATCGTACGAAAAAGCACCCGATCCGCCGGCTCCGGGCAGTCGCTGGGCAAACTGCAGCGTCATCCCGATCACCCGGTTGTTGAAATTGTTGGAAAGGACACGACCGAAGCCGTCTTCGGACGTGAAAACCAGCAGGTTGGTCACCGACCGGGCCAGAATAATCTCCGACTCGCCATTAACATATCGTTTCAGCAGGTCGTCGTCGGGGTCGCAATAGTACCGGATGAACCGGTTGGTGTCGGATTTGAGCGGGTAAACCTGAATGGCGTTGCCTTCCTGGCGCTGGCCGAAGCCGGCCTCGGTGAAGCTGGTGCGGTTGCCCGTGCCCACGCGTATCCACCCGGCGGATTGAATGTCATTCGCGACCCGGTTCAGCGCGTGGCGCGCCTCGTTGCTGGCCAGCAGTTTCAACTTCACCGCCTGGTCGTACCGCAGTGCAAACAGATGCAGGACCATGAACCCGCCCATGGCGAGGGTGAAAATGGCGCTGGTCACCATGACTTCCGGCAGTGTCATGGCCCGCTGCCCCGCGCGGCGGCTCCGACAAAAACCAGTCAATTTCATTGGTCGGGTGCCCGATAGGTGATGGTGACGTTGGTAAAGAGGCCCCGGCGGTGGAACGCCCAGACGGTTTCCGACCGGATCAGCTTCAGCGGCGGGTTGGTGGTCACGGTCTCCACCGTCAGGGTGTTGGTCGCGTAAACCAAATTCGTCCCCGCCACCGGCACGTCCAACACATCCACCACCACCGGGAAGTTGCTGCTCACCAGCAGGTCCACCGGCGGCGCCGCCTGCGTGTCCCACTTCGCCGCCCGCGCCGCCTCCAGCCGCTGAAGCGCCGACGCATGGCCCGCCAGGTAGTAGGCCGACCATTCCGCCCTTGCCGCGGATTGCATATAGCCGGAGATCAGCCCGCCAAATAGCACCCCACCAATGGCGAGGGATATCACCACCTCCGTCAGGGTCATGCCCTGGACGGCTCTTCGGCGAGTCCTTCTCCTTGGCTCAATCATACTTTACAGTCGAAAGTGTCCCCAGCATTTGCCATGCCATGCTATCCCTGGCCCCGCCGACGCAGGTCGCGTTGAACCGATCCCGACTGCCCCTTTGCACCTGCTCAACAGACCTTGGACACCGCCGGACAGACTGTCTCATTAAAGGACGCGTTCCCAGAACTTGCTAATTCCCAACACTGTCCCGGCCCGAATCAAGGTCGGGTTAACTACGGATGCCGAGCAAGGCTGCTGCCTTGGTTGGAAGGCTTCCGTCCGCGTCCCTTGGCCCGCCCCAGTCGGCGGCCGGGTGCGATTGAGCCTTTCCCCGAGCGTGGATCAGAAGCACGCTCTGAAGTCGGGGACGCCCGGAACAATGAGCGCCCTCACGATGGCCTCAAAGCCGGGGGGCGGTCGCCAATCAGAGCGAGACCACCACTTAGCTTCGAATTGGGCGTGTGCATCGAGCTTGGTTGGGGTAGGGAGGGAGGCCGACGGGAATGGAATGGCTGTCAACAGGCGGGTGGATTCTTGAGCCCAACTCCACACCACCCATCTCTCACCTTTGCACAGCCTGGACAATCACAGCAAAGCTTCATCGGCCAGCCGGCACGGGTGCGGCTGCGGCTGCGGCAACCCTCGACGGGGTGGGCTTGAGCGGTCCGTTCACCGAGGCGGTTCACCGCTTCGAAGCAACGCTCAATCATCGGGTGCGCCGATGCGCTGGAATCAGACGAGGGACATTCCATTTTTTCGTGTCAACAAAGCGCGCCCGGGCCAGAATGAAAGCATGGCTTTCAAGATTCCGATTCTGGCGCGCGTTGTCCTTGTGGCAGGGGCCCTGTGGCCCGCCTGGGGCGCAAGCGGGCCGCTGGCCGCGGCCGAATTTGCCGGCGAGCCTTACCCGGGGGATGATCTGTTTGCCGACACCTGGGTGGCCACGGACGGCGCGGGCCGGGTGATTCCCGGCTATCCGGAATGCGGCCCGCCCCGGCCAGGCAAGCAGGTGGGGATTTTTTACTGGACGTGGCACATTCCGCAGGCGGGAGGTCCCAACGACAACACGCGCCTGATCGCGACGGCAAAGGACGGCAGGATTGCCTGGCCCGTCAATGGCGCGCCGCATCATTGGGGCGAACCCGAGCTGGGCTACTACCTCATGACCGACCCGTTCGTAATCCGGAAGCATGCCAGTGCGCTGGCCGACGCCGGGATTGACGTCATCCTGTTCGACACCACCAATCCGCCGTTCACCTGGAAGGACCAGTACGAGGCCTTGTGCCGCGAATACTCCGCCATGCGACGCGAGGGGGCGCGCACGCCCGCCATCGCTTTCATCGCCCCCTTCGGCGACCCGCGGCCGGTGACCGACCAGCTCTGGCGCGACCTCTACAGCCCCGGCCGCTGGCGGGAGTTGTGGTACCAGTGGAAGGGCAAACCGCTGCTGCTCGCCAACCAGGAGTATGTTCAGACGCCCGCCATGCTCGAGTTTTTCACCTTCCGGCGGCCCATGCCCGATTACTGGCTCGGCCCCAGCGGCCCCGAACAATGGAGCTGGCTCGAGGTGCATCCCCAGCACGCCTTCACCAACCGGACGGGCGGCATCGAACAAATGAGCGTCGGAGTGGCCCAGAACGCCCTCCCCAACACGCCCGGCCCTGCCCCCATGAGCCACAAACGCGGCGCGATGGGGCGAAGCTGGCATGCCGGCGCCAAAGACCCCCGCCCGGAGGCGGTCAACCTCGGCCTGAATTTTGCCGAGCAATGGCAGCGCGCCTTGCAGGCCGATCCCGAGTTCATCTTCGTCACCGGCTGGAATGAGTGGACCGCCGCGCGCTTTACCCGCTGGAGCCATTACACCGATGCCGACTGCTATTTTCCGGGCGGCCTGTTCGTGGACCAATACACCCAGGAGTACAGCCGCGACTGCGAACCCATGCGCGGCGGACACGCCGACAACTATTATTATCAATTGGCCGCCTGCGTGCGCCGCTTCAAAGGTGTCCGCCCGCCCCCCGCCTCCAACGGCCCCAGCCGAATCCGGATTGATGGCCGGTTCGAGGACTGGCAGGCGGTGACCCCGGAGTACCGCGACACCCTTGGCGACACCACCCACCGCAACCACCCGGGCTACGGCGGCGTGGTCTATCAAAACCAGACGGGCCGAAACGATTTCGTGATCGCCAAGGCGGCCTATGACGCCCGCCGGCTGTATTTCTTCATTCAAACCCGCGACCGCATCTCCCCCCGAACCGACCCGCATTGGATGCTGCTCCTCCTGGACACGGACCAGAACGCCGCCACCGGCTGGCTCGGTTACGATCTTATTGTCAACCTCGAGGTGCCGGGCGACACTACGACCACGGTGAAAGCCTGGCGGGCGGGCGGCTGGCACACCGTGGGGCGCGCCGAATACCGCGTCAACGGCAACGGCATGGAGTTGAGCCTGGCGCGGAAACTGGCGGGACAGGACCGCCGGCCCGTGCCGGCTTTTGATTTTCACTGGGCGGACAACCTCCAGGGCTTCAGCGACGTATCCGAGTTGGGGGTCAACGGCGACAGCGCGCCCAACCGCCGCTGTAATTACCGCTTCCGGTGAGCCATCGTGGCGGCGCGTTATGACGGGTATCGTGTTCATTCGGGATTTGGCGGTGGTGCTGGTGACGGCCGGCATCGCGGCCTGGGTCTGCCAGCGGCTGGGTTTGTCCGCCGTCGTGGGCTACCTGCTCGCGGGCGCCATCATCGGCCCCTTTACCCCGCCGTTTGCCCTCGTGGCCGACCTCGACCGGGTGCAGACCCTCGCCCAAATCGGCCTGGTCTTCCTGGTCTTTTCCATCGGCCTCAACCTCAGCCTCAGCCGCCTGAAACGCCTCGGACTCTCCACCGTCGTCGCCACCGCCATCAGCGCCATCCTCGTGCTGAACGGCTGCCGCATCTTCGGCTGGACCCTGGGGTGGACCACCACCGCCAGCCTCTTCCTGGCCGGCATGCTGATGGTCTCCAGCTCGGCCATCATCAGCAAGGTCCTCGAGGAACTCAACCTCACCCACGAGCGCCCCGGCCAACTGGCGCTGGCGGTCACGGTGCTTGAGGACCTGGTGGCCATCACGATGCTCACCCTGCTCTCCTCGCTGGCCCAATACAAAGGCGCCGCCTCCCCCTCGCTCCTGCCGACCCTGGGAACCTTGGGAGCCTTTATCGTGTTCCTGGCCGTGATGGCGCTGCTGATCATCCCGAAACTGCTTGCGCGCCTCAGCCGCGAGGCCACGCTCGAAATCCGCACCCTGGTGGTGGCGGGCCTGCTGTTATCCCTCGCCTCGCTGGCGGTTTCCGTCGGCTATTCGCTGGCCCTGGGCGCCTTCATCTTCGGCGTGGTGGTCGGCAGCACCCGCTACAAGAGCGACATCGAACGCGGCTTTGACGGCTTGCGCCAGCTTTTTGGCGCGGTGTTTTTTGTCGCGGTCGGGATGATGGTGGATTTTCGGCTCCTGCTGGAAGCCTGGCCTTACCTGATCGCCGTGACCCTTCTGGCGCTGCTGCTCCGGCCGCTGGCCTGCACCCTCGGCTTCATCGCGGTGGGCAACTCCAGCCGCGAGTCCATCCAGGCCGGCCTCTCCCTCGTGCCCCTGGGCGAGTTCACCTTTGTCATCGCTCAGGTGGGCGTCGAAAGCGGGCTGCTGCCCAAAAGCGTTTACCCCGTCGCGGCCGGAGCGGCCCTGCTCACCGCCCTGGCCGCCCCGGTCCTCACCCGCCGCGCCGAACCGCTGAGCGAGCGCCTTGCGCGCCTCGAACCCCCCGTCCTGCGCCAGGGGATCGAATTTTATCATGACTGGCTCACGCGCCTGCGCACGCGCCAGACGGCGGGCCTGCTGTGGCGCCTGACCCGCAAGCGCCTCCTCCAGCTCGCCGTTTATGTGCTGTTTGTCTCCGCGTTGCTGCTCTTTGTCCGCCCGATTTACGAGCGGGCCCGGGCCGCCCTCGAAACCGACGGCCCCTTCCCGCAGGCCCTGCCGTTTGTCTTCTGGTCTGTCTTCGGCATCGTTCTGCTGGCGCCGCTCATCGCCATCTGGCGCAACATTGTCGCTCTCTCCATGATGGTGGCCGACGCCGCGACGACCGGCGCCCGCCGCCAGCGCATCCTCCGTCCGTTGCTGGAACGGGCGCTGACGACGGTGGCCCTGGCCGTGCTGGCGGCCTGGCTCCTGGTGCTCCTCCCCGGCGGCTGGTCCCTGCTGGGAGCCGCGGGCGGCGTCCTGCTGTTGCTGGCGGCGGTGGCAGTCGTCTTTTGGCGGCGCTTCATCAAATGGCAAAGCCGGGTCGAAATCGAGCTGCTCGAGCAACTGCAGCGCGCCAGCCAGGCCACCGCGGCCTCCGCCTGGTCCGACTATCTGCCCCGCCAGACTGCGGATTGGAACCTCGAAATTGATGAAGTCACTTTGCCCGGCGACACCCCCCACGCCGGCAAGACCCTCGGGCAACTGGCCCTCCGCAGCGAGTTCGGCTGCTCCGTCGTCGGCATTGACCGCCAGGGTTACAGCCTCGTCAATCCCGGCGCCGACACCGTCCTCTATCCTCACGACAAACTCCTTCTCCTCGGCGGCCCCGCCGAGCTGGCGCGCGCCGGCCGCAAGCTCCTCAACGCGGAGGCGGCCCCGGAACCGCAGACCGGCTTCGACGAGCTGACCATGGAAACCCTCGCCGTGCCCCCGGCCTGCCCCCTGGCCGGCCGGCCCCTTGCCGAATTGGACCTCATCCGCAGATACGGCATCCAGATCGGCGGCATCCGCCGCGCTGGCCGCCGGATCCTGTCCCCCACCGGCCGCGACTCCTTTCAACCCGGGGATGAACTGCTCGTGCTCGGTCTTCACACCCAGATCAAGGAGTTCGCCCGACACCTTGCCCCGCTTGCCCCCGACCAGAACTCTGCCGCGCCGGAAACCCGCTGAGCAAATCACCCCCCCGTTTCCCTCCCCTCCCATCCGCGAAATCCGCGAAATCCGTGGTGCTCCTTTCCAAGTCCTCAGGGGTAGGAGCACGTGCCAGCGACTTGATCCCCTTGAGATTCAACCATCGTCAACCCTAATGGCCCTGCAAATCCCGGTCGGGTGTCGCCCCCTACCAGGCCGCCTTCAGCTCCGGCGGCCGGAGCGCGAACATTCCTGTTCGCCCCCAAGGCCAGACGCGCTCCCCCGCCAACTTCCAACCCTCCTCAACGTCAACCGTGTCGCGGCCATCCCTCCACGCTGGCCCACATGGGGCGAGCTTCCCTTCAGCCCTTCCTCTGGGGGATCTCGTAAACCTCGAGCATGCCGGGCGGCGGCAACGGGCCGGGGCGCGGCCGGTCCCGGTTGGCGCCCAGGGTTTCCCACCGCAACCACAGGGCCGCGGGCGCGGCTTCGGAACCCTGCACGGGGACAAGGTGAACCTGCATGCCGGGAAAGGCCGACCGAACCTTCCGCAGGTCGGCGATTGCGGCATCCGCCGCCGGGGCGCGCCGCCGGGGCCTGAGGGTCCGGTCATCAAGCACCCAGGCGCCCGAGTCTTGTTCGCGGCTGGAGAAGTGCTGGGTCAAGCGGTTGCCCGTGTCCAGCTTGACGGGCCCGACGCGAACCTCGAAGGGAATCGAACCGCCGCCGCCAAACTCCCAGCGGTGCTTCCAATCGGTTGCCTGGTGTTGGACCCAGCGGCCGTCTTCGAGCCGCGTGTTATAGACCTGGGTGAAACCGTTCGTGTCAAACTTGTGATAGGAAACAATTGGCCGCCCTTGGGCGTCAAACCCCAGGGCCACGTTGCCGTTGATCGCCCCGCCGTGCATGGGCACCGGGTCCACCACCTCGCCGGTCTCGAACGTGATCGGCAGCGGCAGCGGCCTCCCGCCGCTGGTTTCCCACGTCACCAGGTCCCGGCTTCGCGCATAACAGATTTGATGCGAGGTGGCGCAGTCGGGCGTCTCCCGCCAAATCCAAACCAGGTGGTAAAAGTCATCCGGTCCGCGCAGCGGGCCGTTCAAGTAGGCGCTTTTCCGACCCTCGCCGGAAATCAGCGGCCCGTCCAGCAGCCGCCGCCAGGACCGGCTTCGCGCGTCGTAAATGTTGTAAATCTGGTCGCCGTTGCCGCTGCCGCCATCGCGGTAGGTGAAAATCAAATCACCCCCCGGCCCCGTCAAGAAGCGGGGATAGGTGACCCGCTGTTCCTGCCGGCCGGTCATCTTCGAAACGCGCTCGAACGAACGAATGTCCAGCGCCCGGCTCGTGCGAAAATACACCAAGGGGTTGCCGTGCATGTTGCCGCTCAGGTGGAGGTGGCCAGCCTGATCCACGGCCAAAGTCACGTAATTGTGGCTGTCCCACCCGAGTTTTTCGGGCAGCACCTGGAACGTCCAGTTCGTTGCCTCCAGCTCCCGCGCCGCCACGGTCATGCGGCGCTCGGCGTCGAAAAACGCCACCACCTGGCGGTTGCCAGCCACCACGGATTGGAACCCCACAGGGTGCCCGGTCCAGACCGGCGCAACCTCCAAAACCCGCCGGGAAGCGTGAACCGGACCTGCCGCCGTCGAAGTCAGTGCGGCCACGCCCATCGCAACCCCGAACAAAACATTTCCTGCGCATGCAAACATTGAAAGATCAGACGCCCGGCTCGGGCCTGGACTTCAACTGAACCGGGGCGGAAATCTGAACCGCACCCGGCGCCGGACAAAGGGCGCGCCCCGCCCGGCGGTCGAAGCGCCGGACGGGGCGATGCTTAAAGGAAGCCTTAAGCGGCCTTGCCCAGGATGCTCTGCAGGTCCGCCTCGGCCGTTTTAATCGGCATGAGGTTGAACTTTTCCACGAGCACCTGGAGAACCGCCGGCGTGACAAACGCCGGCAGCGTGGGACCCAGCCGGATGTTGCGAATCCCCAGATGCAGCAGAGTCAGCAGCACCGCCACCGCCTTCTGCTCGTACCAGGACAGCACCAGCGAGAGCGGGAGATCGTTCACCCCGCACCCAAAGGCCTGGGAGAGCGCCACGGCAATCTTGATGGCCGAGTAGGCGTCATTGCACTGGCCAATGTCCAGCAGCCGCGGAATGCCGCCAATGGTCCCGAAATCCAGCTTGTTGAAACGATACTTCCCGCAGGCCAGCGTCAGCAGCACGCAATCCTTCGGAATCCGCTCCGCAAATTCCGTGTAATAGTCCCGGCCCGTCCGGGCGCCGTCGCACCCGCCCACCAGGAAAAAGTGTTTGATCGCGCCGGCTTTCACCGCCTCGATCACTTTATCCGCCACGCTCAACACCGCCTGGTGACCAAACCCGACCAGAATGGTTTTGTCAGGCCCGTCTTCGGCAAACCCGGGCGCCGCCAGCGCGGCTTCAATCACCGGCGTAAAATCCTCGTTGGAAACGTGGCGCACGCCGGGCCAGCCCACATGGCCGGTGGTGAAAATGCGCGACAGATAGCCGGGCTGCGGCTCCTGGATGCAGTTGGTGGTCATCAGGATTGCGCCCGGGAACGCGGCAAACTCGATTTTCTGGTCCTGCCACGCCCCGCCATAGTTCCCCACCAGATGCGGATACTTCTTCAGCCCGGGATAACCGTGCGCCGGCAGCATTTCTCCATGGGTGTAAATGTTGATCCCTTTGCCCTCGGTCTGACGCAACAGCGTTTCCAGGTCCTTCAAATCGTGGCCGGAAACCAGGATGCACTTGCCCTTCACCGGCTCCACCCGCACCGCCGTGGGCACCGGGTGGCCGTAGGTCCGCGTGTGGGCCGCATCCAGCAGCTCCATCACCTTCAGGTTCATTTCCCCGCATTTCAGACACAGCCCCAGCAGCGCCTCGACCGTCGGCTGCGCCTCGGCGAGATAACTCAGCGACTCAGCCAGGAAATCGTAAACCCCATCCGCCTCGTGGCCGAGCAGTTGCGCGTGGTCCGCGTAGGCCGCCATCCCTTTCACACCGTAGGTCAGCAATTCCTGCAGCCCGCTGATGTCCGCCCCAAACGCGTCCCGCCGGCCCAGCACCGATACGACGCTCCCCGTGCTCACCAAACCCTGCCGATGGGGCGCGGGCGCCCACGTGGCCGGCCCCCGAACCGCCTCGGCCTTGACCCCCTTGCGCGCCGCCGCCTGTTCATACAGCGCCTTCGCCCGGTCCCGCATCGCGGCCGCATCCCGAATCGCCCGCTCAATCGCCGCCGCGTCGAAATTCACATTCGTCACCGTCAGAAACAGCCCGCGCAGCAGAAAACGGTCCACCGCCGCATCCCGCGCCCCGAGCCGCCGCGCCCGCTGCGCATACTGCGCCACGCCCTTGGTTGCGTGCAGCAGCAAGTCCTGCAACACCGCCGTCTCTTCATCCTTGCCGCATACCGCAAAATCGGTGCAGCCGGTTCCCTTCGAGGTCTGTTCGCACTGAAAACAAAACATAATTCTTCTTCTGCTTGAGTCTCGGTCTGTGCGCGCCGCGGACGCCATTGCCCGCGGCAATCTGCGCGCCTCCACCTTTACGCTAGCCCGGCCGGACCCGCTTTGACGCAAATCAAACAGAATAAGAAACGACCGCAGAACGCATACGTAAGATAAGCATATATGCGTCATCAGATACCCTAACATTCGACCGGCATCATCTCATCGGGATGCGAGCCGCTAACTTCCCGGTCTCCCGCCCCATCCCCGCCGCGGTGTGCGGGCGCGACGGCCCTTGAAGGCCCGCCGGTCCCCGGCCTCCCCCGGTCTTGCAGGGATTCCACCCCGCCAGAGCCGCCGCGCAGGCCGCGCGCCGGCGGCGGTGGTTGCGCCGGCGCGGCGTTCTGGTACCGTCAGGTGGTATGGCATTTGGTTCCTTTCGCGAGTTTTTGAATCAGCTCGAGGCGGCGGGCGAGCTGAAGCGAATCGCGCTGCCCGTGGCCACGGAGCTCGAGATGACCGAGCTGGCGGACCGCGAAATGAAAAAGCCGGGCGGGGGCAAAGCCCTCCTGTTTGAGGAGCCGGTGGTGAACCGGAAACCCAGCCCGTTTCCCGTGGCCATCAACACGCTGGGCTCGTGGAAGCGCCTGGCGCTGAGCCTGGGCGCGGAGAGCGTCGAAGCGGTGGCCGCGGAGCTGGGCTCCCTGATGAAAGCCAAACCGCCGGTCTCGGTTCGCGACGCCCTCAAGCTCCTGGGCACCGCCCTGGAGCTGCGTCACGCCCGGCCGCGCCGGGTCTCCGACGGTCCCTGCAAGGAGGTGATTCACCGGTTCGAGGCGCCGCCCCCGCGAACCGAGCCCTGGCCGCCGGCCCCGCCGCTGGGCGAGCCGGGCGCCCCCGTCCCGAGCCCGACGTTGCTGGAGCTGCCGGTGCTGCGTTGCTGGCCGCTGGATGCGGGGCGGTTTATCACGCTGCCCTGCGTGGTGACCCGGGACCCGGACACGGGCGAACGCAACGTGGGGATGTATCGCATGCAGATTTACGATGACCGCACGACAGGCATGCATTGGCAGCTTCAGAAGGTCGGCGCGCGCCACGCGCGCCGCCACCTCGAGCTCGGCACCCGCATGCCGGTGGCCGTGTTTCTGGGCGGCGATCCCGTGTACCCGTTTGCCGCCACCGCCCCGTTGCCGGACGGGTTGGACGAATTCCTCCTGGCCGGTTACCTCCGCAGGAAATCGGTCGAACTGGTCCAGTGCGAGACCAACGATCTGGAAGTCCCCGCCAACGCCGATTTCGTCATCGAAGGTTACGTGGACCCGCGCGAGCCGTTGCGGGAGGAGGGACCCTTCGGCGACCACACCGGGTTCTACACGCTGCCGGAACCCTACCCGGTGTTCCACGTCACCGCCATCACGCATCGCAAAGAGGCGGTGTATCCCGCCACGATCGTCGGCCATCCGCCCATGGAGGACTTCTACCTGGGCAGCGCCGCGGTGAAGCTGTTCCTGCCGGTCTTCAAGATGAACTTCCCGGAAATCGTGGACATCGCGCTTCCCGCCGAGGGCGTTTTCCACAATCTGGTCTTCGTCAGCATTCGTAAAACCTACCCGATGCAGGCTTACAAAATCATGCACGGCCTTTGGGGCATGGGCCAAATGATGTTCACCAAGTACCTCGTGGTCGTGGATGACGATGTGGACGTCCACAACACCAGCGAAGTGCTCTTTCGCCTTTGCGCCAACACCGACCCCCAGCGCGACAGCCTCTTCACCAAAGGCCCCGCCGACGTGCTTGACCATGCCACGAGCGAAATCGCCATCGGCGGCAAACTCGGCCTTGACGCCACCCGAAAGCTCCCCGGCGAGGGTTTCAAACGCCCCTGGCCCTCCCTGATCCGGATGGACCCCGCCGTCAAGGCGAAAATGGACCGGCTGTTCAATCTTTGACCCCCCCCTGCCCGCGCCGGCGTTTTGGGCCATTTCGGCCCATCGGTGCGGTTGACTCGCCGGCTGTCTTTCTGGTAGCATTTTCAGGTGCCCGGCAAGCCCGAAAACCAAAGCTGTCCCCCACGCCATTGTGCGCAGGCCGGGCCCGCAAGCGCATCCCTGTCAGCCTCCTTTTGGTTTCCTCCCTCGCCCAACCCTCGCTAACCGGGGGGCCAACCAAGCGCCTTCTTTCAGCCAAAGGCTCCCATGCTCAAACGTCTCAATTATTGCATTGCCATTGTTGCCGGCGTTTTCTTCCACGCCGGCGCCTTGGCCGACCCGCTCACCTCTTTGATCAACCTGGACCCGGGCTACCCCCTCGCCGAGAAAACCGGCCCGGCGGCCATTGGCCAGGGAGCGGACGATTTCTGGAATATCGGCTGGTACAGTCCCGTCTCAAACTTGAAATACGCCAACGGCGCGGTCTCTTCGGCCACGATTTCAATCCTCCATGGCGTCTTTGGCAGTTATTGCGGGTCGTCCGACACCATGTACGACAGCTACGTCTTTAACAACGGCTATGCATCGGACGTCTCCCTGGTCGCCGTCAACCTGATCCCGGGGCTTTACGAGTTTTATGCCTACAGTCCCGCGGCCAGTTTCACCCTCACGGTGGGAACCAGCAATCTGGGAACGCGCGCGTGTTCTGATTCGCCGCTGGTTAATCCGCCCGCGTGGGAGGAAGGCCGGCAATACGTCCGCTTTACCAATGTCTGGGTGGCGGCCGGCGAGACCGTCACGCTCAGGGCTGACGGCCTCGGGAAGGTCTCGGGACTTCAGATTCTGGGCCTGGATCCCGCCCTGGCCATGGTGCAACAGCCGCAAAGCCAGACGAACCACGCCGGAGATGACGTGGTGCTGACGGGCAGCGCCGTCGGCACACCGACGGTCCATTACCAATGGCTGTTCGAAGGAACAAACCTCCCTGGCGCGACCGCTTCGAGCCTCGCGCTCACGAACGTGCAGTTCTCCCAGCAGGGCAATTACTCCTTAATGGCCAGCAACTCCTTTGGTGTGATCTCCAGCTCCAACGCGATGCTGACGGTCCAGGCGCCGCCGGTCATTCATGTCCCCCCGGTGTCGCTGGTGCTCGGCGCCGGTCAGGATGCCATCTTTTCCGTCGTGGCCGACGGCAGCCCGCCCTTGAGTTTCCAATGGTGGCGTAACGGCAGCCCGTTGCCCGGCGCCACCGGCCCCAGCCTGATCCTCACGAACATCCAGGCGGGCGACATCGGAGATTACACCCTCGCCATCACCAACCTTTTCGGCAGCACCCTCAGCGACCCCGCCACGCTTTCCATCACCGGCACTCCGCCCGCCATCCTCTCCAGTCCCACCAACCTGACCGTGACGCGCGGGGCGCCGGTTGAATGGTTCGTTCCGGCCCGCGGCACGGAGCCGCTGAGTTATCAATGGACCAAGGACGGCGCCGAGCTGCCCGGCCAGACCCAGCCGGCTCTCATCCTCGAGGCGGTGCAGCCGGCCGACGCCGGAACTTACCAGGCTCTCGTTGCCAATCTGCTCGGGTCGGCTTTGACCGCTCCGGCAACCTTGTCCGTGACACCGCCGCCGGGCTTCCTTTGGG
>JARKQH010000160.1 GCA_029974925.1 Verrucomicrobiota bacterium
GTGAAATCAGGAAATCTCACAAGTTTGCCTCCCTTGGCCACCGAGGAGCAGCTCAGGGGCATGATGGCTGACCACGTGGCCGCATCATACACGTCCAGCGGCGGGGTGGAACGGGTGCGCACCGCGTGGAGAAAGTCGTGAAACATCGGGTATTCAGCTCCCCCATGCCCCCCGCTCTTGAGCGCCTCCGCCCCCATCGCCTTCCACACCGGGTGCTCATATTTCTCCTGATAAGGCTGGAACGGTTCCCACGCATCGGCTGACTTCCCCGCGGTTTCCAGGCAAATGCTGTCCAGCGAGCCGAAGTAGATGCCCTGGGTTCCCTGAAGCCGCAGGATGAGGTCATACGGGCGCGGCGAGTAAACGTTATGGTAGAGGGTGACCGTGCGGCCATGGGCCGTCTGCAAGAGCGTGGTGTTCAGGTCGCCCTGGGCGTATTTTCGCCGGGCCAGTTCGTGATCCGGCCCGAACTTCTTTGCCGCATACTCCTGAAGACCGCGCGCCGGCGTGCTCAAGCTGCTCAGTGCGACAAAGCGGTCGCCGCGGTTGATGTTCATCCACTGCGCCACAGGGCCGATCGGATGCGTCGGATACGGGTTGCCATTGGTTTGGGCGGCGCGCTGACCCCGCCAGGTCAATTTCCCGTCCGGGGTAAAGGCCAGGGCTCGGCAATCGTGCTGATAACCGGCTTCACAATGCAAAATCTCGCCGAACACGTTTTCGCGCACCATGCGCAGCAGGGCCATGACGTTGCGGAAATAACAAACGTTCTCCAGCATGGTGCAGGGAATGCCCGTCCGCTCCGACACCCGCACCAACTCCCAGCATTCCTCCAACGTCTCCGCGGCGGGAACCTCGACCCCGGGATATTTCCCCGCCCGCATTGCGCCCACGGCCATGCGCGCGTGCCAGGAGGGGGGCGTGGCGATGATGACGGCCTCGAGGTCGTCCCGTTCCACCAGCCGTTCCCAGGCGCCCTCGGTGTCCGCATAAATGTCCGGTGCCTGGCCGTCGCGCTGCCTGACCAGGCCGGCCGCCCGCGCCGCCCGCTCGCGCACGATGTCGCACACGGCTTGCACCCGCGCCTCCGGGAAGCGGAGCAGGGTCCCGAGCAGGCTCGTGCCGCGGGAGCCGGTGCCGATGATTCCCAGGCGCACCGGGGCGGCTGGCGCGCCAAAGCCGCGGCCAGCCGTGGCAAAGACTGCGGTTGCGGCAAGGCTGGTTTTGAGAAATGCCCGACGATTCACAACCATGCTGTCGCTCATGAGCCACAGCCTACCCTTCCGCCCGCCCGGAGCAACTCTTACCCGACGCGGCCGCGCAAAGCTCTCGACAGAATCGCCCCGGCAGGCTATCCACCCTGGCCGTAATCAATAAGAATTATGGGTGTGATTGTGCAATTCGACTTTCCGTTTCCGGGACCGTTCGGCCCCGAGATGGAACAAGGTCTGAAAGACCTGGCTGTGTCCATTACGGAAGAGCCGGGTTTCGTTTGGAAAATCTGGACGGAAAACGCCCGGGAAAGGGAGGCGGGCGGCATTTATCTTTTCAGGGACCGCCCCTCTGCGGAGGCCTACGTGGCCAAGCACACGGCGCGGCTGGCCGGGTTCGGCGTTCAAAACGCCCGAGCCAAGATATTTGAAATCAACGGCGGCCTCACTCAAATCACCCATGGTCCCGCGGCTTGAGTTTCGCGGCGCGCCCCGCCCGGTCCGGGTGATGCTCCGGCTGCTGCTGGGAATGTTTTGCGTGGCGGGCGGCCCCTCCGTCACCGCAAGGGGCGAATCAATCGAGTGTGTCAAAACCGCGGCTTTTTTTGCCGCGCCCGATTCTCCCGATTACAGGAAATACGCGCCGGACCGCGAAGTGCTGCTGACGCATCTGGCGCTGGATATAACCCCCGATTTCAAACGGCGGACCGTGCAGGGACGAGCCACCCTTCAGCTCAAGGCCAACGCCCGGCCGGTGCGCGAGGTGCGCCTGGATGCGGTGGACTTGCGGGTGCGATCGGTCGAGGCGACACCTCCGGTCGAGGCATATCAAGTCACCGACGAGGCGCTGATTGTCACCTTCGCCCGCGACCTGCCGGCGGGCGAGCAGGCCCGCGTCACCGTGGCCTACGAAGCGGAACCGCAGCGGGGGTTGTACTTCCGCACCCCCGAACTGGGTTACAAACCGGGTGACACTCACCTGTTTACGCAGGGCGAGGAAATCGAAGCGCGGCATTGGTACCCCGCTCTGGATTTTCCCAACCAGTTTTTCGCCTCGGAAATCATCTGCCGGGTGCCGGAAGGCATGACGGTCATTTCCAACGGGAGGTTGATCGGCCAGACTCGCGAGCCGTCCGGCCTGACGGCATTTCATTGGCGCCAAGACAAACCGCACGTCAATTACCTGGTAACCCTGGTCGCCGGCTACTTCAAGACGCTCGAGGACCGGTACCGGGACATCCCCCTGGCGTTTCACACGCCCCCCTCCGATTTCCCTCAAGCCGCCCATTCATTTCGAGGCACCCGCGAGATGCTGGCCTTTTTCGAGCAGGAGATCGGAGTGCCCTATCCCTGGGCGAAGTATGACCAGGTGGTGGTCCACGATTTCGTGGCCGGCGGCATGGAGAACACCAGCGCGACCACGCTGACGGACCGGACGCTGTTCACCGAGGCCACCGAGAACATTCGCAACAGCGAGGGGCTGGTTTCCCATGAACTCGCTCACCAGTGGTTTGGCAACCTCGTCACCTGCAAGGACTGGAGTCACATCTGGCTCAATGAAGGTTTCGCCACGTATTATGAGTCGCTGTGGACCGCCTACCGCCACGGCCGCAACGACATGCTCTACGAGCTGTACCACCGCGCCCGCCAGATCGCCAGCCGCACCAACGAAACCACCCCCATCGTCCGCCGCACTTTTTCCGACCCGGGCGAAATGTTCAACCACCTGGCCTATGGCAAGGGCGGTTGGGTGCTGCACATGTTGCGGGCGCAGCTCGGCGAGGACCTTTTTCGCCGCGGCATTCGCGCCTACCTTGAACGGCACGCGCACGGCAACGTGGTCACCGACGACCTGCGCCGCGCTTTGGAGGAGGTTTCCGGCAAGACCCTGGACCCGTTTTTCGACCAGTGGGTTTACCATGGCGGGTTGCCCACTTCGGAGGTTTCCTGGAGCTGGGACCAGCAACGACGGCTTGCTCGGGTCACCGTCAGGCAAACCCAGGCCGTCAACGACCAGGTTCTGCTTTTCTCCTTCCCCCTCACCATCCGTTTCAAGGGCAGCTTCGGTGTGGTCGAACAAACGGTTCGGATCTCGAGCCGGCAGGAGGATTTCCACTTTCCGCTCGAGTCCGCTCCGGAAATTGTCCGGCTGGACCCGGAATACACCCTGCTGGCACGCATCCAGTTCCCCCTCTCGCGAGCCATGGCGCACGCCCAGTTGAAGGATTCCAGCGACGTGATCGGCCGGCTGCTGGCGATCGAGGATTTGGGACGGCGCCGCGACCGGGAGGCGGTGGCCAAGCTCAAGGAGGTGCTGAACACGGACGAGTTTTACGGCGTGCGCATCGAAGCGGCGCGCGCCTTGCGGGCCATTCATTCCGACGAGTCCCTCAGCGCCCTGGTCTCCTCCAGAAATCAGGCCGACGCCCGGGTTCGGCGCCAGGTGGCGGAGGAAATCGGCCGCTTTTACCACCCCGATGCGCTGGAGGCGGCGCGGGAAATGGCGCGCTCCGAGCGAAATCCCGCGATCCGCGCCGAAGCGATCAAGGCACTGGGCGCTTACGGCGAAGCCGGGGTCAGGAACACCTTGCTGGAATTCCTGAACTCGGATTCCTACCGGAATGAACTGGCCGAGGCGGCGCTGGAGGGCATTCGCGCGTCGGACGATCCTTTCTTTGTCGGGTTGCTGTTGGAAATTCTGGCGCGGCGGGAGGCGGATTTCACCACGCGCGGCCTGGCGCAAGGGATTGAAACCCTCGCGTGGGTGGCCCGCAATGAAAGCCAGAAGGACAATGTCCGCGAGTTCATTCTACGCCACGTCAACAGTCCCAAACGCCGAATTCAAATCGCCAGTCTCAAAGCCCTCGGTCTGCTCGGCGATTGGAAAGCGGCCCCCATCCTCGAGCGGTTCGCCAGCGCCGCCGAAAAAACGCCCCAGCGCGAGGCGGCCGAATCCGCTCTGCGGAAATTACGGGATGAGCGCAAGCCGGCCGAGGAATTGCAGTCCCTGCGCCAGGAGGTGTTGGAGCTGAAGAAAGCCGGCCGGGAGGCCAGCCAGACATTGGAATCGTTGAAAAAACAGGTTCAGGCTCTGAGCGCCCAAACCACCAAGTCCGGGCGTCGGGCCCCCCCGGCGCTGCGGAGCCCGAAGCAAAGTGAGCCTTGAACTTCGGACGCTGAACTTTAGCCTTTCGGTGTGAACAACGACCTGCCGAGCGTGACGGTGGTGATCGCCGCCCGGCCGGGCCAGGCGCAGATTCAAGCGGTGGAGGCTGCCCGCGCGCTGGATTACCCGGCCGGCAAGCTGGAGGTCATCGTCGCGCGCGGGCGCCAGCCTTCCGCCCAGCGGAACGCCGCCATCCGTGCGGCGCGGGGCGACCTGATTTACTTTCTCGACGATGATTCAATGCCCGCCCCCCAAAACCTGCGGCGCGCTGTCGGGCATTTTCGTGATCCGAAGGTCCAGATGGCCGGCGGGCCCAACCTTTGCCCCTCCGATGCGCCCGGTCTGGAGCAGGTTTTCGCGTTGGTTCTCTCGAGTTGGCTGGCCTTTGGGCCCAGCCGCGCCCGCTACGCCAAAGTCGGGCGGCCGCGTCCTTCCAGCGAAAAAGAGCTGATTCTCTGCAATCTCGTGGCCCGCCGCCAGCCCCTCCTGGACCTCGGCGGATTCAACGAGGCCCTGTATCCCAACGAGGAAAATGCCCTCATGGACGAATTGCAGAAACGTGGCGGCGTCCTGCTGTATGACCCGGAGATTGCCGTGTTTCGGCGGCCGCGATCCAGTCTGAAGGCTTTCGCCAAAATGCTCCTCACCTATGGACGCGGGCGGGCGGAACAGTTCCGGCTGCATCCCACACCCGGCTCCGCGCTGAACTTTGTGCCGCCCCTGTTCTGCCTCTACCTGGTGATTGCCCCTTTCCTGGGCAGGGTTGGTTTGGTTCCCCTGGTGTTTTACCTTTTGGCCGTGGCGGGGCAGGGGATGGTTCTGATTCCAACCGGAGGGGTGTTCCGGGCGCTGGCGGCCACGCCGTTGGTGGTGCTAACGCATCTGCTTTACGGTCTGGGCTTTTGGCGCGGCTTGTTCACAAGGCTGGCGCCGCCGGGTCAAAGGCGGGAGGTCGCAGTCTCGCTCGAAAGGTTGGCGGGGGCACCATGAAGAATCCGGTGTGGTCCAAGGTCATTCCGGCCTGCCCGGACCCGGCGCGGGCCAGGCAGATGCTTGAGCTCTTCGAAGGCACGCCAGGCGTCGAGGTGCTGGAGGCGGCCGACGAGGATCAGGCCGGCTTGCTGGCGCTGTTGTTCTGCGGCTCCCGCATCTCCACCAGCCTGTTGATTGCCCATCCGGAATGGCTCGGCGCTCTCACCCGCGACGCGCTCCGGCACCCGCGTCGAAAATCCGGCCTCAAGCAAGAGCTCGCATCCTGGCTGCCCGGCCTGCTCGAAGCCGGAGATTACAGCGCCGTGCCGCGCCGCCTGCGCGAATTCCAACAGCGCGAATTGGTCCGGATTGCGCTTCGGGACCTGTCCCACGCGGCGGAGGTTCCCGAAATCATCCTCGAAATTTCGGACCTGGCGGACGTATGCCTGGATGCGATTTGGCAAAACTGCTGGCGGCAGCTCACGCGCCGTTATGGCACCCCCTACCACCGGGACCCGCAAGGCAAATGGCGGCCCACGGCCGCCTGTGTGCTCGGCCTGGGCAAGTTGGGCGGGCAGGAGTTGAACTACAGCTCGGATGTGGACCTGATGTTCGTGTATGACGACGAGGGCGAGGTGTTCGCGCAGCGTCCGGGCAAGACCGCCCGGCCCGTCCTGAGCAACCATCAGTTCTTTACGCGCCTGGCCGAGGCCTTTATCGCCCAGGTCAGTGGCGCCCGCCAGGAGGAGGCGCTCTACCGCATTGACCTCCGATTGCGGCCCGAGGGCAACGGCGGCCCCTTGGCCCGTTCCCTCGCCAGCTATGAAAACTACTACGCGCAATGGGGCCAAACGTGGGAGCGGATGATGCTCATCAAGGGCCGCGGCGTCGCGGGCGATGTCGCGCTGGCCTCGGAATTCCTCGAGATGATTCAACCCTTTCGCTTTCCCCGCTCCATCAACGAAGGGGTGCTGCGGGAAGTGGCGGCCATGAAAGACCGCATTGAACAGGAAGTGGTGAAAAGCGGCGAGCTCGAGCGAAATGTAAAGCTGGGCCGCGGCGGCATCCGCGAGGTGGAGTTTATCGTGCAATCCCTTCAGGTCCTGCACGCCGGCAAACAGCCCTTCCTGCAGGGCGGCCAAACCCTTCCTGGTCTGGCCAAGCTCGCCCAATACGAATTGCTGACGCCCGCCGAAGCGGACGCCCTGGCCGCCGCCTACTGCTTTCTCCGCAAGGTCGAGCATCGGCTCCAGATGGAGGAAAACCGCCAGACCCATACCCTCCCCGATGAGCGCGCTTCACTCGAGCGGCTGGCGCGCCTCATGCGTTTTCCCAATCTCCGCCTTTTCGAACAGGAGCGCCGCCGTCACACCGACAACGTCCGCCGCATCTTCGAGCGCCTCCTTCGCCCCGAGCACGGTCCCGAGGCCCAGCGTTTCGCCTTTCCCCGCCAGTTTGACGGCGCGGAGGCCGAATGGACCCGCCTCCTGACCGAACACCGGTTTCGCGATGTGCCCAAAGCCCTTCGCGTTTTGCGCGAGTTCGTCGAAGGACCCGGTTACGTTCACGTCTCCTCCCGAACGCGCGAGCTGGCGTTGGGGTTGCTGCCCCGTTTTTTTGCCCTTTGCCCGGCTCCCGCGGGCTCAGGCCCGCCAAGCCGAAGGCCAAACCGGTCCTCATCAAACCTCGACGGCGGGCGCCCCTCGGTGGAGGCGCCGCTCTCAGACCCGGACCGCGTCCTGACCCGCCTGGACAGTTTCATTGCCGCCTACGGCGCCCGGGCCACGCTGTTCGAGCTCTGGCACAGCAATCCGGCGATTTTCGAACTGCTCGTGCTCCTGTTCGACCGTTCCGAGTTCCTCGCCGAGCTGGCAATCCGCTCGCCGGACCTCGTGGACGAATTGGTCACCAGCGGCCGGCTCCGCCAGCGGAAAACCGCCGCGGAGACCCTGAAGGACCTGCGCTATGGCGCGGACGACAAGGACCAGCACCTGTGGCTCCGCCGCTACCATCCCGCCGAACTCATGCGCATCGGCCTCCGGGACATCCTCGGCCTGGCGGATTTCGAACAGTACCTGACCGAACTGTCCGCGCTGGCGGACGCCTGCCTCCAGTATGCCCTCGAAGTGGTCATGCGCCGCCACCAGTTGCGCCGACCGCCTTTCGTCATCGTCGGCCTGGGCAAACTGGGCGGCGCGGAAATTGATTACGGTTCCGACCTGGACATCATCTTCGTGGCCGACGACCGGACCAAAGGCCTTGACCGGTTGGGGCGGCTCGCGCTGGAGGTGATGGACCTGCTCTCGGCGCGCACGCCGCAGGGGATGCTCTTCAAAACCGACGCCCGCCTCCGCCCCGACGGCGAGAAAGGGCAGTTGGTCAACTCGCTCCGGGCGCATGAGGAATATTACCGCCACCGCGCCGGCTTGTGGGAAATCCAGTCCCTGACCCGCACGCGCCCCGTCGCTGGAGACCTCAAGCTGGGCGAACGGTTTCAGCAGATGGTCGCGCGCCTGACCAATTTTCAGCACCCTTCCGCCCCTCTGGCCGCCTACAGCCCGGACTGGAAGCTCAAGATTCATCAAATGCGTTTGCGCATCGAAAAGGAGCGCACCCCCCGGGGCAAGGACGAGCTGGCCATCAAAACCGGCGCCGGCGGTTTGATGGATGCCGAATTCGTTGCCCAAGCCCTCTGCCTCGAAAATGGCTGGCAGGAGGCCAACACACTTCGCGCGCTCGAACGCGGGCGCGCGGCCGGCCTTTTGCCCGACGCCGATCAACTCATCGAAAACTATCGCCGCATTCGGCGCATCGAAGGCATCCTTCGCCGCTGGAGTTACGAAGGCGAGTCCGTCCTGCCGGATGATCCCGCCCCCTATTATCGCGTATCGGTGCGCTGCGGCTTCCCCACGCCCGAAGCCTTCCGTCAGGCCCTCGCGGAATACCGGGCCGCCATCCGCAACGCCTATCACCGCTTCTTCGGGGTGAAATCTTGACCCCGCCTCACTAAAGCATTGACTGGCGCGCGAACGGGGACATGATGGTTCCCGAAGCTTTTTGCAACCAAGCGCAACTGGAAAACAAAACAACATGATTAAATACGGCTTAAGCATACCTGACACTGGCAGTTTGGATTTTGTCTCCCTCGGAGCCCTGGTTCACCGGCTGGACCCGGGAATCATTCCGTTTCGCAAAGCGACGGAATGCCGGATTCACGTCAGCGGCGGCGAGTTCAACTGCGCCGCCAACCTGGCGGATTGCTTCCGGCTGAACACGGGGATTGTCACCGCCATGGTGGATTATCCCATCGGCGACCTCATCGCCGAGCGGGTCAAAGCCATGGGCGTGAAGCCCTTCTACAAGCGCTTCAAGCATAACGGGGTCAACGGCCCGAACATGGCCACCGTCTATAGCGACCAGGGTTTCGGCGTTCGCGCCCCCGTGGTGTTTTACAACCGCTCAAATGAGGCGGGCGCCCAGCTCAAACCCGGTGATTTCAATTGGACCGAGATTTTCAGCGGCGGAGTGCGCTGGTTCCACAGCGGCGGCATTTTCGCCTCCCTTTCCGAAACCACCGGCGAATTGATCATTGAAGGAATGAAGGCGGCCAAAGCCGCGGGGGCGGTCACTTCCTTCGACCTGAACTTCCGCCAGAAACTTTGGGACATCTGGGGAGGCCAGGCCAAAGCCTTGTCGGTGATGAAGCGCATTGTCGAGCACGTGGACGTGCTGGTGGGCAACGAGGAAGACCTCCAGAAGGGCCTCGGCCTCAAGGGACCGGACGTTGCCGCCAAGTCCAAGCTCGATCCCTCCGTCTTCTTCGGCATGATTGACGAAGTGGTCCGCAATTATCCCAAAGTGAAGGTCGTGGCCACCACCTTGCGCGAAGTTCATTCCACCAACCGCCACAGTTGGAGCGCGGTCGCCTGGATTGATGGCAAGTGCTTCACCGCCCCCACCTGTGAGCTGGATGTTTACGACCGCGTCGGCGGCGGCGACGGCTTCGCCTCCGGCTTGTTCTATGGCCTGCTCACCGGCCAGGAGCCCGAGGAGGCGCTCAAGCTCGGCTGGGCGCACGGCGCGCTCCTCACCACCTTCCCCGGCGATACCACCATGGCCACGGTTGACCAGGTCAAGGCCTTCGCCAAAGGCGGCTCCGCCCGCATCCAACGCTAACCCAAAACCCCGAAAGTCCTTAACTTCGAATTTTTATGGAACCTCAAGGTGATATTGCTGTCATCGGCCTGGCCGTCATGGGCCAGAACCTCATTCTCAACATGAACGACCACGGCTTCACCGTCGTGGCCTACAATCGCACCGTCTCCAAGGTGGATGATTTCCTCAATAACGAGGCCAAGGGCACGCGCATCCTCGGCGCTCATTCCCTCCAGGAGATGGTCGCCCTGCTCAAAAAGCCCCGCCGCGTCATGCTCATGGTCAAGGCCGGCAAGGCGGTGGATGAATTCATCGAACAGCTTCTGACCGTTCTGGAACCCGGCGACATCATCATTGATGGCGGCAACTCCCTGTTCGAGGACACCATCCGCCGCGTCAAATACGTCGAATCCAAAGGACTGCTCTACATCGGTACCGGCGTCTCCGGCGGCGAAGAGGGCGCCCGCCACGGCCCGAGCATCATGCCCGGCGGCAGTCCCGCAGCCTGGCCGCATGTCAAACCGATCTTCCAAGCCATTGCCGCCAAGGTCGCCGATGGCACGCCCTGCTGCGACTGGGTGGGCGAGGGCGGCGCCGGCCATTATGTGAAGATGACTCACAACGGCATCGAATACGGCGACATGCAGCTCATTTGCGAGGCCTACCACATCATGAAGGACGGCCTCGGCATGTCCGCCGACGAAATGCACGAGGTTTTCAAGGCCTGGAATGAAGCCGAGCTGCAATCCTACCTGATCGAAATCACCCGCGACATCCTCGCCAAGAGGGACGAGGATGGCGCCCCGTTGGTGGACAAGATTCTCGACACCGCCGGCCAGAAAGGCACGGGCAAGTGGACCGTCATCTCCTCCCAGGAAATGGGCATTCCCATCACCCTCATTGCCGAGGCGGTCTATTCGCGCTGCGTCTCGGCCATGAAGGATTTGCGTGTTCAGGCCGCCAAGGTCTTCCCGCCCGGCAACTGCAAAATCCCCGGGGACCGCAAGCGCTGGATTGACGACATTCGCAAGGCGCTGTACGCCTCGAAGATCATCAGCTACGCCCAGGGCTACATGCTCATGCGCGCCGCGGCCCAGCAATACGCCTGGAACCTCAATTACGGCGGCATTGCCCTGATGTGGCGCGGCGGCTGCATCATTCGCAGCGCCTTCCTCGGCGACATCAAGAAAGCCTTCGACAAGAACCCGGACCTGCCGAATCTGCTGTTTGATCCCTTCTTCAAGAAGGCGATCAAGAGCTGCACCCGCTCCTGGCGGAAGGTCGTCAGCACCGCCGTCAAGAAGGGCATTCCCGTCCCCGCCTTCAGCACGGCGCTGGCTTTCTTCGACGGCTTCCGCTCCGAGCGGCTCCCGGCCAACCTCCTCCAGGCCCAGCGCGACTACTTCGGCGCGCACACCTACGAACGGGTGGACAAGCCCCGCGGCGAATTCTTCCACACCAATTGGACCGGCACGGGCGGGCGCGTGGCCTCCAGCACCTACACGGTTTGATTGCTGCGCGACGGCGCGTTCCCGCGCCCCGGGTTGTTTCGGCGCCTGGCTGGAGATTGTTCCCCGGCCAGGCGCGAGCGCCAAAGAACTTTCCATGCTTCTCACTCCGGAGTATGGTGAGGCACTGTTATGCTCTATTTTGAACGCGGCTCCGCAACCGACAAGTTGACCCCCGACGATCTGCGCGCGGGTTTTGCCCAGGCGATGGATCGGCTGGGGGCCCGCCGGCGTGTCCTGGCCATCCCTCCGGATTTCACCCGGTTCCACTCGCAGGCCGGCATCCTCACCCGCATCGCTTGGGACTATTTTGGCGACCGGCTGGTGGACGTGCTGCCCGCTCTGGGCACCCATTCCCCCATGTCTCCCGCCCAGATCGGTGAGATGTTCGCCGGGGTTCCCCCCAGCCTGTTCCGCGTTCACAACTGGCGCACCGGCGTGACCACCGTCGGCGAAGTCCCCGCCGCCTTCGTGCGCGAGGTGTCCAACGGAGCGGTGGATTTCCCCTGGCCCGCCCAATTGGCCAACCTCATCTGGACCGGGCGGCATGACCTGATCCTCTCGATTGGCCAGGTCGTCCCGCACGAGGTCATCGGCATGGCCAATTACAACAAGAATATCTTTGTCGGCACCGGCGGCGCCGAAGGGATCAACAAGAGTCATTTCGTCGGAGCCGCGTACGGCATGGAGCGCATGATGGGGCGCGCTGACACGCCCGTCCGCCGCATCCTCAACTACGCCGGCGAGAAGTTCATCAGCCATTTGCCGATTGTTTATGTTCATACCGTCGTGAGCCGGGATGCCGGCGGCCAGTTGCGTGTCCGCGGTCTGTTCATCGGGGATGACGCCTCGGCCTTCACCAAGGCCGCGGATTTGTCCCTCCAGGTCAATTTCGAAATGCTCGAGGAGCCGCTCCACAAGGTCGTGGTTTACCTCGACCCCGGCGAATTCAAGAGCACCTGGCTGGGGAACAAGAGCATTTACCGCACCCGCATGGCCATGGCCGACGGGGGCGACTTGCTGGTCCTGGCTCCGGGCCTCAAAGAATTCGGCGAGGACCCCGAGATTGACCGGCTCATCCGCAAGTACGGCTATCGGGGCACGCCCGCCACCCTGGCCGCCGTCCGGGCCAACGGCGAGTTGCGCGACAACCTCAGCGCCGCCGCCCATCTGATTCACGGCTCGAGCGAGGGCCGCTTCAACATCACCTACTGTCCCGGACATCTCACCCGCGCCGAAATCGAAGGGGTCGGTTTCGCCTATGCGGACCTGGCTGCCATGAGCCGCCGCTACGATCCCAAACTTCTGAAGGACGGCTGGAACACCCTGCCGGACGGCGAGCGAATTTTCTTCATCTCCAACCCGGCCCTCGGTTTGTGGGCCTGGCGCAAACGTTTTGAAAACTGACTCCACGACATACCATGAACACACCATTCAAAGTTGACCTGAAGGACCAAGTCGCCCTCGTGACCGGCGGCGGCGGCGTTTTGTGCAGCACCATGGCCCGCGCGCTGGCCGCCTGCGGGGCGCGGGTGGCCGTCGCCGACCTGAAAGCCGAAGCGGCGGAGGCCGTGGCCGAAGCAATTCGCAAAGAGGGCGGCACGGCCATCAGTGTGGCCTGCAATGTTTTGGAACTGGCCAGCCTCAAGGAGGCCAACGAGACGGTCAAAAGACAGTTGGGGCCGGTTTCCCTCCTCATCAATGGCGCCGGCGGCAATCACCCCAAAGGCACGACCACCCTCGAATACCTCCGCAAAGAGGACGTGGCCGGGGCCGTCGAGGGCATCGTCACCTTTTACGACCTGGACCCCAAAGGGATTGAATTCGTATTCAATCTCAACTTCCTGGGCACGCTGCTTCCCACCCAGGCGTTCACCCGCGAAATGGCCGCCACCGGACGCGGCACCGTCATCAACATCTCCTCGATGAACGCGTTTCGACCGCTGACCAAAATCCCGGCCTACAGCGGCGCCAAGGCCGCGGTCAGCAACTTCACCCAGTGGCTCGCCGTGCATCTGTCCCGCGTTGGCATTCGCGTCAACGCCATCGCCCCCGGCTTTTTCGTGACGGATCAAAATCGCGCGCTCCTCACCAAGCCGGACGGTTCCTGGACGCCGCGCGGCAACACGATTCTGGCCCACACCCCCATGGGCCGGTTCGGAACGCCGGACGATTTGATTGGCGCGTTGCTCTGGCTCGCCTCGGACCGCGCCTCCGGTTTCGTTACCGGTGTGGTGGTCCCCGTGGACGGGGGATTTGCGGCCTTCAGCGGCGTCTAGCCGCGCGGCTTGCAGTCCGTGAGGCTCGGTGAGGAGTGGGGGCCGGCTTCGGCCGGCCCCTGAACGCGAAGCGGGAATCGGACAGGTGCAAATGGTCTGGATCAAAGAAATGGCAACCTCGCAGCCGGTGGCTTGGGCGGTTCTCGTGCTCATGCTGGTGGCGGTGGCAGGGCTGGCCCTCTCGAGCTTCAAGGTCAAAGGGGTGGGCTTGGGAATTGCGGGGGTGCTGTTCGCCGGCATTGCCGCCGGCCATGTCGGCTTGCGGATCGAAAAGGAAATCCTGGAGTTCGTCCGTGAATTCGGCCTGATTTTGTTTGTTTTCACCATCGGCCTGCAATTAGGCCCTGGCTTCTTTGCCTCGCTGCGCAAACAGGGACTGAAACTCAACTTGCTGGCCGTGGCGGTGGTCTGCCTGGGGGCGGTCATCGCGGTCTCCCTGGCCTGGCTCGCCGGCTTCGATATCGTCGCCGCCCTGGGCCTGTTTTCCGGTGCCACCACCAATACGCCCTCCTTGGGCGCCACTCAGCAAACCTTGAAGATGCTCGGGGGTGAGGCCGGCGCCAAAGTCACCCTGCCGGCGCTGGCGTATGCAGTCGCGTATCCCGGCGGCGTGTTTGGAATCATCGCCGTCCTTCTGTTGCTTAAAACGTTCTTCCACATCAACCCCGAGCAGGAGGCCGAACAGTTTCGCACGGAGCAAAAGGCCGGCATCGAGCCGCTGGAGCGCATGAATCTCGAGGTTCAAAACCCCAACCTCGAAAATCTGCCCATCGGCGAAGTCCCGGGCCGCGAGGGCGGGGTGGTCGTCTCCCGCATCAAACGCGCCGGCAATGCCGAGGTCGAAACCGCAACCGAGCAAACCGTCCTCCACCAGGGCGATGTCATTCTCGCTGTCGGGACGCGCAAGGCGCTGGAAAAATTCCGCGTGGTGATCGGCAAGGTCAGTGATCTGAACCTGGTCAAGGTCCCGGGACGGGTGGTCTCGCGCAAGATTGTGGTCACCCACCAGGACGTGCTGGGCAAAACCCTCGAGGAAATGGACCTGGACGACCTTTACAACGTAACGGTCACTCGGGTCACGCGCGCGGACATCGAAATGACCGCCGTGCCCGATCTCCACCTCCAGTTCGGCGATGTTCTCCAGGTCGTCGGCGAGGAAAGCGCCATCGCCAAGGTCGCGGCCCTCCTGGGCAACCGCCTTAAAGCGCTCAACGAAACGAATTTCATCCCGATTTTCATCGGCATTGCCTTGGGCGTCCTGGTCGGTTCACTGCCGCTCGCCGTCCCGAACATGCCCGTCCCGGTTCGGCTCGGCATTGCAGGCGGCCCCCTGGTTCTGGCCATCATCCTCAGCCGGATCGGCCGGATTGGCCCCTTGGTCTGGTACATGCCGGCCAATGCCAACGTGGCCTTTCGGGAATTGGGCATCGTGCTCTTCCTGGCCTGCGTCGGACTCAAGGCCGGCGAAAATTTCTTCGCCACCGTCCTCACCGCCGAGGGGCTTTACTGGCTCATGGGAGGGCTGGCGATCACGGTAATTCCAACCTTTATCGTGGGGGTGATCGCCCGCCTGATGTTGAAATTGAACTTCACCATCATCAGCGGCCTCCTGGCTGGAAGCATGACCGACCCTCCGGCGCTGGCCTTCGCCAACACCATCAGCGGTTCGGACGCGCCCTCGGTGGCCTACGCCACCGTTTACCCGCTGACCATGCTGCTGCGGATTCTGTCCGTTCAGATTCTGGTGCTGATCCTGTGCCGGTGATCCGGCCCGGCTCCCAACCCCCGGTTTTCCGCGGAGCAGCCTGAACCGGGGAGCAGGCGCGGAGCGGAACGCAACGCTGAGGCTTTGTGGTCGCGAGGGACCGTCGTCGCAGGCTGCGCCCTAGCCGGCCAGTGCTCGATTGAGGGCGCTCAAAACGGCTTTGACCGAGGCCAGCTCGATGTTGGTGTCCACGCCGGCGCCCCAGCGGGTGCGTCCCTGGGCGTCGCGAATCTGAATGTAGGCAATCGCGGAAGCCTCTTCTCCTGCACTCAAGGCGTGTTCGCTGTAATGCAGGATTTCGAATCGCGGCACGCCCACGCGGCTGAATCCATGCACCAACGCCGCCAGCGGGCCGTTGCCCTCGCCGCGGAGTTCCACGGTCTGGCCCTCGCGCAGGAGCTGCGCGCGGCAGCAAACCGTCCCGTTGCGGCTTTCGGTTACAAACGAGCGCAGTTGCCAGGGAGTGGTCCGCTCGATGTATTCGCGCCAGAACATGTCCTTCAGCTCGGCGCCGCTCACTTCGCGGCCCAGGCGGTCCACCTCGTCGTTGGCCAGCGGCCCAAACTCCCGCTGCATTTCCTTGGGCAACTGGATGCCGAACTCGGTCTCCAACAGGTAAGCCACGCCGCCCTTGCCCGACTGGCTGTTGACGCGGATTACCTCCCGGTACTCCCGGCCAATATCGCGTGGGTCAATGCTCAGGTACGGCACATCCCAATACTGGCGCTCGCCCTTCGCCCATTCCGCCAGCCCTTTGCGGATGGCGTCCTGGTGCGAACCGCTGAAGGCGGTGAACACGAGCTCGCCCGCATACGGATGGCGCGGGGGCACCGTCATCCCGGTGCAGCGTTCGTAAATTTCCCGAAGGGAATTGAGCGCGGAGAAATCCAATTGCGGGTCAATGCCGTGCATGTAAAGGTTCAACGCCACCGTGACAATATCCAGGTTGCCCGTCCGCTCGCCGTTCCCGAAAAGCGTCCCTTCCACCCGGTCCGCTCCGGCCAGCAGCCCAAGCTCGGTGGCGGCCACGCCCGTCGAGCGGTCGTTGTGCGTGTGAAGGCTGATGATGAGGGCCTCCCGGTTCTTGATATTGCGGCAGATGTACTCGACCTGGTCCGCATAAATGTTCGGCATCGCGACTTCCACCGTGTCCGGCAGGTTCAATATCGCCTTGCGCTGCGGCGTCGGTTTCCACACTTCCATGACGGCTTCCGACACCTCCCGGGCGAACTCAACCTCCGTGGCGCTGAAGCTCTCGGGCGAGTACTGCAACCGCACCTCCGTGCCCTTCAGCAACGGCAGGCGGTCCTGGATCATTTGCGCGCCCCGCACCGCCACCTGCACGATTTCCGGTTTGGACATTCCGAAAACAACGCGGCGCTGGGCCGGCGAGGTGGAGTTGTAAAGGTGAATGATGGCTTTCCGCGCGCCCACCAGCGACTGAAAGGTGCGTTCAATCAGGTCCTCCCTGGCTTGGACCAGGACCTGAAGCCAGACATCGTCCGGGGCCCGCCGCTCCTCGATGAGCCGGCGGTTGAAGGTGAACTCGGTGTTGGAGGCCGAGGGGAAGCCGACCTCGATCTCCTTGAACCCGCACTTCACGAGCGCCTGGAACAGCTCGAGCTTCTGGCTGACGTTCATCGGCACCGCCAGCGCCTGGTTGCCATCCCTCAGATCCACGCTGCACCACAGCGGCGCCCGCGTCAGCACCCGGTTGGGCCACTGGCGGTCGGGCAAATCCACAGGAGGAAACGGCCGGTATTTTTTTGACGGATCTTTGAGCATAACGGTCACTTTGTCATTCTTGCGCCATCGGCACCGGGGGTAAACAAAAAAACCCGCTGCCGCACGGCAACGGGTTCCAAAACTATCATCGCCGAACTAGAACCCGCCGTCCGCGCCGCTCAACAGCAGCGCCAGCGATAGCAGCAGGTTCAAGTTCACATTCACGTCTCCAAGCTACCCGCTTCCCGCGGAATCGTCAAGAGTGCGTTCTGGGTCTTTTCAGGGCGCCACCTTTTCTGTAGGGTGGGGGAGCCAACCGGGTGGGTTGGCAGTCCTTTCCAGACCATGCCCTCGAATATCGAAATCAAGGCGCGCGCCAGAGACCCCGAGCGGCTGCGGCGGCTCGCCGAGCGGTTGAGTGACATACCGCCGGAGGTGCTCGAGCAGCACGACACGTTCTTTCCCTCTCCACGCGGACGTCTCAAGCTCCGGCAGTTTTCACCGCGGTCGGGCGAGCTGATTTTTTACTGCCGCCCCGATGTCGCCGGCGCCCGGCAATCCGACTACGTCATCGCGCAAACCGCGTCGCCCGCCGACTTGCGGGCCGTGCTCAGCGCCGCGCTGGGCGTAAACGGCACGGTCACCAAAACGCGGCGGTTGTTGCGGGTGGGCCAGACGCGCATCCACCTGGACGAGGTGGCCGGCCTGGGGGCGTTTGTCGAGCTGGAGGTGGTGCTCCGCGAGGGCCAAACGCCGGAGGAAGGCCGGCGGGTGGCGCGCCAGCTCATGGCCGCCCTCGAGATTGACGAGAGCGAACTGGTCGCGGGCGCTTATGCGGACCTACTGGCGGCTGCCGATGCAGTACAAGTGAGTAAAGCCGCGCAAGAAGACCCGTCCCCCGCTGATGGCGGGTGAGGCATAGGTTTTTTCTCCCAGCTCATTGCGGGCCACCACCTCGGCTTGCGGCCCCGCTTTCAGGACGCAAGTCACTCCGTCGTCGTTCAGGAAATAGAGCAAGCCGTTTGCCGAGACCGGCGAGGCGTGGCAGAGCCCGATTTTCTCACGCCAGAGCACCTTGCCCGAGGTGGCCTCGTAGCAATGAACTTCCTTGGTCGAGTACGAGGAGGTGAAAAACCAATCACCGGCGCTGATGGGGGAGGGGACATACGGCGCGCCTTCGGTCGTCGTCCAGGCGACATGGGTTTGGGTCACTTCGCCGTTCCCGTCGGGTTTGATGGCCAGGAGCGCCCGCTTGGGCCAGCTCGTGCAACTCAGCACCAGGCCCGCCTTTTCGTTAAACGTCGGGGTGGCAACCGAGTCGCTGGCCGGCGCCTCGACAACCCAAAGGAGCTTTCCGGTGCGGGGATCGTAGCTGGTGACGGTCTTGTTTCCGGCCACCACCATTTGCGGCCGGCCCGCCAGCTCACGAATCAGCGGCGGACTGTAGCTCTGGCTGGGGTTGTCCCGCTGGACCTTCCAGACGGTCCTGCCGGTGGCTCGGTCCAGCGCGGCGATGAAGTTCTCGCCCTTGCTGTCGCACACCACAATCACCTTGTCCTCGAAAAGGTTCGGGTTATGGCTGAACCCCCACTGGCTGTAAAACTCGCCCGGGCGGGCGAGCCATCGCTGCCTGCCTTCGAAATCGTAGGCGGCCACCACGACCTCCTTCCGATCCAGGAACGTCACATACACGTTCTCCCCGTCGGTGGCTGGCGTTGCCGAGGCGTAGCTGTTCTCGGCGTTCTTGGCCTCGAGCGGCGCCGTCACGACGGTCTGCTGCCAAAGCAGCCGCCCGGTGTCGCGGTCGAAACCCAGCAGAAGCCGCTGCTGGGTTTCCTTCAGCGCGCTGGTCAGAAAGAGGCGCCGGCCCCATACAATGGGCGAGGAATGGCCCTCGCCGGGGACGGCCACTTTCCAGGCGATATTGCTGTGCGCGTTCCAGAACGTGGGCACGCCCGACTCGAGACTCGAGCCGTCTCCGCGCGGTCCCCGCCAGCAGGGCCAGTTCTCCGCAAGGACGGAAGTGGCGCATACGATGAAGGCAGCCACGGGAATGATCGTTTTCATCAAGCCAAAAAGTAAATTCGCAGTTTCTCTGGGGAATGGCGGGCTGGGGCCCGGCGAGACCTCAGCACACGCGCCGGACCTCGAGGTTGAGCAACGCGCCCAGCTTCTCGATCTGGCCGGCGATATGACCCACGCCGATGGCGCAATGGTGTGCGGGGCCGGCTTTGGACCAGAGGTTGATGAAGTTGCGGGCGCCCACGGCAAAGCGATAGCGGCTGTTGGTATTCCCGATCTGAAGCACCGGGCCGGGCACCGACTCGCCTTCGGCGGTGAGGAGGAAGAGCTTGCCGCCGGCCGCCTGCACCACCGAGAGCAGCGTGACCGGCCCGTGTTTGACGCTCATTTGAATGGAAAGCCCCTTGCCCGGTTTGCCGTGATAGACCGGCAGGGGCACCAGCCCCACCCGCCCTTCGGCAATGGCGAAGTGCGCCGGCCCGTCGTGGCCCAGGAACACCACGTCGTCCACGAAATCGGCAAGGTAAAACTCGGAGAACGAGCCGCCCGCGCCGGAGAGGTCCATGATCTTCATCGCCTGCATGTTCTTGATTTCACATTCGCCGGCCACGGGGACGTGATGGCCGGTCAAAAGGGTGTTGCCCGCAATGACCGACGTGGCGATATCCCGATGGGGGCTGCCGTCCGCCCCCTCGTAATAGTAGGCGATGGAGCCGAGGTTGTGTTTGGCCACCAAGGCATCCAACGCGCATGAGGTCCGCGCGGCGCGCTGGATTTCGGCGGGATCACATTCCTTGGAAACGTCGAATTCCCGCTCGAACTGGCGGATTTTGGCGCGGATGGCGGCGGGCTTGACCTGCTCGCGCAGCTCATTGAGCTCGCACATTTCCAAGAGCTCGAAATGGTTGCCGAAAGCGGCCGCCTGCTGGGTCATGTCGCTGTACACATCCAGCATGCCGCAGTAGTAATGGCCGATGATGCCGGCCCGATTGGCCCGCATGCCGGCGGCCACGCGCGCCGCCGCCACCCATTCGCGGATTTCCTGCCACGCCGCGGGGTCCTGCAGATGGCCGGTGACCAGGTGATAAGCCACTCCGGCGCGGTTGAAAACGCAGGCGATTTCCGGGGCGGAACAGGCCTGGCAGTGTTCGAGCCAGATGCCGGTCATCAGGCCGCGGTCCCCCAGGGCGTTGAACTTCTGGTAATCAAGCTGGGGCACCGGCTGCAGATTCAGCACCACCACCGGCACGCGCGTGTGCTGTACCACCGGCAGCACGGTGGACGACAGCGCGTAGGTGGAAATATAGAGAAAGATCAAATCCACTTCCTCCCGGCGGAACAACGAAGCGGCTTCGCGGGCTTTCAGCGGATTATCCACCATCCCCGCGTCCACGAGGTCAACGCCGCACGCGCGAATTTCCCGGGCGATTTGTTTCTGGTAACCCGTGAGGCGTTTCAGCAGGCCGTCAAACTGGGGCCAATAGGTGTCCAGTCCGATGCCAAACAATCCAATCTTGATTTTGGGACTCATAAGGGTGGGCAAACAGGGTTCAATTTTCCTCGAGAATTGTTACCGGTCCAAACAGCCCCGACTCCATCAGGGGGGTCGAGCGGGTCAATTTCCGAATGTTGGTTTGGGTCAGGCGTTTTTCCACCGGCAGGCCAGCATCCCCGATGATCCGGTTGGGCCAGAAGTTGACCACGTCCACCTCAAGCCGGTTGCCGGACGATTTCACCGCCCCCGTTATCCTGACCCGGAAGGGCGGGGACCACACTACGCCGAGCGGCTTGCCGTTGAGCCGGACTTCGGCCAGCTCGCGCAGACCGCCCAGGTCCAGCCACAGGTTGGTTGCCGAGGCATCCACCCCCGGCGGCAGGTCGAACGTCTTGGTGTAAACCGCCGTGCCGGAATAGAACTTGATTTCCGGCTCCGGGCGGGCGGTCCAGCTTGCCAGCTCGTCGAACGTCGCGGACGCGGGCCCTCCCCACCGCGGGTCAAAGTTCACCATCCACGGGCCGTGAATCGCTCCGCGTTCGCGGAATTCGCGGTGATTGCGCGACGCCCCCGGCGACGCCGGATGTCGCGCCGCGGGCTCGCGAAAGACGACAAACCAGGAGCCGCACGGCGTAAATTGCAGCGGCACGGTCGTGACGCCGTCCCGCGTTTCATAGGCCGCCGCAAAGCGGCGCTCGCCGGTGACCGCGTCCCACAGCTCGGGCGCCTTGCCTGCGACCCGGAAGCTGCAGCGGACTTCCTCCCAGCGGTTCGAGCCGTTGGCCACGAAGTAAATGTCCGTCCCATCAGCCGCGCGGTGGATATAGTCGAATACCGCGCCCGGCTTGCCGCCGGCGACTTCAAAATCAGGCGGCACCCCGTCCGCCCGCAAAACCTCGCGCGCCGTCCGGCCCCAAATGACGCGCCCCTGGCCGGCCGCGTGTTGCTTGAGGTTCTGCCCGTCGCAATCCGCCCACAAATCATCGGCCAGGCGCCGAACTTCCGCGTCCGACCCCGGGTATCCGCTCAGGCCGCTGGCGCGGCGGGGTTTGGGGCCCAACACCGTGCCGCCCGCAGGCACCAGTTCCTTCAATCGGCGGAGGACCGGGAGCGAGATGATGTCCCGGTCGGGCAGCACCAGGACGCGGTAGCTCATTCCGTCGGGCAAAACCCAGCGCCCCTCGCGCACCGTCAGCCGGGTCAGGACCGCTTCCTCCGTGATTACGTCGTAATCGTAGCCGGGCAGGACCCGGGCGGGATCCGAGCGTTTCAACTGGGCGAAATTGGGCACGTGATCGCCATAGTAATAGCATGCGTCCGCGACAAACAGGCCCTGCTGGAGTAGAAACTGGGCGCGATTGATGTAGCTCAGGAAGGGGCCGGACCTGGACCACCAGGTGGTGTTGGGATTGAAATGCGTCCCGGCGAAGTATTGCTGGCCGGGCATGCCCATCTCTTCGGGCGAACACACAAACGCGTGCCACACCAGCAGATTCATCCCCTCGCACAATGCCTTGTCGAACGAGGGCTTGAGGTTGTCCCAGATTGTCTCCTGCCAATGCGGTCCGATGGTGGTAAAGCCTTCGGCCAGCACCAGGTTGCGCCCGTAGGTGTGCGCCGCCGAAGCGGGTTGCTTGAGGAAAAAGCGGTTCGGGTCGCCGACGCGGTGACGCCACGACCACGCCCAAAACTCGCTCATGGGCGCGTCGTTCCAGCCCAGGCAGCGCTGCGCGTCTATCGGCACCCCGTGAGGACCGCCGGACTCGGGATGAATGAGCAGGCCGTGCCGGTGCGCCCGGTCGCGGAAGATGCGGTAATGGTGGTCAATGGCCAGGTCGCCGATGGTTTTGCGGAAGTCATCCAGAAACCGGTTGCTTTCCTCGCGGTTGTTCACAATGCGGCCCGCGAGGACCGGCAGGAACGGCAGTGGCTCGTAACCTCGCCGCTGGCGGAACTCGTCGAAAAGCCGGGGTGTCCAGTTCAAGGGCTCGACCTCCCAACTGTCCGTGTGCAGGTATTTGAGCGTTTTGCCTGCCAGAGGTCCCGCATCGGCAATCAACGGCTCGACAATCGCGTCCCAATACCGCTCGAAGGCGCCCGCGTCCAGGACGTCCAGCGCGTACCCCTTCCACCCGTCACTGCAGGTCGAGACGTAGGAATGGTCCCCGATGGTGTAACCGAACCGCAGAACCTGCCACTCACCCTCGGGGGCGTCCCAGTTCAAAGTCCCCTCCGGGTTCAGGTTGCGAGTTAGGTTCACCACGGCGTCTGTGGTGGTGTCCTCTTCGCCGGGGGTGGCGGGGTGGTCCTGAAACAGGGGCGTGGAATCCGGCGCCGAAAAGGGTTGCAGCGGGCGGAAGATGGCTTTCTCAGCCCAGTTTTGAATCGGTTTTCGAGCGGTCGCGCCAGGGGCCGCCGGCCACGACCGATCTTTGGCTTCCAAACGCAATTCCGCAACCTGGACATTGCGCGGGGCGTCCGGATAACGCGGATCATAGCTGCTGAAGAACAATACCCGGAAAAAGCGACCGCCGACGGCGTCTAAGCTCACCGCGACTTCGCCTCCCAACGGTGCGGTAAAGGCCTTTACGGGGCGAAACGCTTTGCCATCGTCCGACACTTGCAGTTCACAGTCCCGCGGGCCGTAGCCGGCACGCCCCAGCAGCGATAAACGCTCAACGGTCACGGGCCTGCCGAAAGCCAGTTGCAGCCACTGCGGCTGCTCGCGGCTTGGGCCTTGTCCCGGCTGGTCCGAGCTGGAAACCCAGAACGTGGCCGGGTCGCCGTCGCCCGCCAGAGCCGCGGGGTGCGCGCTCTGCGCCGAAGCGGCGGTGAGTTCCTTAAAAGCGTCATCCGTTCCCGGGCTGGCGCGCAGGCGGTAGGCGACGACGAACTGATCCCGGTAATACCCGTCCCGATGCTTCGGTACCGGCAGGGCCAGGCTGATTCTGCCCGGCCCGGCGACCCGCGCTTCAGACCAGGTGAGCTTCTTCGCCGCGTCATCGGCCGTGACGTTGGGTCCGCCCAGGTTCCAGCCGCTCATGATGTTCAGGCTCATTTCCAGTCCCAGGCGGTGGGCTTCGCGCAATGTATGCCGGTACAGCTCCCGCCACTCCGGCGTGAAAAAAGTCGGTCCATGCGGCACCCGGTCGTTGCCATCCTGCTCGGCACCCCCCGCGTCGCAAATGAGGGCGCCGCCAAAACCCCTGGCCGCCATCTCCTCAAGATCTCGTGTGATGGCGGCCCGGGTCACGTTGCCGTTGAGCCACCACCAATACGCCCGCAGCCGGGCGTTCAGGGGGGGCGTTTCCCAGCCTTGTGCCAGCGCATCCGGTTTGGTTTCCGCAGCCAGCACCGTCGGAGTTCTATCATTCAGCGTTATTGCCGCCAACACGGCCAGCACCCCAGCGAACCTGAATCGCAAAGAAACAACGCGTGGCATAAAAACTTGCGGCCAGAGAACAGGCATGCCCGAATCAATGCAAGTTTATTCACCGCCTCCCCGGCAAATCCTCCACAATCGTGACCCGGCATCCTTCCCGCGAGGTTCGGGTCGGTGCGGTCAAGCTTGACCCCGCCCCCGGGGATTTGAAAGACTGCCGGCCAAGCCGGATTGCGAGTTGCAGTCGGCCTTGAGCAAAATACGAAAGAATGACCATGCCAGAAGCCACCAAAACCCAGGCTGCCAACTCGCTGGCGGCTGATTCCTCCGGCCCGATGGGCAACTACCGCTGGGTCGTTTGCGCCCTCCTGTTCTTCGCCACCACGATCAACTACATTGACCGCCAGATTCTTTCGCTGCTCAAAGAAATCCTCGACCGGGAGATCGGCTGGACCAACGCGGAGTTTGGATGGGTGAACTCTGCCTTCCAGCTCGCCTACGGGGTCGGGCTGCTCGGATTTGGATGGTTTGTGGACCGATTCGGCACCAAGATTGGTTACGCGGTTTCCATTGCCGCCTGGAGCGTCGCGGCAGCAGCGCATGCGGCGGTGGGCAGCGTGGTCGGTTTTATCACGGCGCGCGCCGCCCTGGGTCTGGGGGAATCCGGGAACTTCCCGTCAGCCATCAAAGCCGTGGCGCTTTGGTTTCCCAAACGCGAACGAGCCTTTGCAACCAGCATTTTTAACGCCGGCACCAATGCCGGCGCCCTGATCGCCCCGGCGGTCATCCCGTGGATGGCTTTCAAGTTTGGCTGGCAGTCCACCTTTATCGCGGCCGGCGTGGCCGGCTTTCTCTGGCTGTTCCTGTGGATGCCGTTCTATGACGTCCCGGAGAAGAGCAAGTATGTGAAGGAGCCCGAGCTGGAGCACATTCGCAGCGATCGCGAGGACGAGCGGCCGCAGGAGAAGATTCCGTGGCTCAGCTTGCTGGGCTATCGCCAGACTTGGTCTTTCATTATCGCCAAATTCCTCACCGACCCCGTTTGGTGGTTCTTCCTCATCTGGTTGCCGGATTATTTCAACAAAACCCGCCACTTGGAAATCAAGAAGAGCTGGATTCACATCGTGACCATCTACGGCATTGTCACGGTCTTGAGTATTTTCGGGGGCTGGATCACCGGCTGGCTGACCAAACAGGGGTGGACGGTCACGCGCGCCCGCAAGACCGGCATGTTTGCCTTTGCGCTCTGTGTCCTGCCCATCCTGATCGTGACCCGGGTGGGCGACTGGACGGCCGTGCTGTTGATCGGCCTGGCGGGCGCGGCCCATCAAGCCTGGTCGGCCAACCTCTTTACCACCGTTTCCGACATGTTCCCGAAGCGGGCGGTGGCGTCCGTGGTGGGAATTGGCGGCATGGCCGGCTCGGCCGGCGGCTTCATCTTCCCCATCCTCACGGGCATGATGCTCGACCACTTTCAAAAACTCGGAAAAATCACCAGCGGCTACGCCATCCTGTTTGGCATTTGCGCGTGCATGTATCTGGTCGCCTTTGTGCTCCATCATCTCTGCGCCCCGCGGCTGGAACAGATCGAAATCCGCGAAGCTCGCGACTGATGAAACTCGGCCTGGGTCTGTACCGTCACCAGTTGACCCGCGAGAATTTTCAGTTCGCGCGCCAGGCCGGCGCCACCCATCTGGTCATTCATCTGGTGGACTATTTCAAAGGGGGCGTCCATAACCCGCGCGACAACCAGCCGACGGGCGGGGACCAAGGCTGGGGGCTGGCTGGCGACCCCAATGCCCTGTGGACGCTGGAGGAACTCCAAAACCTCTGCCGCGCCGCCGCAGCACAGGGTTTGCAGATCGAGGCGGTTGAGAACTTCGACCCCGCCCACTGGCACGATGTGCTGTTGGACGGACCGAAACGGGCCGCGCACATCGAGAATGTGAAGACTATCATCCGGCGGCTCGGTGAGGCCGGCATCCCCATCATGGGATACAATTTCAGCATTGCGGGTGTGGCGGGCCGTGTCACCGGCCCGTTCGCCCGCGGGGGCGCGATGTCGGTGGGGATGGAGGGGCCGGTGGATGATCCCATGCCCAACGGCATGGTGTGGAACATGGTTTACGACCCTCATGCCCCCCCGGGCACCGTGCCCCCCATTTCCCACGACGAACTGTGGCGGCGGCTGGCCCGCTTCCTGGATGAAGTCCTCCCCGTCGCCGAGCAGGCCGGTGTGAAACTCGCCCTGCACCCCGACGACCCCCCGCTGCCCACCGTCCGCGGCCAGCCGCGTCTCGTCTATCAGCCGCATCTTTACCAAAAGGTCATTGATCTGAACCCCAGCCCCTCGAACACTCTCGAATTCTGCCTCGGCACCCTCGCCGAGATGACCGAAGGGAATCTCTACGAAGCCGTGGAGCAATACAGCCGTCAACGGCGCCTGGCCTACGTGCACTTCCGCAATGTCACCGGCAAGGCGCCGTTCTACAAAGAGACGTTCGTGGATGATGGCGATATTGACATGCTTCGGGTTGTCCGAATCCTGCACCAGACCGGTTTCGATGGCGTTCTGATTCCCGACCATACCCCGCAGATGACGTGTGCCGCGCCCTGGCACGCCGGCATGGCCTACGCCATGGGATACCTCCGCGCCGCCCTGCAAACCGTCACCGGCCAACGCCACCCCGGTTGAGCCGATTGCCGCAGGCGGAGCGGCTTGCATTGCCTGCCCTGGTCGGGCGCGCACTCCGCTGCGTGCCCGACCCCGAAGGTTGAAGGCTGCGGTGCGGCGCCCAGAGCCAAGGAGGACGCCCTACGCGTGACCGACCAAAGAGCCGACCACGGATTTCGCGGATTTCACGGATGGCGTGCAAGCCCAAAGACCTCTGGCGTAACTGGCCCGGCTCACCTGTCCCTGACAGCGCCATCCTCGCCGCCATGTTCTCCGGCTCTTTCTTATCCGTGTCATCCGAGTCATCCGCGGTCAGATTCACCGCATGGAAACGGCGGCGATTGCGGCGCAGCCCCGGGGCCGGTCGGCGGCGGAGACTGTTCCCGGGAATGAGAGCGCCTCTTTCCTACTATTCCGCTTCCGATGCTGTCAGCCTCTCCCCCCTGTTTTTCTAATTTTTGCTTTCCCCATCTCACCGGTTGCACGCTTCCTTCGCCCCTGACGGGGTATGGCTCTGCTGCTTGACAGCGATGGTGCCGATTGCGAGGGGCGGAGGTCCTAAATCACGTAATCCAAAGCGACCGTCGGATGCGTTTGAAGCCGCTCGTAACGTTCGCAAAGCTCGGCGATGGTGACACGTTCGGCGATTTTGACGACCGCGTCCCGGATTTCCTTCATGACGCTCCGGATGGCGCACCGGCTTTCATCCGGGCACGAGCATTTTTCGTAATAACGCTCACTGACGCAACTGACCGGCGCCAAGGCGCCCTCGATGTGGCGCACGACTGCCGCCAGAGTGATCTCCTCCGGTTTGCGCGCCAGCCGGTAGCCGCCCGAGACGCCCCTCTTGCTCTGCACCAGACCCGCGGATTTCAAATCGTTGAGAATCTGCTCAAGAAAACGCTTGGGGATGTTCTGCTGCTGGGAGATGGTCTGAATGCGAACGACTGGCTCGTTGTAATGCAATCCCAAGACGAGCAAAGCGCGCAGGGCGTACTCACCTCGGAGCGATAACTTCATAAATGGGAAGGTAAAAGGTACACTAACAATATCAAGATTTACATCATTGGGAGCTCCGTAGAACGAATGCGAGCGCCGGGCGGTTAAAAATTGCGCAATAACTCGATTGACATAGTCGAGATTTTCCATAAATTCGCTCGCCGTATGATGATACACCGTGACAACAGCGTTTGCCTTGGGCATCTCCTTTTGGCAATTGACTAATGCAAAAGCGACTGGCACAAACCAAGGGGCGGCCCCGCCGCCACTCAGAAGGGCTACAGCCGTCGGGAAACGCCAGCGGCGGCGGATAGCCGCACAACAAGATGGCCCGAGCAAAATTCAACGCCCTGCCCGGTTTTGGCCTCACAATGGGGTTCACGCTGGTTTACTTGAGCGCCATCGTTCTGATTCCATTTGCCGGTTTGGTTTTGCGGGCATGTGAGCTCTCGTGGGCGGATTTCTGGCGTTTGGCCACGACGGATCGTGCGCTGGCGGCCTACCGGCTGACGTTTGGGGCCTCGCTGATCGCCGCGCTGGCCAACGCCTTGTTTGGCACGTTGGTGGCATGGGTGCTGGTTCGCTATTCGTTTCCCGGGCGAAGAATCATTGATGCGATGGTGGACTTCCCCTTTGCGCTGCCGACGGCCGTGGCCGGATTGACCTTGTCGAGTTTGTTCGCCGCCAACGGGTGGCTGGGTCAGTTCCTGGTGCCCTTGGGAATCAAGGGGGCTTTCACGCAACTGGGGGTGGTGATTGCCTTGACCTTCGTGGGCTTGCCGTTCGTGGTGCGGACGCTGCAGCCGGTCCTGCATAATCTGGACCGGGAGGTGGAGGAAGCGGCGGCCACGCTGGGAGCGGGAAGGCTGCGGACATTCGTTGGGGTGATTGCCCCCACGCTGTTGCCGGCGGTTTTGACGGGGTTTGCCCTCGCGTTTGCGCGGGCGATTGGGGAGTACGGCTCGATTGTGTTTATTTCCGGGAACCTGCCGTTCAAGACGGAGATTGCGCCGTATCTCATCGTGATGCGGCTGGAGGAATATGACTACACCGGGGCGGTTGCGCTGGCGGTGGTGCTGCTGGTGTGTTCCTTCTTGCTGCTGGGGGCCATCAATTTGCTCGAGGCCTGGACCAGCCGTTTTGCGCGTTGACTCGTGACATGGCAGGCACGTTAAGAAAAAACTGGCGCGGGCACCGCGAAGCATCGCAGCGGGGGACGGAGGAGCCGCCGCTGATCAAGTGGCTGCTGATCGGGGCCGCGCTGAGCTTTTGCGTCGTTTTTCTGTTGCTGCCCCTGGCGAACGTGTTTGCCCAGGCGCTGGCCAAGGGGTGGGCCTTCTATTGGAAGTCGCTGGCGCACCCCGACTCCCGGGCGGCCATCCGGCTCACGCTCACCGTGGCGGCCATCAGCGTGCCGCTCAATGTCGTGTTCGGCCTGGCGGCGGCCTGGGCCATCGCGAAGTTTCAATTTCGGGGCAAGTCGCTGCTCATTACCTTGATTGACCTTCCCTTTTCGGTGTCCCCGGTCGTGGCCGGGCTGATGTTTCTCGTGCTGTTTGGGCTCCAGGGCTATCTGGGCGAATGGCTGCAAGACCACAACCTGCGGGTGATTTTCGCGCTGCCCGGCATTGTCCTGGCCACCGTGTTCATCACCTTTCCGTTTGTGGCGCGGGAACTGATTCCGGTGATGGAGGCGACGGGCACGGAGCAGGAGCAGGCGGCGCTGACGCTGGGGGCCAGCGGCTGGCAGACCTTCTGGCATGTCACTCTCCCCTCGGTAAAGTGGGGGTTGTTGTATGGCATCATCCTTTGCAACGCGCGCGCCATGGGCGAGTTTGGCGCGGTCTCGGTGGTGTCCGGGCATATCACCGGCCAGACCGACACCATGCCGCTGCGCGTGGAAAAGCTGTATAACGAGTATAACGCGGCGGGGGCGTTTGCCGTGGCGAGCCTGCTGGCGTTGCTGGCGCTGTTCACGCTGGCGATCAAGACGTTCCTCGAGTGGCGCCAATCCCGCGAATTTGCCCGCGCCCGGACGGCCGGGAGGGTTTAAGCGGCCGCAAATGCCAAGTGAAAACGAGCCGAGTTTAAAGCCGTGAGCATCGAACTGCGCAACGTGAGCAAGAGGTTCGGCGAGGTGGTTGCCGTGAACAACGTGTCGTTTACGGTTCGCGAGGGCGAGCTGATGGCGCTGCTGGGGCCCAGCGGCGGCGGCAAGACCACGGTGCTGCGCATGATCGCCGGCCTGGAGATGCCCACCTCGGGCGATGTGTTGATCGGGGGGAAACGAGTCAACGACGTCTCCGTGCAGCAGCGGAACATAGGCTTCGTGTTCCAGAATTACGCCTTGTTCAACAACATGACCGTGGCGCGCAACATCGCTTTCGGCCTCAAGATCAAAAAGTGGCGGCGCGCGGACATCCAGGCGCGCATTGCGGAATTGCTGGAGTTGTTCGGGCTTCAGGGCCTGGAATCGCGCTATCCGCACCAGTTGTCCGGCGGGCAGCGCCAGCGGGTCGCGATCGCCCGCGCCTTGGCCCCGAAGCCCAGTGTGCTGCTGCTGGACGAGCCGTTCGGGGCTGTGGACGCCAAAATCCGGCAGGAGTTGCGCGAGTGGCTGGTCACTTTGCATCACGACCTGAACGTAACCACAGTCTTTGTGACGCACGACCAGGAGGAAGCGATGGAGGTGGCGAATCGCATTGTGATTTTCTCCCGCGGGAACCTCGAGCAGGTGGGGTCGCCGCGCGAGGTTTATGAGCAGCCGGCCAACGAGTTTGTCGCCCGCTTCATCGGGGTGATGAACGTGCTGGAACCGGTCGTGAAGGACGGCGTGGCGCGGGTGGGCGAGCTGGAGTTCCCCGCACCGGGCCAGCCGGACGGGCAGAAACTTCGCATCGGGTTTCGTCCCTACGCCGTGCAGATTTCCTCGGACCTGACCCAATACCGCTACCGGGCGGTGCTGCGGCACACCTTTTTCCTGGGAGTGCTCCTGCGGGTCGAGCTGGAATTGCCCAGCGGCTTGATCGTTCGCGCCCGGATGACCAAGGAAGAATATGCCCATCAGGGGCTCGAGGAGGGATGCGAGGTCTCGTTCCAGATTCGCCAATACCGCGTGCTTGCCCGCGAAGAGGCCCCTCTGCAACCGGAACTGGAGCTGCCTTACACGCCGCCGCCCATCCTGGGCGAGAACATTTGACCGCCGCCGCGGCCGCACTGCTATTTGCCCTCAAGGCCGGTGAGGTAGGCCAGGATCAAATCAGGCAAATCTTCGCTGTAGCCGCCCTCCAGAAGGCTGACGATCGGCACGCCGAGTCGGCGCAGAGAGGCCCCCAGCCAATGGAAATCCTCGCGTTCCAGAGTCTCTTGGGCGAGCGGATCGTGAAGGTAAGCGTCAAAGCCGGCGGAAACGATGACCAGACGGGGTTTGAAGCACTGGAGATGCTCCAAAGCGCTTTCCAGAACGTGACGATACTCGCCGCGCGGCGTTTGCGGCGGGAGGGGAAAGTTGAAGCAGTTGTCGCCGACGTTCCGGGTGCCCGTGCCCGGATAACAGGGGTGCTGGTGGATGGAATAAACCGCCGTGTTGGGCTGATTCAGGAGGATGGCTTCGGTGCCGTTGCCATGGTGGACATCAAAATCGTACACCGCAACCCGCTTTTCCCCCGCGGCCACCGCCGCCAGCGCCGTAATGGCCGGGTTGTTCAGGTAACAAAAGCCCATGGCACGCTGGCGGGTGGCGTGGTGGCCGGGCGGGCGCATGAGGCTGAAAACACTGTCGCCGGCTCGGGCGGCATCCAAGGCCGCCAGCGCGGCGCCAACCGAGGCCCGCGCGTAGCGATCAATATCCTCGTAGAAGGGCGTGTCGGCGTCGAAATCGCGCGGTTCACGCAATCGCTCGAGATGCTCGCGAGCATGGGCGCGGAGGATGGCCTGCTCGTCAACCGGGCCCGGTGCGCCCCAGGCAATGGGGAGAGCGGTTTGTGACTTGAGCTTCTTCAGGGTCGTGGCGATGCGTTCGGGCCGTTCGGGGTGCCCGAGGCGGAAATAAGTGGTGCAGCGTTCGTCGGTGAAAATCTTCATTGTTCAGCCACCGGCATGCGGCCCCGCCGCGGCGCCGAGGTTGAATCTCGCAACGAAAAGGCGGCGCCTTACCATTCCCGGACCCGATAGAAACGTTGCGGGGCGCTGGCGTGAGGGTCCACGAGGGACTGCAGGGTGCCATTGCCGAAAACCGTGCCGAGAGTCGTCCAGGCGCTCTCCTGCAGCGAGCCCTTGAATTCCAGCGAGTAGCGTTTGCCCGGCGCCGTCTGGAGCCAGGCGGTGAAAGAGCCGTTGGCGAAAGATTGGCGTGTGATTCGCGGCGGCTGGCCGGGGGAGCCCAGCAGCAACAGCGTGTGGGCGCTGCCGGCGGCAATCGCGCTGACGTTGGTGAGCGTGCCCGAGACGCTGCATTGACCGTTCCAGTTGGCGCCCCAGGCCAGGACGCTGCCGTTGGCGCGCAGCGCCACGCTGTGCGCGCCGCCGCCAGCCACCGCGACCGCGTCGCCAAGGCTCGGTGGCGGTTGGGCTTGACCCTGCGTGTCATCACCCCACGCCACCACCGTGCCGTCCGCCCGGATGGCGAGGCTGTGGTATTCGCCCGCGGCAATGGCCCTGATCCCGCTGAGATTCCAGGGCACAACGGACTGCCCCACATAGTAGCCTTGCGCATCGGTATTCTCGCCCCAGGCGACGACGGTGCCATCGGCCCGCAGCGCCAGGTTGTGATTGCCGCCCGCCGCGATGGCAACGACTCCCCGCAAGTTGGGCGGCACGGAGGCCTGTCCCCACGAGTTGTCACCCCAGGCGACCACGGTTCCGTCAGCGCGCAGGGCCAGCGAATGCCAGAACCCGGCCGCGATGGCGACCACGTTGGCAAGGCCGGCCGGCGCATTTAACTGGCCGTAATAGTTGGCGCCCCAGCCCGTCAGCGTGCCGTCGGACTTGAGCGCCAGGCTGTGGTAGCCGCCGCCCGCGATGGCCATGACCCCGCCGAGGCCGGGCGGAATGTCGCATTGGCCATCCCAGTTTTCTCCCCAGGCCAGAACCGTTCCCTGCGGCGTCAGGGCAAGGCTGTGCCAGGAACCGGCGGCAATGGCCACCGGATTGGTCGCAGCGGCGACGACGCTGATTTGACCGAAGGAATTGTCTCCGGCGATGGCCATCGGCACCACACCCAGCAGCGCATTGGAACTGACAATCGCGCCGTAGGGATTGCTCACGCGCACGGAATAGTACCCGCCATGGGCCACGCCGGGGCTCGAGAGGGTAAACGAGCTTGCGGTCGCGCCGGCAATCGGCGCGCCGTTAAAGAACCACTGATAACCAAGCGTCGGCGTCCCGAAAGCAGCAACCCGGAACGTCACCGCCGCCCCGCCGACGCTGCTTTGGCTGGCCGGTTGTTCCGTTATAAATGGCAGGGTGGCGCCCGCCGTGTAGCGAACCTCGTCCACCCACCCTTGATCCTGCCCGGCACTGCCGCCGGCATCTTTGCGGTAGAGCCATTCGAGGTTGAGGCTCCCGGCGGGCAAATAGAGGGTTTTCTGTTCCCAACCCTGCTCGCCGGAAATCCGGGCGATTTCTTCAGCGCCCAGTTTGAAGCTCAAGGTGTCCGCGTTGGTTTGAGACGACACCCGCCACCAGAACTCGACTGTCCCGGGACCGGTAACGGTGGTGCGCAGGCTGGTGGATTGGTCGTGTCCAATGAAATAGCTGCGAGCCGAGGCGACGCCATCCCAAGAGAAATTGGTCTGGCCATACCAGGGCAGGTCGGCATCGGTCATCCACGTCTGGTTGCTGTTATTGAGGGCGTAGGGCAGGGGGACGGTGGGAATGACCACCAGCGACGCGCTGGCGCTGGTCACGCTTCCGTAGGCGTTGGTGACCATCACGGAGTATTGGGCGACGTCCGCGGGCTGGACGTTGACAATGGAGTAGGCCGACTGGGTTGCGCCGGCGATGGCGGCGCCATCCTTGCGCCACTGGTAGTGCAGCGGTGAGAAGCCGCTGGCCGCCGCGGTGAAGGTCGCCGTCTGGCCCGGCACCACCGTGAGGGTTGAGGGATGTTTCACAATCACGGGGGCGGGGTCGTTGGTGCCCACGACAAAGTTCATGCTGAGCCCCGGCGGCGAAAAGTTGCGGAGCACCAGGCCCGAGGGCTGGCCGCTCCACCAGTGCGCATGCGGGGCCGAGGTGTCCGACAAGAGGTTGCTGTAGCCGGCCGCCGTGTTGCCCTGATAGTAGAGGTCTTTGGAGTCTCCGCTGTTGCGATTCCTTTCCAGATGCCACTGGTTGTCGGCCTGGACGAGCGTGGCTTCAAAGTTGTTATGCGTGGTGTTCGGGTTGAGGTTGACCTTGCTGTTGTCCCCCAACTCGTCAATGTGCCACACGGCAACGCCGGAACCGGGAAGAGAACTGTCGTGGTTGGTTTTGTAACGGGCCTCGATGAGGAAGTATTCCCGGGGCGTCCCGGGCTTGGCGAAGCGGTAGAAGGTGTTGAAATTCGAGCCGGGCTGGGAGTGGACGGTGGCGACGAGACTGGAGGTCAGGTCGAGGTCAATCGTGGTGGCCCAGCCGGAGGCGCGCTTGAGATAGGCGCATATTTGCGCCGGATTGTTGCCGGGGTTGGAGGAGCTGCCGCCCCAGGAGCCGCCCGCCATCAGGCACCAATCACCCACTCCGGCCGACCGCCCGGTGTAGTCATAGAGGTCGGGGTAGTCGCACAGCATGTGCCCGTTCTCATGAACAAAGGTGCCGATGGACAGTTTGTCGCCGATGTTGGTGATTTGATAAAAATAAACCCGTTTGCCGCCCGGGGACAGCTCGATCGGGCTGGCGAGCACCCACGAATGCGGCCACAGCCCGTAGCTCCAGCGCCCGCCGTTGTCGCCAGCGTAAAAAACGTTCAGAGCCAGCACCCGGTTTTGCGCGTCGGTGCTAAGCGCGGCGAAGGTGGGGAGAATTTCACTGTCGTAGTTCGGCAGGGCCTTCATGGCTTCGAGGGCGTCTTTAATGAGCAGGCGGCCCTGCTGACCGGCATCCTTGCTGGTGTCGTTGTAGGTGGTTTTGGGTTTGGGGGCGCGGATGTAAACGGTCACCACGTTGGTGTAAGTCAGCTTCCCGTTGGAGTTGTAAGCGAAGTAGGCTTTGACCGACCCGTTGTTGCCGTAACCGGAATAATTGTCGCCATTGCAGAAGTTGAGGATTTCGGCCTGGGGCACAGTGGCCACGTCGTCCTCGAAATCAATCAGCAAAGTCAGCCCGACTTTCAGGCCCACCGTGGACCCGCCGGGCGGGGCGAAGGTGGCGCCGTCGGCGGCGGCCAGGGCCAGGGCTTGTTTGCGCGCCTGCCAGCGTTCGGAAATTCGCATGCCCTCGTCCCAGCGCGCGAACCGCGCCGCCGCCTGCTCCGCCACGGCGTCGGGGCTGATGCGCAGGTGGGGCTCGAGACCCAGGCCTTGAGGATTGCCAAGATGAACTTGCACGCCGGTGGAAAGCAGTTGGCGGCCATCCTCCGAACGGCGGGCATAGCAATAGGCCATGAGCCCCTCGTCAAAGACAACCGTGTAGCCTTCGAGGGTTTCGAAAACGGCATGAAATTCATCCCCCTGGCCCCACAAGCGGATGGCGGTGCCGTCGGGCTGGCGAAACGGGATTTCTTTTGAGAACGGCGCCGCCCACAGGAGCTGGAGGGTGGCAAGCAAGGTCGCCCCGGTGAGGAGCAAACCCGTGCGGGAAGTAAAGCGGCACGGTGCGGACATAGAGCCTTTCTTTGCTGAGCGCAGACGAACCGGGCCCATCCCAATCCGCGTGCACCCCCTACTTATCCGACCGGGCGACGCCGCAATCAAGAGAAATTATGTGGCGAAGGCGGACAATCTGGCCGGAGCAGCCGGATGCGAGCAGAGGGCAAGACCGGGCCTTAAGCAGACCTGCGGCGCCTGCGAGGGACGGGCAATCGGCCCAAGGCCCCAGGTGGAGCTTGGGTTGATCCCCGGGACCGTGTATCAGAAGAGTGGATTGAACAGCGCAAACTGGATTGAATTATGAAAACGCGGATTTTGAAGGTGGCATGGATTGTTCCTGTGGTCATGGCGGCGAGTTTCCCCCCTCCCTCCGGCCCGGCGCCGGCCGGTTCGGCCATCAACCAGGCCGAGGACGTGGTTTGGGAGCTGCACCCCAAATACAGCGCGGCGACCCGCCGGTTGGAGACCAATTTCACCCTGGGCCTCAATGCGGGGAAGTACGCCAACCCGTACCGGCAGTACTCCACGATCATCGGCAGCGAGGCGGGAATGTACGCCACCCGGGCGCTGCGGCCGACCTTTATCGGCTACGAGGCCGGCAAGTTTGCCACCGCGGCCGATTGCTGCGTGTTCCTCGGAACGGCGGCCGGAGCTCACGCGAGCAATTCAACGCTCACTACGCTGCTGGGATACTCCGCGGGCCGGTATGCTGCGTTCGCGGAACGCGCCACGCTGGTTGGCACTGATGCCGGGCGCCACGCCACCAACTGCCAATACACCGTGGCGGTGGGGCAGGGGGCGGCCAATTATGCCAGCGGCGCCACTCATGCGACCCTGGTCGGTCAATACGCCGGACGCTTTAACCGGGCTCCCGGCTCCGTGATGATCGGGTATCTGGCCGGGGATGCGGGCGATGTCATGGGAAGTGTGACCAATACAAAAGCTTCGACCCGGGATGCCTATGCGACATTTGTGGGGTACCAGGCGGGCAAAGCGCCGGAGGCGCCTCATGCAAGCCATTCCATTGCCATCGGAGCCAACGCCGTTGTCACAGGCCCCTATCAAGCCGTGATTGGGGCGGCGAACATCACCAATACCGTCCTCCAGGGAGTGGTCCGCGGCAATGGCGGCGGGCTGACCAATCTCACTCCGGACACCGTTATGTTTTTCGGGCGCAACCGGTTGTTTGTGGACCCGGACAAGGGGAACGACGCCACCGCGGTCGCGGAAAATCCCTGGAGGCCCTACCGAACAGTTCAAGCGGCTCTGGCTGCGGCGGTTGCGGGTCAAACGGTGGTGTTGGGTCCCGGCAATTATGCCGGCACGGTCCGTCTCAAGAACGGCGTGGCGGTGGAGGCGGCGGCGGGGGCCTCTTTTCAAGGAAACCCCAACCGGCCATTGTTCATCGCCGAAGTTGGGGTGACCGACGTCACCATCCGCGGTGAGGCTGCCATTTCGGGCGGGAACCCCACGCTGTTGATCGGCTCGAGCAACGCGGTGATTTCCGTGCGGTCAGGCCCGGTGCAGGACGGAGTGATCCTTTTCACCAATGCCGTGGGGGATCAGATGCAGTTCCGGTGGGAATCCTCCGGAAGCCTCACCCAGGCCTTTCAGACCGCCGGCGGGCAGCCGCTCGACGGCACCCTCTGGTTGAAGGGCCGGAACGTGGCGGCCACCTTTGCCGCCCCATTGAGCGACCACACGGTGACGACCGTGGAAAGTGAGTCGTTGTTCCTCTTGTCAGCGCTGCCGGCCACTTCGAGCCGCTGCGTGTTCAACATCAAGGCCGGGACGATGAACGCGAGCGGCCTGCTAACGCGCAATCCCGCCCTGGGCACGTTCTATTTGCATAATGTGAAGCTGCCCGACCATTCGCACCTGCCCGACCCGACGAATGTCTTTGGAATGGCGTTCTTAACCTGTTCCAACAAGACGCGAATCTTTGGCCTTTAAGCAGGGCCAACCTCCCCGCCGAAGCCGTCCCGTGGCAAGGGGGATCCTCGTTCGGGCAACAAGGTCTCCGCCAAGAACGTGAAACGCTGTTCAGGCATTGGGGCCGCCCCGGCCGTACGCGAAAAACGTGAGGTAGCTTTCTCCCCGCGCCTCTCGCAGCAGCAACAAAGCCAGCTCGCGCAGATGGTAATCACCCCACATCGAGCTCTCGCCCTGGGGAATCGTTTGTCCGGGGGCGATGTAATCCCAACCGTTTGGCCGGTGATAGATGGAGTGGAGCAGCAGCCCCTGGTGCCGCGGGTCCACCGACAGGTAAGGCTCCTGCAGCAAAGTCCGGGCCACCGTCAGTCCCGCCTGCCGGTAGCGTTTCCCCGCCGCGTCCTCCCCGCGCGCTTTGAGCCAGTTGCCCAGGCGGACCAGTCCCTGCGCGGCGATGGCCGCCGCGGAGCTGTCCACGGGTTCCCAGCCGTTGAACGGGTCGGAAGGCTTGTCGAGATACCCCGGCAGCCGGTGCAGATTTGGCGCGCCCGTGTCCCACATGGGCACGCCATCGGTGCAGGAATTGACTAGGTAGAAATCCGCCGTGACCCGGGCGGCGCGCAGGAACAGGGCGCGCACCTCAGCCGCCGTGGGCGCCGGCTGAAAGAGCCCCCGCAGTTCCTTGTCCCGGACGGTTTCGAGGAACTCGAGCTGCTCGGCGCAGCCGAGGATCGCCCAAGCCAGCCCGCGGGTCCAGGTTGAGAAAGGCGAAAAGCCCTGCTGCGTGCTGGGGCAGCGATAGCTCCCGTCGTTGAGGTTGAAAATGCACTCATGGGCGGTGCGGCCTGCGAGGTCATACACATCGCGACCGGCGCCGAAAAAGATGTTGTAGCGGGCAGTGGTGGCGGCGTGCTGGATGAGCCGGCGAAGCAGGGAAATCCGCTGGTCCCGCTCTCCCATGAGGGCGTGCCCCAACTGGTGTGCGACGGCCAGCGAGCGGAGCGACCGCAGCGTGTCCACGAACAGCGAATGCGGACCGTTGAACGAATAGATGTAGCCGTAGCCGTCGGGCAGCTCCGTCCAGCGCGCCGCTTGAACCGCCCCGGACACCTTGAGCGCCAGTTCGTAAAAATCCCGCTCGGCCGGGTTGAACGGAATCCTCCCTTCGCGCATGAGCCGCCAGAGGTTCCCGTAGGTCGAGATATTGTTGAAGCCGTGATCATGCACGCCGATGTGGGAGACGTGTGGGGCCATGCGCTCGACCGTGCGACGGCGCCCGAGTTCGAGAAACCGGTCGTCGCCGGTCGCGTCGAATTGCAGCAGGGCGGACCCATACTGAAATCCCTGGGTCCATTCGGTCCAGCCCCGCGAGGTGTATTTTCCCCGCACCGTGAAAACCGGCGTGCCGCGGCCGGGGTCCCACGTTCTCTCCAAGGCCAGGATTTTGGCGGCGGACACCTCGAACAACCGCAGAAGGCGGGGTTCCAGTTGCGCGGGGGTCAAACGCTGATCAATTTTAATTGCCATAAGCGAAAGCGCGGCGGCCGGAAAGGCCCGCCGGGTCTAAAGCCGTCGGATATGAAAACCGCCGTCCACATTGATAACCTCGCCGGTGCTGAAGGGAAGCAGGTCCCGGGCAATGGCTCCCACGGCTTTGCCGACGTCCTCGGGCGTGCCCCAGCGGGGCAGGGGAGTCAGCCCGTTTTCAATAAGCTGATCGTATTTTTCCTTCACGGGGCCGGTCATGTCAGTGGCGATGATCCCGGGCCGGATTTCGTACACGTTGATGCCGTATTCAGCCAGGCGGCTTGCGTAAAGCAGGGTGAGCATCGAGAGCGCCGCCTTTGACAGGCAATACTCACCGCGATTGACCGAGGCGGTATAGGCGCTGACCGATGAGATGGTGACGATTTTGGGGCGGACGCCGCCGGCGCCTCCCGCCTGGCGGCTCTGCTGGATCATCCAGCGGGCGGCAAGCTGGGTCAGGAAAAAAGGCCCCTTCAGGTTGACCTGCAAGAGGTGGTCAAGACTCTCCTCCGTCGTCTCGAGCAGATCGGCGCGGACGCGCGGCGCCACCCCCGCGTTGTTGACCAGCAGATCCAGCCGGCCGAACGCAGCCCGCGTGAATTCAATCAAGCGCAGGCGGTCAGGTCCCTGACTCACATCCGCAGCACAGATTTCCGCGCGGATGCATTTGCCGGCCGCCTGGGCGGCGGCGTGGCAATCCGCGGCGGTGCGCCGGGCGGCGGGTTCATTGGACACGTAATTGATGACCACGTCCCAGCCCAGGCTGGCCAGCTCCAAGGCGATGCCCCGTCCAATGCCCCGCGATGCGCCGGTGATCAATGCTGCCGGATTCATGCCGCCCCAGCATAACCACCCTGCCCAACTGAAAAAGGCTTTTCTAGAGCCTCAGCCGGTAGAAAACCGCGGGGGCCGCCGGGTTGATGGGCACAATGACCTGATTGGTCGTGGTGGACGCCGGAATGTCAACCCAGTTGTCGCCCAGTCCAACCCCCAGCCCGTTGGTCTGGCCTTGCAGCGTCCAGCCAGTGTGATCCGCCGGCCATGAGAGCGTCAACCGGTCGCCGGAAACATGAACTGAAAGGTTCGTCGGGTTCGGATTCACCGTTGCGATGACCGATAACGTGCCGCTGCTGGCCAGCGCCGATGTCTCCCACGCCAGCCCCGGCCCGGGCGTCGGGGGCGAAATCGCCGCGAATGAGCCGCTGTAATGAGGGGCGTTGAAAAGCGTGAACGCATCGCCCGGCGCCAGCGGCGTGCCACCCAGGTTTGTCAGCAACAGGGTGCCCCCGAAGGTTATGTTGCCGGTTGCTCTAACCTGGTCGTTGGTCAACGGCGATTTTGACAGCTCAAGTTCCGTCACGCCGGCGAGGGCAAGATCACCGGAAAAATTCAACCTGCCGAGGGAAAGGCCGGGCTCAAGCCTTCCGAGAACAACCGTGTTCCCGGTAATGGTACCGCTGCCTTTCAGCGTCTGGGACGTGCCAACGGTGAGTCCGTTGACCGCGTCCAGAGTTGCCCCCGCAGCGACGATCAGGTTGGGGCTGGCAGCCAGTGAACCGGAAGCGTTCAGCGCCAAGGTTCCTTCATGGATCACCGTATCGCCGGCGTAACTCGCAGGGCCGGCCAAGGTGAGCCGGCCCGCGCCGGTTTTGGTCAGACTCCCGTTACCCCCCGCCGTCCCGAGGAAAGTGGTGTTGGACACTGCGATGTTGAAGGTGGCCGCGCCATTCAGGGTCAACGGAGCCTCGAGCGTGAACGCCGCGGTTGGCGCGCCGGTGATGGTGAGACGATGCCCGCCGACGCTCAGCGCGCCCCCTCCCGCGGCCGCCTGGGTGCCACGAAGGTCCACCGTCGAATCGCCGGTAACGTTCAGGGCATTGACCAGGCTTACCGGCCCATTCACCACCGTCGCGCTGATCGCGAAGACGTTCAGCACCCCGCTGCCCCCCGTGCGAACAATCGTCACCGAGGCAATGGGCTTCATCTGGCTGCCCACGGGCACATTGTAGTCCGTCTGAAACAGGTACCACGACGAACCCGTCTCAAAACTGCCGCCGCGCTGCACCCGCCCTTTGACGACCACCGCAACCGCCGCGTTGGAAGTGCCCCAGTCGGGTGAACTCAACCCGCCGACCGTCTGGGACGTGCCGTCGGCAAAGTTGACCACCAGGCTGAAGGTGGTCGTTCCGGAACCCGACGTGTGCAGAAGGCTCAGCCTGGACGCGGTGACGGGGGAACTCAGCGTCAGGGTGCCGGAGCCGCTGGCCAGCGTGAGGGCATTGTTGCCGCCGTATGGCTGCAACAAAAAGGACACGGCCGGGTTCACCTGGCTGTTCAGCACCCGCGAAGCCGGCAAACCGCCAGCGCCGCCCGAGCCTGGCGCGTTGGTCTCGTAGAAAACATAGTTGGCATTGTCAATGCCCCGGGTCGTGCCTGCCGCGGCGCTGGCTTCACTCGCCCCAAGCAGCACGTCGTGATTGAAACCAGTCAGACCCAGCGGGGTCTGGGTCGTTGGCCCAAACAGCGCCAGGGTTCCCCCCGCCAGGGTGATCCCGCCCGTGCTCAGCGGGGCGTTGCCGCCGGCAAACTGTGCCGCGAGGGTGCCGCCGTTGAGAAGGGTGCCGCCGCTGTAAGTGTTCGTGCCGGACAGCAACAGCGTGCCGGGACCGTCCTTTGTCAGACTGGCGGCCCCCGGATAATCTCCCGAACCGTCCTTCAACGAAGCGCTGATCACCAGGTCCGGCGCTTCGTCCCCGGTTGCATCCGCCACCGCAAACACGGTCGTGCCTCCGCCTCGCAGGTGGTTGGCCCGGCCGGTGGCGGCGCTCATGCTCGAGGCGTTGGTTCCCCCAACGGCAACCGCGCCGATGAATTGAAATCCTTCATAAGTGCCGGGACCATCGCTCGCGTTCTGCACCAGCGCCCCGCCGTTCAGCGTTACGTTCGGCAGCACATTGAATCGCGACGCGCTCAGCGTCCCATGGATGACCAGCGCGGGCAGACCGGCGGCGCTCATGCCGCCGCCCCCGAAGATGTTGTTCATGCTGAATTCCAGCATCGCATTCGGCCCGACGGTGATCACCCGCGCGCCGCTCTTGGCTCCGAGCGCAGAGGCCGTGCCGCTGCTGGTCAGGGCACTGGCGATCACCGTCCCTTCACTCACCGTCAAATCGCCTCCGAACGTGTTCCCCGCGTTCCCCAGCCGCAGGCTGCCGGCGCCGGCTTTAATCAGCCCCCCGCTGCCGGACAAAATGCCGGCAAGCACCGTGTCGCCCGCCCCCGCAATCGAAAGATTGTGACCGTTGTTGTTCACGGACCCGCCCACCGTCAGCGTGTCGTTGCTGCTGATCACGCTCTGGGGGGCGGCCAGGGTGAGGGGGATGTTCCACTGGTTCGGACCGGCCTGGCTGAGGATTCCCTTCCCCAGCACCAGCGCATTGCCGTAAATCGAAAAACCGGGCGTGAGGAAACACACTTGCCCCGCCGACCCCAGAAAGTTGTTGGTATTTCCCCGGCGCGCCAGTCCGGTGAACACGAGGTCTTGTCCCCCGGCGGGCGTGGTGCCGGACCAATTGGCCGGCTGGTTCCAAAAGCTGCTGGTTCCTCCACCGTTCCAAACCACGCCGCCGGCGCTGAGCTGCACCCGGCCCGTCGCCGCCGCATTGAAACTGTCAGTGGCCCGAACCATCAACGTGTTCAACCCGGCATCGCCCGCCTGGGGCGTTCCGCTCAGCGAGGCGTCCGGCGCTACCGAGAGCCAGTCCGGGCCCGCCACCTTGCTGAACGTGAGAGTGTCCCCGGGATTGGGGTCGGAAACGACTCCCCCAAGGCTGTTTGAATACGCCACGCCAATGGACGCCGCGGGGAGCACAACCGGATCGAACGCGAAGAACGGCGCCCGGTTGACCGACTGCTGGTAGCGGCTGGCAATCTCGGCGGCGGAAAGCGGCCGGTTGTACACCCGCACGTCATCCACCAACCCCGGGAAATAATAGGCCCCCGCGGTTTCCGTCGAGCCGGCGCCAATCCGCAGCGGTCTGGCGGTGTTGGGCGCAAAGTTCGCCTGGGCGGTCCCGTAGGGCGCGCCATTGACGTAAAAGCTCTGATAATTGGCGTGCACCACCCCCACCAGTTGCACCCATTGGTCGAGCACCACCTCCGGCCCGCTCATTTGCGTCCAGCCTCCCGCGTTCCCGTTTCCGGTCCAGAATTGCCACACATTGTTGTTCCCCGCGTAAAACACGAAACCGCGCGACGGACTGTCGTCCCGCGATGTCAAGGGCGAGCGATACGTGCCCGCGCCGCCGGTGACCTTGCACCACACCTCGACGGTGAATGACGTGGTGTTCAAAACGCTCGCGTAGGGCACATCCACCTTCTGATTCGAGCCATTGAATCGCACCGCCCGGTTGGTGGCCTCAATCAACACCCCGGGCTGCGCCAGGGTCGGGTTGTTGAAGTAGGTGCCGTGGTTGACGCCAATGGCATCGCGCGCCACCGCCCCGCTGAGTTCATCCAGCTTCCATCGGGCAACCGGGTCACCGGAAGAGTACGAGAAAAACCACACGGGCCCCTTCACCACCTGCCCGCCATACTCTTCGTCCACCCGCCAATACCACGTGCCATCCGTCAAGGCCGGCAGAAATTGCGTCCCGCTGACTCGCCCCACGTACTCGGCGGAGTTGGTCGTCGCATTCGCCACCGCCGCGTAATCCGTCCCCAGAAAAACCTGTTGCGCAAGAGCGGTGCGGGGATTCTGCCACTGCAGCGCCGGCAGGCTGCTGAAGAGGGCGCCGCCGGAAGCCGGAACCGGATTGTAGGCGCTGCCGATGCCAGCCGCCACCTGCGCCACCTCCACGGCGCTCAACGCCCGCCGATAAATCCGCACCTCGTCCATCACGCCGTTGAAAAAACGCCCGTCGTTCGCCTCCCGCCCAATATAGAGCGTCGAGCCAAAGGTTTGAACCGCGTGCGCCGCATTGTTGGTCGCCGCCCGGAGCCCCCGCCCGTCGTCAAGGTACAGCACCGCCCGGCCGGGCTCGACCACCAGCGCGCAAAAGGCCCACTGGCCATCGGGAACCACCAGGCCGGACGCGAAGTTGTAGTACTGGTCGTTCCAGTGATAGCCCAGCTCATGGGTGGTCCCCCGCAAATTCAGACCGGCCACCGTCCCGTTGCCGCGGGTGAAAATCAGGCCGGCATAACTGGACTGGCTGCCGTTGCGCTTGACCCAGCCGGTGAGGGTGACGGTGTTGGTGTTCAGATTCAGCGCCGGCACGGAAACCTGCATTGTGCTGCCATTGAATTGCAGACCGCCCCCGACCATCGCGCTGGTCCAGGCTCCGGCGCTCGCCACCGTGCCGTCGTTGGCGCTCCCGGACGCGTCGTGCGCCACCGTCCCGCTGCCTTCGTCCAAAGGCCAATAGCCTGCCAGGTCGTTCGCCGGCGGATCAACCATCACATAAACGTAGCCCAGACCCGTCCGGCCCGCCGAGTCTGTGATCCGGTAGGAAAACCGGTCGGCGCCCAACGGCGAGCTGGCCGGTGGTGTGTAAACGATCTGATCCCGTCCTCCCGGGCCCGTGCCAACCGAGCGCGTGACCGTGCCCCCGCGCATGCTGGTGGCGGGCACCTCCAGCAGCGAAAGCGGCAGCCCGTTGCCACTATGGTCGTTGTGGAGCACGTCCACCGTCACGGAGTTCGGATACACCGCGATCGCGGTGTCCAGCGAAGCGCGGGGCGGTAGCGGGAAGGAATAGGGCCCCAGGTTGTCCAGAATGCCAAGCTTGCCGTTCCGGTGTGAAACGATCTTGTTCTCTTCGGGCCCCGAGCACCGTGCATACGCATTCCCGTTCATGATCGTCGCCCCTTCACTTGACCCGCCCTCCCAGTCGCCACAACTCCAATTATGCCCCACCTCATGACGCCACACCTGGGAAAAATCGCCGTTCTCTCCCCCGTTGTACCCGCAGGCCGAATACCGCACCGAGGTGCCGATCACGCCCACCCAAGCCACCCCACCGCCAATCGAGTCCGCCACCGTCCCGACGTCGTGCGTCGTGTCGTTGGCGCTTAGGAACACCCGGCAGGCGTCCAGTTTGCCCCCCGCCGAGGAAATCAAGTGGTACGGATCCTGATCATAATTGGCGCGGATAAACACCTTCCCCACACGGTGCAGGATGCCGTTATCGCGCAGATAGAAATAGGTGCCGGACAGAATGGAAAACTCCACCGCCGCCACCGTTCGTTCCAAGTCCTGGCCGCAAGCGTTGAAATGCGCATACGCCGAGTCCACGGCGATTTCCGCCGCATAAATGTTGCTGCCCGCTCCACCCGCCACGGTCACGATGGGCGAGGTGGGATAATTCAGGCCAAACGTGGTGCTGCCGCGCGAGTAAGCCCTGGCACTCGGCCCGCTGAAATAGACCCATTCAACGCCGTTTTCAAAGCTGACCTTTGCCCAGAGATTGCCGTCCGCCAGCAAAGTCGCGCAGGCCAAAGCGCCGGGGTTTCCCGTGACCGTGCCAAGGTAGGTGCGCGCCGGTCCCGGCGTATAGTCCGCAAATGAACCATCGGGCTGCTGCACTTTGACGCCGAAATTGGCGCTGCGGATGGGGTGGTATTGAAATGCCACCGCAACGGTGGTGCCGCCGACAGTCAGGTTGGTGGTGAAAGAGGCGGGCGGAGTTTGCGCCTGAACCGGGAGCCTGACCGGCAGACCCAGGAATACAACGAGGGCAATTCCGGCATGGCCGACAAAAATCTTCATCGTTAACACGCTATCTCACATTGAATTGGGCTTCCAATACCACGTTTTGGGGAGGCTTGGAATGCCCTGAACCCGGTGCGGACTTTTACCATTCCTTAACAATTCTCCCCTCATTCGCACATAAAAGCTTAACAAGCCGGGAGTCTGATTATGACAGAGGCCAGGACTGTGGGAGCCGGCGGCTGAAGAGGTCAGCGCTCCTCCCAGCCTGGCGGAAACGAAAAAAAACAAAACGACACAATTATGAAAAAAACAATCAGCATGATCATCGGGCTGGCCCTCGCGGGCACAGCGTTTACCCTCACAGCACAACCTGGTCCGGGTCGCGGTGGTCCGGGACCGCATCGGTTCGGTTCGCAGGGTTTCCAACCCCCGATTGCCACCGTGCTCGACGCGGATGGCGACGGGGTACTGACCGACGCCGAAATCGCCCAGGTTCCGACTCAACTCCTCACCCTCGACAAGAATCGCGACGGCCAGTTGACCGCCGACGAGCTTTGTGCCGGTGGCCCGGGTCGTGGCGGGCAAAACTGCCCCTTCGGCAACCCTGGACAAGGCGGGCAGGGCAGGGGACAGGGCAAAGGCCGGGGTCTTTGTGTGCAGGGTCAAAACCCGCTGTTCCTCCGGCTGTTCGATGCCGACGGCGACCAATTGCTCTCCAACGTCGAAATCAATAATGCGCCCGCCGTTCTCCGGGCCTTGGATGCCAACCAGGACGGCCAGCTCACCGCCGACGAACTCCGTCCCCGGAGCGGACTCGGCCGGGGCCAGGGCAACGGCCAGTGCGGCGGCCGGCACCCCGCCTGCCCGCGCCAAAGTTAATGGACCGCTCTCGCTGACGGAACCTCCGGGCCAACCTCCTTATGAATAAGCCGAAACCTCAATTCATGTGGTGTGGTCTGGCTTCCGTCCTCGTCGCGGTTTCCTTCGTCATGTTGCTGCTGAGCGGGGCCATGCTTTTCGTGGCCCCGCCCGGTCGCGTCGCCAACTGGAGCAACTGGCGGCTGCTCGGCCTCACCAAACACGACTGGGGCGGGCTCCATATCTGGTTCGCCGCGGTGCCGGTGCGGGCCGCCGCACTTTGGCTGAATACTGCGCTTCCCGGGGACTCGACCTTCAAACCGTTTCAGCCCGCCTCCAATCCAAAGGCATTAAATTCGCCCCCGACCGTTCCCTTCGCGACATCGCCTTGGACAACGGCTTCGACCGCCCGTATGGAATCATTGACATCATCGAGGAGAAGGATTAGTCAAACCACTGCCGCCACCGGCGGTTCCTGTCATGGAAAACGGAACGGATAAGGCGCTCGCGGGCTTGAGTGTCCTCGTCGTGGACGACGAGGCGCTCCTTCGGCGCCGATTGGCGGCTCACTTGGAAGCCCTCGGCGCCGATGTCACCGCCACCGAAAACCTGGCCGGCGCCCGACGCTTGTTGACCGGCCTCGAATTCGATTTTGTCCTCCTCGACGTCCATCTGCCCGACGGCCTGGGGACCGATCTGTTGCGGGAGGGGTTGCTCGAAAACGGACCGGGGGTCGTGATCATGACGGCGCAGGGGGAGATCGGCGGCGCCGTCGAGGCGATGCGCCTGGGCGCCTTGGACTATCTGGTCAAGCCGTTCGACCCCGCCATTCTGCCGTTGGTCATGCGGCGCGCCCGCCGCTCGCGGCAATCCCGCCGCGCGGCTGAACATGTCGCCGAGTCCGCGCCTGAAGCGCAATTCTTCTTTGGCGACTCCCTGGCGGAACTGCGCGCCCAGCTTGAGCGCCTCCTCGCGGCCGACCGCCGTCTGCAGACTCGGTTGCCCCCGGTGCTGATCATCGGCGAAACCGGCACCGGCAAATCCAGCCTGGCTCGCTGGATTCACCGCAACGGCCCTCGCGCCACCCTGCCGCTGATCGAAGTCAACTGCTCGGCTTTGCCGGATACGCTGGCCGAATCGGAGCTGTTTGGTCATGAGCGCGGGGCCTTCACAGACGCGCGCACCGCGCGCCAGGGGCTTTTCGAAGCAGCGCACGGCGGCACGCTTTTCCTGGATGAGCTGCCCAGTCTCTCGCCGGCGCTCCAGGCCAAGGTGCTCACCGCCCTTGAAGACCGAAAAATCCGGCGTCTGGGCGGAAACCGCCAGATTGAAGTGGATGTCCGCGTCATTGCCGCGACAAGCCGGGACCTGCGCGCCGCGGTGGCGAGCGGCGAGTTCCGCGAGGATTTGCTGCACCGGCTGGACCTTTATCGGATCACGCTGCCACCGTTGCGCGAGCGCGGGACCGATATTCTCAAGCTGGCCGAACATTTGCTGGGGCAGTTCTGCCGGGAGCACCGGTTGCCCCCGCGGGCAATCTCCCCGCCGGGGAAACAGCGCCTGATGGCCTATCGCTGGCCGGGCAACGTGCGCGAGCTGGCGCACGAGTTGGAGCGGGCGCTGGTCTTTGATGACGCCGCAGCCTTGGACTTCGCGCATTTGGAGCCCCTGGCGCAACCGGGGCGGCCAGGTTCCCAAGCCGGGCCCCAGACCAGCGGAACCCCGGACTGGCTTAATCCCGGTTTTGCTTTTCCCGAGGAAGGTTTCGTGCTCGAAGACGCCATCAACCGGCTGGTGCAACTGGCCCTGAAGCAGGCCCAAGGCAATGTTTCCCAAGCCGCGCGATTCCTCGGCGTGACGCGCGATTTCATTCGCTACCGCCTGCACGGCGATCGAAAGAACCGGACAGACTCGGGCACCTCGCCCGGTCAACCCTGAAGCGCTGACGTGAGGCTCCATCCCCCATTCTTGCCCCCACGCAGCCGCTGGCGGACGTGCTTCGCAGCGCGGCGGTTCAGCGGCCTTGCAGGCGCCCTGCTGCTCTCGGTTTGCCTGGGCGGCAGCGGCGCGCAACCCTCAACCAATGACGCGCCGTTGAGCTTGTGGGATGTCAGTTCCCGCGTGCAAATCGGCGGGGGACATCGTGGGAACGTCTTTCTGGCGCACGTTGCGCCCGAGGATGCCCCCTTCCTGTCCATCGGCGGCGATACCTCGGTCATCCGCATTTCCGACACGGGCTCGGAATTGACCCTGTTCCTGGTGGCGGAAGACATCCAGTATCTGGACGCGGTCTCCGTGGAGGGGGAGCGGTTCCTCTCGGCTTCCGCGCAATTTCTGCAACCGCTATCGTCGCGGGACAAGGTGGGTGCGGAGGTGGGATATCTGTATCAACACCAAGTCCTGGACGTTTCGGAAACCGAGGAGTCCTTGCGCCGCGTTCTGGTGGAAGGTCACGGCCTCTCCCTTCGGCCCACCTGGCGTCACAGCTTCTCGCCGGTGTGGTCGCTTCAGCTCGAGGCGGGCGCGCACCGCCAGTTTTACATGGGCGAGCTGGATGATTATTGGGAGGCCAGCGCCCGCTT
>JARKQH010000191.1 GCA_029974925.1 Verrucomicrobiota bacterium
GCCAAACTGCCCGACAAGGGCCGCTGGGCACGGTTGGTTCCCCTTGAGCGAGCGGAGTCAGGCGAATGGCGTTGCGCCCTGGCCGGCTGGGAAGGCGTGCGCTACAGTCCGGAACTGGGGCTCAGGTTCGGCGCGGAAGACTTGGAATAACAGTGGATTGACCCACAGGGGACAGCCGTGTAAATTGATATCTGTTGATGCGCGAGGGTTTGCCCGGCCTCGCGCATCAGCTCTGGAACCTCACGTCTGTGCAGTGAGTTCCGGCAACCCGGCCCCCGCTTTCTGACAACGGCCGGGGTTCCCCGCGTGCTCGGCCTCATCCTCATTCTTATCATATTACCCGCCTGACCGAGGGCAACCCCGAAGCTGTTCAGTCGCTTACGGGGTTGCCCCAACATGCCTGCTCGTATAGTATCTCATGTATCCATATCGCAAGGAGCGACATCTCCATGGACAAGTGCAACCTCTTGTCGGAGCCCTGGATTCCCGTGCGACGAGCCAGCGGGAAACGCGAATGCATCGCGCCCTGGCAGCTCACGGAGGCCGATGCCCCCCTGGACATCGAGACCCCCCGTCCGGACTTCAAGGGCGCGCTGCTGGAGTTCCTGGTGGGCCTGGTCCAGACGGCCCTGCCCCCTGCCAGCAAAATGCTCTGGCGCGGGCAGCTGCCCCCGGGAGGAACCCCGTCCCCCGAGACCCTGGCAACAGCCTTCAAACCTCTCGAACCCCACTTCAACCTCTTCGGGGAGCGCCCCCGCTTCCTCCAGGACCTCACCCTCACCGAAGACGAGGCTGGAGAGCCCTCCCCCGCAGCCGCCCTGCTCATGGACACGCCCGGCGATAACGCCGCACGCCACAACGGCGATTTCTTCATCAAGCGCGATCACCCGCCGGACCGCCTTTGCCCAGCCTGCGCGGCGGCGGCTCTCATCGCCCTCCAGGCCTACGCCCCCTCGGGCGGAGTGGGCTACCGCACGTCGCTTCGCGGCGGCGGCCCCCTGACCACCCTCATCGTGGGCGACTCGCTTTGGCGTACCGTCTGGTCCAACGTGTTGCATCTGGGTGCCAGGGGCGTGCAGCCTTTGCCTGCCGCGCCGCAGGACGCCGCCGCCGTCTTCCCTTGGACCGCGCCAACCGCCGTGAGCATCAAGGCGGGCACGGAAATCCACTCCGAAGGCCGCCACTTTCTCACCCACTACTGGGCCATGCCCCGCCGCATCGTCCTGGAGCCGGAGGATGACGCCCAGTCCTCCGCCTGCCCGGTGTGTGGCGAAACCAGCCGGGTCTTCGTGCGCCGCTTCAGAACGAAGAACTACGGCAACAACTACGGCACCGGCTGGCTCCACCCCCTCACGCCGCACCGCCAGCAAGGCCCCGGCAAGGAGCCTCTGACCCTCAAGGGCGTCAGCGAGGGGCGCGGCTACAACCATTGGCTCGGGCTGGTGTACGGCGATTCCAGCGAGGAGAAATTCCCGGTGCAGCCTGCCCAGGCGGTCCGTATCTTCCGTGAGACCCAGCGGGGGGCCATGGGCGGGAAGGCAGCCCGGCTGCGGGCCTTCGGCTGGGACATGGAGAACATGAAGGCCCTCAACTGGTGCGAGGAGGAATACCCGGTCTACGACCTTCCCCAGGACATCCCCAATGCACCGGCGATCCTGGCGCATCGGGCGGGCAGACTGGTCCGCGCGGCTGATCTGGCCCGGCGCAACCTGCTCTCCGCCGCGAAAGAGGCCCTATTCAGCGACGGCGCCCGCAGCGCCAAGGCCGAAGCCACCCTGCTCTCGGGGCTTTCTATGCGCTTCTGGACCGAGACGAGGCGGGATTTCGAGCAGCGCGTCCAGGAGATCATCGCCAGCCTGGGGGACGAGGCGGACCCATGGAATGTCTACGAAACCTGGCGGCAGAGCCTGATGGCCAGCACCATCCGGCTGTTTGAGGACACGGCGGAGCGCGGCAACTTCCCGGCGCGCAGGATGCAAACCATCTACAGCGCGCTCAACAGGATGAAGGCCTTCAACTACACGGGCTGCTCCAAGGCCCTCGGGCTGGCCGTGGACGGCAAGGGAGGACGGCAATGACGAGCTTGCGATCCTTGATGAACGCCCAGACAGACCAGGCCGGACGGTTCTGGTCCGTGTTGGACACGTGGTGGAGGGGCCTTGACGACAACCGTGGCGCAAGGGCCGCGCTGCGGCGCGCCAAAACACCCCAGGAGGTCTTCATCTCCCCCGCATTCCAGCGCGGCCCCGTTGCCCTGCTGGGCCGGGAGGGCATCACCCTGAACCTCCAGGATCAGGAGCGTCTGGCCCTGGGCCTGGGCGTGCTGGTCCACGTTGAGCCGCCGGTCCAGGGCGCGCCGGGGCAGCCGCTCCATTTCGCGCGCCTGCTGGCCCCCAAGGACAAGAGCCAGGAGTCCACGCGCGATCCACGCATGCGCAAACTGCTCACCCTGGAGGATCATGAGGCCGAGGCCCTGTTCCTCATGCTGCGCAGGCTGGCCAAGTATCTTGAAGGCAACTCCGGCGACGGCCCCAGGGTCGGGGCTTCCTGGCGCGATCTGATCAAAGGGGCGTGCCTCTGGAACGACAAGACTCGTCGTGATTGGGCCATGGATTACTACGTCCACCGTGAAAAACCCGGGAAATAAAGGGGAATCCGCCATGTCGCGTTTCGTGCAGCTTCACATCCTGACCAATTATGCCGCTTCCAACCTCAACCGCGACGACCTGGGCGCGCCCAAGTCCATGATGCTCGGCAACACCGCGCGCTTGCGTGTCTCCTCCCAGAGCCTCAAGCGCGCCTGGCGCACTTCGGACGTGTTCAAGGCAGCCCTGGGCGAGGCGCACCTGGGCACGCGCACCAAGGAGCTGGGCCGCAAGGTTTTCGCGGCCCTGGTCAATGGCGCACCCCTCGCCGCCGCCTGGAAGGACGAGAGCGTCACCGGCCCCCTGGCCACCCTCAAGGAACCCAAGGCAATCGAGATCGCCCGCGCCGTGGCCGGAGTGTTCGGCAAGGTCAAATCCGAAGCCAAGACCGGCAAGGACGCCGACCCCGCCAAGAAACGCTCCGACCTTCTGGTATCGCTGGAGATCGAACAGCTGGCGCACCTGAGCGCCGAGGAGTTGGAGGAAGTGGCGAAGCTGACCGAAGCCTGCCGCGCCTCGGGAAAAGTCCCGGAGAAGGACGGCCTGGACCTTCTGCGCCGCCGCGTGAAGGCGGCCGACATCGCCATGTTCGGGCGCATGCTGGCCGCCAGCGCCCGCTTCAACGTGGAAGCCGCCGTGCAGGTCGCCCACGCCCTGACCGTGCACAAGGCCACCGCCGAGGACGACTTCTTCACCGCCGTGGACGACCTGAACAAGGATGACCAGGGCGCTGGCCACATGGGAGTGCTGGAGTTCGGCGCGGGTGTCTTCTACCTCTACGTCTGCGTGGACCGCTCCCTGCTGGCCGAGAATCTGGGCGGTGACGCGGCCCTGGCGGCAAAGGCCCTGGAAGCCTTGGTCCGCGCGGCGTGCACCGTGGCCCCTTCGGGCAAGCAGAGCAGCTTCGCTTCCCGGGCCTATGCCTTCTATGCCTTGGCCGAAAAGGGCGACGAGCAGCCCCGCAGCCTCTCCCTGGCCTTCCTCAAACCCGTGGAAGGCGAGGATCTGGCCCGCGCGGCCGTGAGGGAGCTCGAAAAGGCCAAGGAGGGCATGGACCAGGTGTACGGTCAGGGATCGCCCTCGATGAACTTCAACACCCTTGAAGGCGCGGGCTCCATCGCCGATCTGGTCCGCTTCGCGACGGAGTAGGTCATGGCCCTGTATCTGACCTTCCAGCTGTATGGGCCATTGCAGGCCTACGGGCTGGTGGCCGTGGGGGAGGTGCGCCTGAGCGCCTCCCACCCCACGCGCTCGGCCGTGTTCGGACTCCTGGGCGCGGCGTTGGGCGTGCGGCGAGACGAGGAGGAACGCCTGGCCCTGCTGGCGGACTCCTACGACCTGGCCGTGCGCACCGACCTGCCCGGCAGCCCTGTTCTGGACTTCCACACCGTGCAGACCCCGCCTGAGCGGCGCAACCGTGTCTACCGCACCCGGGCCGATGAGCTTGGCGGGCTTCTGGGGGAGGATGAAGAGCCTTACACCATCCTCTCGCGCCGGGGTTACCTGTGCGACGCCAGCTTCACCGCCTGCCTGAGGGCCAGGCGCGAGGCCCCGCCTCACTCCATTGAATCGCTGGCGGAGGCACTGCGGCGGCCGGTGTTCACGCCCTACCTTGGCCGCAAAAGCTGCCCTCCCGGGCTGCCCTTCCACCCCCATGTGGGAGACTTCCAGGGGTTCGAAGAGGCCCTGGCAGCCTATGGCCTGGACTACCGGCTGTCCCGCCGGCTTTCGCCTCCCGATCCGGCCGTCGTCTGCCTGGACACCACCGGGGACAGGGGCGTCCTGGTGCGGGACCTGACCGCGCACCACGGCCGCAGACTCTTCATGGAACGCCGCGAGGAATCCCTCGACATCCCGGCCGCCAAGCCAAGGGGGAGTGACGATGTATTTTAGCCAACTGGTCCTCGATTCCCGGAAGGCTGTGATCGATGGTTTCTACGACGCGCATCAGGCTCTGTGGAGGCTCTTTTCCGACTCCCCGGACCGCAAGAGGGATTTCCTCTACCGGGAGGTGGACCCCGTGACCTTCCTTGCGGTTTCCGCCCGCCCGCCCGAAGACCCCGCCGGGGTCTGGCGCGTGCGCACCAAACCCTACGCGCCGCAGTTGGCCGAAGGAGACAGGCTTTACGTGTCGCTGCGGGTGAACGCCGTTGTGAAGCGCAAGGGGGCCGACGGCAGGCAGGACCGCTTCGACGTGGTGCAGGACGCGCGGCTGCGCCTGAAGAACGCGAACAAGGAGGTTCCGCCGCGTGCGGACTTGGCCCAGACCGAGGGGCTCAAATGGCTCCGGGCTCGCCAGGAGGGCTTGGGGCTCGCCTTCGACGAGGGGAGCGTGAACGTGATGAGCTACGTGCAGCACCAGCTGTGGCGCTACGGGGCCAAGGCCAAGGTTTCAGCCTTGGACATGACCGGGTTTGCCCGCGTGGTGGACCCGGAAGCCGCGCTCACGGCGCTGACTCAGGGGGTAGGGCCGGCCAAGGCCTTTGGCTGCGGGCTGGTTCTGGCCAGGAGGGCGTGATGCTGCCCCGTCTGTCGCCCCTGCCGTTGAAAGAGCGAGCTTCTTTGGTGTTCCTGGAGAAGGGGCGGCTTGATGTGCTTGATGGCGCTTTCGTGCTAGTGGACGCCTCGGGCACACGTACGCATGTGCCTGTGGGTTCGGTGGCGTGCATCATGTTGGAGCCAGGGATCAGGGTGACTCACGCCGCCGTGACTCTCGCGGCGCGAGCGGGCACCCTGCTCACCTGGGTGGGGGAGGCCGGGGTGCGTTTGTACGCCTCCGGCCAACCTGGCGGAGCGCGGAGCGACAAGCTGCTCTACCAGGCGGCCCTTGCCCTGGATGAGGACGCACGGCGCAGAGTGGTCATGAAGATGTTCGCCGTGCGCTTCGGGGAGGAACCACCCCAACGGCGCAGCATTGACCAACTGCGCGGCATCGAGGGAGCCCGCGTCCGGGAAATGTACAAACTGTTGGCGCGGCAATACCGGGTGCCATGGTCCGGCAGGAAGTACGATCCAAAGGAATGGGGCAGTGGCGATCTGCCCAACCGCTGCCTGAGCGCCGCCACATCCTGCTTGCACGGCCTGTGCGAGGCGGCTGTGCTCGCGGCCGGGTATGCCCCTGCAATCGGTTTTCTTCACACGGGAAAGCCGCGCAGTTTCGTCTACGACATTGCTGACCTCTACAAGTTCGGCACCGTGGTTCCGGTTGCCTTTCGCATCGCCGCCCAACGGGGCGCGGAGCCCGAGCGTGCGGTGCGCCTGGCCTGCCGGGACAGATTCCGGGAATCGAAGCTCCTCAAGCGGATCATTCCGGAGATCGAGGACGTGCTGGCGGCAGGAGGGCTGCCAGTCCCGGCAGCGCCTGCGGATGCGGTGGGGCCAGCCTTCGAGGAAGAGGAGGGGCTTGGCGATGATGGTCATCGTGGTTGAGAATGCGCCGCCCCGTCTGCGCGGCCGACTTGCGGTGTGGTTGCTGGAGATACGGGCCGGGGTGTATGTTGGGGAATTCTCGGCCAAAACGCGGGAGATGATCTGGCGGCATGTGGAAAGCGGTCTTGAGGATGGTAACGCCGTGATGGCCTGGAGCGCCCGCAACGAGTCGGGCTTCGAGTTCCGGACACTCGGGCCGAACAGACGGATGCCGGTGGATTTCGACGGCCTGGAGCTGGTTTCTTTTCTGCCCGCAGGGGACTTTCAAGGGTGACACGGCGTACGTTGCTCTTTGACAATCAAGGCAGCGTTTGTTGGTAGTTGAATTGTCGCCTAAAAAATGCTGTGCTTATAGCCTGTTGCCGGAAGAGTGTTCCCCGCGCACGCGGGGATGATCCGCCGCCGGGACTTCTTCCAGTCCTTCCCACCACGTGTTCCCCGCGCACGCGGGGATGATCCGGCCCGTTTGCGGTCTTGCGGTGGCACGATCTGGTGTTCCCCGCGCACGCGGGGATGATCCGATGGTCGTGTTTCCTGCGGACGGAGAGACGAAGTGTTCCCCGCGCACGCGGGGATGATCCGACTCGCGGACGCCGCCTCGCTGGCTGCCACGGGTGTTCCCCGCGCACGCGGGGATGATCCGGTCAAACACGTCTCCTCTGCGGAAATCATGCCGTGTTCCCCGCGCACGCGGGGATGATCCGCCGCTGTACTTGGTCTTCTTGCGCGTCAGCCTGTGTTCCCCGCGCACGCGGGGATGATCCGGACATGGCCAGGTCGCGCCCGCGTACGCGGATGTGTTCCCCGCGCACGCGGGGATGATCCGACAGGAGACCTTGTGGGCGCATCGCACTGCGAGTGTTCCCCGCGCACGCGGGGATGATCCGCGACGGCTGGGAGAGCAGAGGCGGGCGGATTGGTGTTCCCCGCGCACGCGGGGATGATCCGTTCCCACGCGGCACCGTGGTCTTCTGCGGAGAGTGTTCCCCGCGCACGCGGGGATGATCCAGCGCTGAACGCCGTGCGCCAGGGCATTCAGGTGTGTTCCCCGCGCACGCGGGGATGATCCGGCGGGATTTTAGCCCCGGAAGGGGGCGGCCACGTGTTCCCCGCGCACGCGGGGATGATCCGCTTCAGGGCCTCACCGATCCGGCCCAGGCCCAGTGTTCCCCGCGCACGCGGGGATGATCCGCTCACGGCCATGGCCCGGGGCGAAATGGTCATGTGTTCCCCGCGCACGCGGGGATGATCCGGATGGCTCGCTGCAATTCTCTGTCGTCCATCTGTGTTCCCCGCGCACGCGGGGATGATCCGGCCGGGGTTGTCTCCCTGGAGATCGCCCAGGAGTGTTCCCCGCGCACGCGGGGATGATCCGCCCCATGGCGATCTCCGGCGCGTAGGCGCGGAGTGTTCCCCGCGCACGCGGGGATGATCCGCCGGAAACGGACTGGAGCG
>JARKQH010000192.1 GCA_029974925.1 Verrucomicrobiota bacterium
TCAAGGTTCAGCGCGCACAGTCGCAGACTTTTTGCGTGTCACTCGACGCTTGACATCATGCTTATTGTTCGAGAGAATTAAAGTATGGTTGGTTATCTCGCAAACCAATCCCTCTCGAGCCGCGCTCAAGGCTGCGGCGCGGGTGTGAAACAGCCAAACTCACCTGTAATTCATGACCAAGCGGTAATTCCTATGAAACCAGACTCCTGTCCACTCCTTACTCGACGTTTGCCACTGATTCTCGCATTGCTGGCAATTGCACCCGGCCTGCTTTGGGCCGAGGATGTTTATGTGACTTCCTATAAGGGCACCACCTCCACGACGGATGTGACTCCCTGCCCGCCCTCCTGTGTGAGCGGCACTGTGTCCGCCAGCGGCTCGAGCGCGAGCTCCTCGGCCACGCCGGTGCCGGTGATTCCCGCCAGCGGCCGCCGCGTCCGGTTCGGCTATGGCGCCGGTTGCACCTGGAGCGTGACGCCGATGGACATTACCCTGACGCCGGCAGCCGGCAGTCCGGATTACACGTTTAGCGCGCTCCAACATGTCCCCGGCGTATATCGGATTTACGTCACCAAAGGCAATCAAAGCAGCGCGTCCACGGACATTGTGGTGGAAATGACTGCCACCGGCGGTGACCTGGCCGATGTGAACGGCAATCCCGCCACCGCCGTTGCAGTGACGGCGTTTCAACGCGCGGAACCCATGAACGTCTGGATCCCGATTGGCTATATCACCAACAACGAGGCCAGCCCCACCCTCACCTTCACCCACGTCTCGGGTGCGATTGACTCGAGCCCCAACCGCTGGTACATGGATGCCGTCCGCTTCGAATACATTGACCCCTGCACCGGCGTCGCCCCCGAGCTGGGCATCGGCGGCCCGCTGGCTGCCGGCCAGACCTTCGTCAACGTGTCGGACGTCGCTGAGGGGGCGACCAACATCGTGGTTTACGCGAACAATGTGGAAATCGGTCAGACCAATTATGCCGCCGGTTTTGCCGCGGGCAGTGTTGCCGTGCCCACGACCGCCCTGGTCAAGGGCGCTTCGATCACGGCCAGACAGATCAAGAATGGCTGCGTTGGGACTCCGCCGGCCACGGGACCCATCGTGGGCGGCGGGCCGAATCCGAAGGTCCGGGCATTGCTGGGCTGCTGGAAGAATTCCGGCCTGGCCGGGCCGATCGGAGCGAACACCACCACCGGTTTGACCAATAACTATTTCCTGAGCGCGACGGGTCTTCGGTCGGGCTACAACACCGCGCCGCTGGGCGGACGCTCCCTCCCCGCCGGCGCGTGCTGGTACACGGCCACTTTCGATCACGCCAGCGATGCGGGGCTGTATGCCACCAGCGGGGTGATCTTCACCAACACCGACCGTTTCTGCGCCCTGGAAGGCCTGGTGTTCTCGATTGACGACACGGACAGCGGACCCTACGACATCTACGTTGACTTGATCATGAACGGCGACGTGGTCATCGAAAACTTCGAAGGCTACGACGCCGGCGCCGAGGTCACCTTCTCCGCCCCCAACGCCGCGGGCACGCCCACGCCGGCCTTGACCTACCTTTCGGCGCCCAACTCCAGTGCCGTGAGCCAAAACTACGCCTTCGAGGGCACCAACGCCTGCCGCATCCAGTGGCAGTTCGGGGACACCAACAACACCCGCTGGGCGCACATTCTGGCCAACGGCGCGACCGGCAAACGGTATCCTCAACTCGACACCTCCAAACCCATCACCGTTCGCTACCTCGTGCTGCCGCCGGGCGTCACCACCGCCCACAAGTTCTCCGGCACGGTCAGCCAAATCACCGGTCACACCCCGGCCTACCTCACCGGCAGCAACAACCTGAGTGTCACCGTCAGCGGGCCGGCCGCCTACACCTACCAGTGGACGTGGAATGACATCCCC
>JARKQH010000201.1 GCA_029974925.1 Verrucomicrobiota bacterium
CGCCACCAAGTGCGTCCACTGGTTCTCGACCACCGGCGGGCCATTGAGCGTCACCCACCCGGTGCCGTTCCCGGTCCAGAAGGACCAGACGTTCCCTGAGGTGGCGTAGATGATGTATCCGCCCATGGCGCTGCCTTGCACCTGGTTTCGGGAGGATACTGCGGCGCGATAGGTGCCGGCGCCGCCCGTGACCCGGGCCCAACACTCCACACTGAAATTCGTGGTGTTCAGCTCAGGCGCATAGGGCGCTTCCACACGGGTCGGCGACACGCCGTCGAAAGTCGCGGCCGAGTTGGCATCGTTGAACAGGGCGCCCGCGGCGCCGAAGGCAACGTTGCCGTTGACGGCCCCATTGTGCGACCCCCAGGAATCATAAGCCACAGCGCTGAAGGCGGGATCACCCAGGCGCCACAGTGCGGCCGGGTTGTCCTGCAAAACCGCCGCCGTGTAGCCAGTCGAGGGAGCGGCCAGAACGGTGACCGGCGCGTTTGCGCTGGTCACGGAATCGGCCTGGTTGGCGACAGTGACGGTGACATTGACGCCGTTCAAGGCCGGGGTGACGCCGGCCCGGACCAGCGTGTTGTTCGTGGCCCCGGTAATCGCGATGCCGTTGGTCTTCCACTGATAGGACAGCGGCGCGCTGCCGATGGCCTCGACCGAGAACCGCGCCGTGCCGCCCGCATAGAGCTGGACGGCAGCCGGGTTCTTAACAATCGAAGGCGGCAGCAGCGACCCGTAACGCGCGTCGTAGAGCGCCTTGATCTCCGCAGCCGTCAGGACGCGCCCGAACACCGCGGCGTCGTCAATCTGGCCGCTGAACGGTTCTTCGTCGGCCGCGGCGCTGAAGTTGGGGTTGCCGCCCAACTGCAACGGGTAAGGCGTAGGTTTGATGCCGGCGGCGCCGAGGACTGTATTTCCAGCTCCCTGATAGGTCCCATTGAGGTAGAAATAGACCGTATTGTTGCTGCACACGGCAGCGATGTGATACCACTGGCCCAGGCTGAGGGTGGGCAGGCCTTGGGCAATGTCGGTCACGCCGAAAGCGGTGAACCGATACGAGTTGCCGTTCCAAATTCCGAAACCGAAGCCGCCGGTATTGCCCACCAACCAACGCGTCGAAAAAATGCGGGCGCCGGTTGAAGGCCACGAATCGGCCTTGATCCACGCGGCCAGGGTGAACTGGCTGGTGGTTCCCGTGAACCCGAAGGCGTTGGTTTCAAGCATGCGGACGTAGCTTCCGGCCCCGTAAAGCTGCACACACCCATCGTCATCATCCGTTAACGCCCCAGGGGAGGAATTGGCATAAGAGTTTACATAGACTCCCGGGTGCCCCCCCCAGTAATCGAAGGCAACCGTGCCGCTGTCTTCACCGAGACGCCAGTATCCCAACGGATTGAGGCTGGTGGCCACGGCGGCGTAGGTTGAGACCGGCGCGGTTAGCACGGACAACTGAGCCGGGTCGCTGGTGCTGGTTGAAATCGGATTGGTGGCTTTTACCCGGAAACTGGCCGAGGCGTATGAGGGTTGAACACCCGGCACCGCAAGAACAGCGTTCGTGCCACCGGGAACCGGAACCGAATTGGATTCCCACTGGTAGGTGATGGGCGGCGTGCCCGACACGACCACCGGGATGCCCGCGGTGCCGTTGCCATACACCGGCACCGTTGCGGGCGCATTCAAGGTGAACATCGGCGCCGTTAACGGGTGGATTTCCACATAAGCCCACGAGGATTCCGTGCCGCCCAGCGCGTTGGTGGCCGCCAGATAATAATGACCGCTCTGTGAATCGCTGGTCGGGTCCAGCTTGAGCACCATATTGGTGCCCTCGGGCACGGGGATGGTGGCCGAGTAATCCGGCAGCACTTGATACCATTGGAACTGCATCGGCAGACTGCCGGTGACCACGCAACTGACGATGATGGGATAAGGCGCCCAGTTGGTCTGCCCCTGCGGCTGCACCTGCACCCCCGGCACGGCGGTGACCGGCGGGCTGACTCCCAAGGCGGCTTCGTAATGCGCCTGAACTCGTTGCGGCGAGAGGGCAGTGGGATAAACGGCGACTTCGTCCACCGCTCCCCGCCAGTGATATTGCCCATAATTGAGTTCCGAACTGCCGGCCCCGATCCGCAAGGGGTTCTTGACGCAGGGCGCATAGGTCACGTTTATCAATCCCCTGGCCAGCGTTCCGTCCACGTAAAGCGCCATCACCCGCGTCTCCGCATCATAGGTCCCCACCAAGTGCGTCCACTTGTTGGTCTGCACATCGGCCAGACCGGCGTTGACCGTATTAAAAGCCGATCCGGTGCCGGTCCAAAATTCCCAGCGCGGGCGACTGGTGTACGTCCCTGTCAAGGTGTGGGGAGCCGCATAGATCATAAAGCCTCTGGTCCCATCCGCCGCGCTTTGACGACTGGTAACGGGCGATTGATGGGTGTTGGCCCAATCATCCATTTTGGCCCAGCACTCCACCGTGAAGCTGGAGGGGTTCAGCGCCGCGTTGAACGGCACGTCAATTCGGCCGTCCGGTCCGGGGAAACCCATCGCGGGATTGGCGTCGCCAACCAACGGGGAGGTTACTCCCCCTGTCACACTGTTGAGCGAGCCGAACACCGCCCCATCGCCCACCGTCCCCAACGAACCGCTGTTGGCAATGACCGACGTGGAT
>JARKQH010000237.1 GCA_029974925.1 Verrucomicrobiota bacterium
GCTGGTGGGCGGAATCGGGATCATGAACATCATGCTGGCCAGCATCAACGAGCGCATTCGCGAGATCGGCATCTGCAAGGCGGTGGGCGCGACCGGCCTGGCCATTTTCACGCAGGTGCTCATTGAAAGCATCGTGATTGCGCTGTTGGGTGCGGCGCTGGGAGTGGCGACCTCGTATGGATTCGTGCGCGTGCTGGAGTTGATCACCCCCACCGCCAACGCCCCGGTGATCACGCCGCAGGCCATGGTCATTGCCGTGGTTTTCAGCGCGGCGGTCGGAATTTTTGCGGGGCTATTTCCCGCCTGGAAAGCGGCGAAGTTGCATCCGATTCAAGCCCTGCGCTACGAATAATCGGCTGAAAGCGCCGCAGCGGCGGCGCTTTGAATTTCGGTTGGCTTCACCGCGGATGGCGCGGATGACACGGATAAGAAAGACCGGGGAGAATGGCGGCAAGGATGGTGCTGTCCCGGACGAGCGACATTGCCCGCCCTGTGCGGCGTCTCCCTTATCCGCGAAATCCGCGAAATCCGCGGTCGGTTCTTTGCTGATAACGCTTATGGCCTCCTCTCTGGCTCTGGGCGTTGCAGCTCAGCCTTCAGGCTTCGCGGTGGGGAGCGCGGGCCCGCAGACCACGCAGACGGACGCAGAACTGAGCGGACCCGGGCTGCGCCTCGACCCGCACAGATTACGTTCGCCCGAGGGAGGCTCCCTCGATGAGCTTTCTTTCGACGCCGTGGTATCGCGGAGCATCGCGATTCATCGGGACTGACGGCTTGCGGAGACTCCGGGATGCCACCACCCCCAACCCCCTCCGCAAGCGGAGGGGGCTGGGTGTTTTGGGGACGGGGGACCGGGGGTGGCGGCCTGACGGCCTTACCCCCGGCTACTGTCTGAAACCCTTTCAGGGTTTTGAAGACGGGTTGGGTAAGGACAGGGGAAGTGCCGAACTGATGACGGGCGTTGCGAGGGCGTGGGAAATGGGGAGACGGGACGTCTCGAGCCCCGAGGTGATTGAGGATCTGGATGGGGGCTGGGACGTCTCGTCCCAGAGGGTGTTGATTTCGAGGGCGTGGGAGGTGTGGAGACGGGACGCCTCCAACCCCGAAGTAATTGATGCTGCGGGTAGGGGCTGGGACGTCTCGTCCCAGAGCCAAACTCCAGGCTGGGACGTCTCGTCCCAGAAAAAGTTTTGGGTTGCGAGGGGAGGCTACGGCGACGAGACGTCGCCTCCCCCGAAGTAAGTGAGGGTCGGGATGGGGGCTGGGACATCTCGTCCCAGGGGGTGTTGGTTTCGAAGGCGTGGGAGGTGTGGAGGCGAGACGTCTCCAACCCCGAAGTAATTGATGCTGCGGGTAGGGGCTGGGACGTCTCGTCCCAGAGAGTTTGGCTTACGAGGGCGTGGGAGGCTGGAGACGGGACGTCTCCAGCCCCGAGGTGGTTGAGTCTTTGGATAGGGGCTGGGACGTCTCGTCCCAGAAAGTTTGGCTTACGAGGGCGTGGGAGGCTGGAGACGAGACACCGCCGCCCCGAGCTGGAGCGCGCTGGTCCTCCATCCGGACGCGTGGTTTAGGGCAGGATGACTTCGATTCGTGGATGCCCCGACACTTTCAACGCCAGCCAGCCGCCAGCGGCCTCGTATTCATGCGGCGCCTGCAAGGACGTGGTCCGGCCATTGATGCGGATTTCCGGCCGGGCGCTCAGTCCGGTGATCAAGACGTAATACGACTCCGCCAGCCAACCCCGGACGGCGAACGCGCCGCCCTGCGCGGTTTCCTTGACCGGTTGCAACAAGCCTGGGGCGTGGACATTGATTCCGGCCTGGCGCAGCCGCAGAAAATCGTACAGCGGGATTTGCGTGTAAAGCTGCGCCGCGTTGGCTCCCACGGTGCCGGGATTGATCGCTGGTCCTTCGCTGCGCTGGGGATGCAGGAGGAAGAAATCCGGCAGCAGGCCCACCCGGTCTTTGTCGTCCTGCTTCCAAGTGTGCTGCAAGCCGGCGACCGTGATGCCATCGGCCAGTTGGCGCCATAGTCCGCCCTGCTCCTGCACTTTGGCCAGCCGGTACAGCGCGTCGGCATAAACCAATCCGCACCACTGCACCGGCTGTCCGAACCAGACCGGCGCTTTCCAATTGGTGGCGCCCAGGACGGCGATGGTGCTGTAAATCCCCACGGGTTTGCCGGTCGGATTAACCAGATAGACAAAAGGCACTCCCGTCCACGCCCAATAAACGGCCTCGTCCAGGAACTGGCGTTCGCCGGTGAGTTCGTACCCCAGGACGAAAGCATTGACCAGGTGCGCCGAGGCCAGGATGTCCGGGGTGTGCAGCGGGATTTCCCAGGTTTGCGCGCCGCGCGGCACGCCGTTGCGGTAGCGCTCCTGCGCGCGCAGCGCCGCAAGGGCTTGCTCAATGAGCTCGCGGTCACCGCAGAAGGCCGCCGCCCGCAGCGCGTCGGCCAGCACGGGCGCGGTCAGGCCGTTGGCATGGTTCTCCCAGTGGGTTCTGCCGTAATCCGGCCGCCCGCCCGCGGCGTGGTAGCGCAGGATTTTTTCCGCGCCCAACCGCTGCAATGAACTTTGCGCGATGCCGCGCGCGGCCGCCACACTTTCCCGGATGCCGCCAAAGAGCAGCGGGGCGGCGGGCGTGCGCACGTGGCTGACGGTCGAATGATAGTATTGGGCCGGGTTGATGGGGGCGATGGCCTCGGCGGCCGCCCGCGTCAGTTCATCCGACCAGGGGGGCGTGGCCCGCGCGGCCAGCCAGGTCTCATACACCGCCGCATCCGCCGCGTGCTGCGCATTGAAACCCGGCCACACGGCGTGGCGGTATTTGTTGCCCTCGCGCACCTTGGACCGCAACCAGCCTTGGGCCGCCAGTTCGACATAAGCGGACAGGCTCAGGTAATCCTTCGCCACCGCCGGCAGGCCGATCAATTGCACATATTTTTGCACCGCCGGGATGATTGTGTCCGCCACCCCGCCGAAGATGCGCGCCCGCAGGCGCACCGGCTGCCCGGCCTTCAACGTCCGGGTGAATTGCGGCGCCAGACTGCCCTCGATCCGGTTGTGGCCGTCGGACTCGGGCCAAATCACCCCCAAGGCATGACCCTGGCTGCCAAACAAACGGTCGGGCGAGTCAAACACTGCGCTGAAGGACAAATGATCCTCATAGCTCAGCCCCACATAGTGTCCGTCATGCTGAATCGCCATGAGCGGAAAAGTGATCTTGTGGTTGGAAGGCACCTGGCGTCGCGATTCCGGGCCGATGATATCCGCTTCGGAGCTGCTCGGCTCGTTTTCCAGGTATTCCAGCCCGGCGAAGAGCCCCTGATTTTTATTGGTGCCAAACGAGCCTTCCCCCGCCGCCAGCAGAAACATCGGCGCGAACAGCATTTCGGCGTCCCGATTCGATTCCAGGGTGGATTCCACCTCGAGGACGCCCTGGGCGCCGGGTCTGAACCTCTGGCGATAAGTCCAGTTTGCGCCGGCGGCATCCTGCCAGACCGATTCAACCTGATACTCCCCCCCGCGGGCGCTGGCTTTGGGCGGGGGAATGTCAAGCCATACCGGTTCGCCGTCGCGCAAGAATCCGATTCCAAGCTGCGGATGCGAAAATGCCATGGAACGGCCATTTACGCGCAACTCGCCGCCCCAGGCATTCGCCGGGTTCTCCCACCACTCGAGCGCCCCGGACTTGACCACCACGCGAGTGCCGGGCCGGGGTGTCCGCCAGAAGAACGGCGGCGGCGCAAACTCGGGGCGCGCCTCGAACCGCAGCCACGCAATGATGACGTGGCCGTCCTCGCCCGGCGGGTCCAGCCGCACGCGGTGACGCGGTCCCAACGGCGGCAGCGCAATCCGCACCTCCGTCCACTCCTCCTTGCCGGCACGGAAGGGGCGCGAGGCCTCCTCGCTGGGCAGGCGGTCGAAATAGAACACCTGTCCGAACCCTCCCTGCGAGGATTTCAGGCGCATGACCAGCCAGAGCGGCTGGCGGGCGGGAAAATCGAGCGCCGGACTGGAGAAGTAGGGGTCTTCGCCCGTGATGGCCACCCGCAATCCTTCGGCAGTCGTTTGCAGCGGACCCACGCTGTGCAACCCGGTCCAGCCCTGGGCCGCCTCAGGTTTGGTGAAATCGAACTCGTGGATGACTTTGGGGGCGGCCCACACCTGGCCCGCCAGCCAAAGGCTGGTCAATACCTGTAGCAACCATCGCGACGACATGCGTTTCATTAACCACGAATCGGCGGTCAAGGCGAGCAAGAACGAACCCTGGCGAGGCCAAGGATGACAAACGAGGGATGAAGGATGAGGGATGAGGGATGAAGTGAGGGGGCGGGCGGCCTTGCCCCGGCGGGCGTCCGGACTTAGTCTGGGGCTGATGTATTACCGAAGGTTTGGACGGACGGGGCTGTTGCTGCCGGTGATCTCCTGCGGAGGCATGCGCTACCAGCACAAATGGCAGGACGCGCCGTGGGAGGAAATTCCGGCGGACAACCAGGCGAACCTCGAGGCATGCATTCACCGCGCGCTCGAGCTGGGCATTCATCACATTGAGACCGCGCGCGGCTACGGCACCTCGGAAATGCAGTTGGGCCGGATTCTGCCCACGCTGCCGCGGGACCGGATCGTCGTCCAGACGAAGGTGGCGCCGAAGGCCACGGCGGCCGAATTTGTTGAGGCGTTTGAAACGTCGCTGCGCCACCTGCGGCTGGAGTACGTGGACCTCCTGGCCCTGCACGGCATCAACAATCGCCAGCTTTTGGAGTGGGCGCTGAAGCCGGAGGGCTGCCTGGCCGCCGCCCGGCGGCTCCAGAAGGAGGGCCGCGCGCGGTTTCTGGGCTTCTCCACCCATGCCACGCCGGACCTGATTCTTGAGGCGGTGGAGACGGGCGAATTCGATTACGTCAACCTGCACTGGTATTTTGTGAATGAGCTCAACTGGCCGGCGGTCGAGGCGGCCCGGCGGCTGGACATGGGCGTGTTTATCATCAGCCCGAACGACAAAGGGGGCAAACTTTACGAGCCGCCCCCGAAGCTGGTGGAGCTGTGCGCGCCGCTGACGCCGATGCAGTTCAACGATCTGTTCTGCCTTTCCCGGCCCGAGGTGCACACGCTGAGCTGCGGCGTCCGGCAGCCGTCCGACTTTGATGAGCACGTGGCGGCGCTGCAATACTACGAGCGTCTGGATGAAGTGGTGCCGCCGGTCGAGCGGCGGCTGCGGGCGGAAATGGAGCGGGCGCTGGGAGCGGATTGGTGCGCGCGGTGGTTTGAAGGGCTGCCGCAGTATGTGGACGTTCCGGGGGAAGTGAACGTGGTGGAGATTCTGCGTTTGTGGACCTATGGGACGTCCCTGGGCCTGGAGGGATGGGCGAAGATGCGCTACAACTTGCTGGGGCAGGCGGACCACTGGTTCCCGGGGGAAAACGCGGCCCAAGTCACGCCGCGCAGCCTCCAGGACTGCCTGAGGCAAAGCCCCTTTGCGGACCGGATTCCCGGCATTTTGCAGGAAGCGCACCGGCGCTTCTTTGAGAAGCCGGTTCAGCGGCTCAGCCAGAGCTGACCGGCGCCCGCGGCGCGGCGGGCTATTTCTTGCTGTCGGTCGAAGGGCTGGATTTGGCGTCGGAAGCCGGCGCGGTCGCGTTGAGCTCCTTGAGGACGTCCTGGGTAAGGTCGTGCTCGTTGCTGCTGTAAAGGACGAACGGCGTCCGATTGACCGTCTCGGCCGCGACGTCAATCACGAGGGAGTAGGCGGCGGACTTGGCCCGGGCGTTGACGATGGTGCGAATCTCCGAGAGGATGTTATCGCGCAGCCGCTTGGTTTGTTCCTCGATGGTCACGGCGGCCTGGCGTTGGTACTGCTGCATGACTTCCTCCTGATCTCGCAGGTACTTGAGTTTGTCCTCGGCGGCGCGTTTGCGTTTTTCCCGCTCCTCAGCCGAAACGGCCGGGTCGTTGGCCTCGGCCATCAGCTTGTCGTACTCCTCCCGGGCGGTTTTGCGGTCCTGGACCATGTTGTTGTATTCCTTTTCGATGTCGGCCCGGCGCTCTTTGATGATGGTCTGGGCCTGCTTGGTCTTCCAGTAGTTGTCGAAGACCTTGCCCAGGTCAATGGTGGCGATGCGGCTCTGCCCGTAAGCGGAGACGCCCAGGAAGCCGGCGAGGATCAAACCGGCCATGATTCTGCTCAACAAATATTTCATAAACAGGCCAATAGGAAACCAGATTCGGGACGCCGCGCCAATCCAAAACTGGGGGACCGGGCGCGGTCAAAACCTGGCGTTTGATTAGACCGCCGGCGGGGGAATCGGTTCGAAATCAGAATTCGCGGGTGTAGCCCACGCCGAACTGGAAGCGACCGGAGCCGCTGCTGTATTCGTCGTGGTGGATGGGCACGCCATAGTCGAGGCGCAGGGGACCGATGGGCAGGTTGAGGCGCAGGCCGATGCCCCAGTTGTCGCTGAAGTTGCTGGCGCTGAAGTCGTAGGCATCCGCATTGACCGCCCCGATGTCGTAAAAGACGGCGAAGCGCAACCGTTCGATGATCGGGATGCTGTATTCGGCGGTGCCGAACCAATAGGTGTTGCCGCCCACCGGCTCGGAAAAAAACAGCTCGCGGGGGCTGATGCTCCGGTAGCGGAAGCCGCGGAGGCTGTAAAGGCCGCCCAGGTAAAACCGCTCGTAGAAGGGAACGGCTTCGTCGGAATCGAACGACTCGGCCACGCCGGTGCGGCCGACCACTTCGAGCACGTGGCCCCGGGCGAAGCCCCGGAAGTACCAGGCGGTTTTGAGTTCGAGTTTGTAGAAGTCCTTGTCTCCGCCAAACGGTCCGCCGACAATCTCGCCGCTCAACTCGGTGCGCTGGCCTTTGTCCGGGAGCTGGACGCTGTTGCGGGTGTCGTAGGCGAGGGAGGCGCCGACGCGCGACAGGAGGCTGTGTCCGCGCTCGGCATAAATCGAAGGCGGCGTGTTAAAGGCGAAGTAGCCGTCCTCGAGCAGGATGCCGACGTCTTCGAGGGTGTAGCTGACGCTGCCGATGAGGAAATCGCTGCCCAGGGCGCGGGTGAGGCTGACGCGGCCGCCGCCGCGCGTGACGTTGTAGAGGTCGTTGAGGCTTTCGTAACGGAGGTCGCGATAAAAGAGGTCCACGCCCAGGGCCAGCTTGCGTCCCAAAAACCAAGGTTCGATGAAGGAGGCCAGGTAGTCCTGCCGCTGGGTGCCGATTTGCATGCGCAGGCGGAACTTCTGGCCGCCGCCGGTGAAGGTGGGCGGATGAAACAGGTCGAAATTGCCCTGGCTGATTTCGGCGAAGCCGACGATTGAGTCCACCGAGCTGAACCCGGCGCCCATGGTGAGGTTGCCGGTGTTTTTCTCGTCCACGCCGATGACCAGATCGCGGCGGTTGGGAATGACGGTCGGCTCGGGCCGGGCGTCCACTTTTTCGAAGTACTGCAGGCCCTCGAGGCGCTGGCGGCTGCGCTTGACGCGGACCATGTCGAAGACTTCACCGGGCGAGACGGCCAGCTCGCGGCGGATGACGCGGTCTTTGGTTTTGGTGTTGCCGCGGATTTCGATTTTTTCGATATAGGCCTGCTGCCCCTCCTGAATCCGGAATTCCAGGTCCATGGTCCCGGTTTCGGTGTTGGGGATTTTGACGATGTTCAGGTTGCGGCCCGCGCCGACATCAATGTAGCCCTTGGAACCGTAGAAATCCTCGACCGCCTCGGCATCCTGGGCCAGGCCTTTGGGGCTGAAGACATCGCCGACGTCCATCGGCAGGCCGTTGGGGCCGAGCTTGCCCTTGCCCCGTTTCATGGCATGCACCTGGTGCAGCCCGTTGGTGATGTCGGCGTGGCTGAAGATTTTGTTGCCTTCAAACTTCACCGACCCGACATGGTATTGGCGGCCCTCTTCGATGACGAAGCGGACCACCATGGCGCGGGGTGAAAGCTGCTCGGTCTGGACGTCCTTGAGCTCGAAATCAATGTAGCCCTTGTTGCGGTAGAATTCGGCGAGTTTTTCGCGGTCATCCTGCAACTGGTCGTCCTTGAGGTAGCCGCTGCCGGTGATCCAGGAGAACATCCAGTGTTTGCGCGTCTTGACCACCTTGCGCAACTGTTTCTCGGGCACGGCTTTCGCCCCGACGAACTGGACTTCGACGATTTTCAGCTTCGGACTTTCGGTGATCTCGAACGTGGCGGTCCCCCGCCCCGCGGCTTCGTCAATGCTAACCACGTATTTGACCTCGGTGCGCTGGTAGCCGGCTTTCTGGTAGAGTTTCTGGATTTCCTGGGTGTCAGTGAACAGCTTCCTCTCATCCAGCGGCTCCTCGACCTTCGAGGAGATTTTTTTGAGCAGCTTGGCATCGCGGTATTTCTTGTTGCCCTCGAACTTGATCTCCACCAGCCGGGGCTTGCCCTGGACGATGTAAGTGAGGGTGATGCCGTCCGGCGAGGAACTTTCGGCCACCTGGATGTTGTAGAACAGGCCGGTGCTGTAGAGGTTGCGCACGTCGTCATCCACGGCGGTGCGAAGAAAAGGGTCGCCCGGCTTGACGCGGATGTTGGAGCGGATGAGCTCTTCGCTGACGGACTGGGGCCCGACGAATTTGATTTCGATGCGGGCGACCTTGGGGGGCGCCGGCTGGGCTGCGAGGGGCAGCCCCGCCAGGGCCAGCCACACCGCGCACGCGCAGAGCAGAAGTCGTGTCATGAGGATCGGTCAGTTGGGCATGTCTTCGTCGCTGACTTTGGCGGCGCTTTCAAACCGGGTGTAGGGCTTGAGGAACGTCAGATGCACATCGCCGGTCGGCCCGTTGCGCTGTTTGGCAATGAGGAGGTTGACGGGCACGGCGTCCTCCTCGGCGGCCGGGGCCGCGGCTTCCTCGTCATCCGCATTCGGCTTGTACAAGAGGCCAATGAGGTCGGCGTCCTGCTCGATGGCACCGGACTCGCGGAGGTCGGACATGCGCGGTTTGCGGTTTTTTTCGCGTTCGAGTTCGCGGTTCAACTGGCTGAGGACAATCACCGGCACATTCAACTCCTTGGCCAAGGCTTTGATGCCGTTGGAGATATCGGCGATTTCCTGTTGCCGGTTTTCCGCACGGCGCGAAGTAGAATGCAGGAGTTGGAGGTAGTCAATGACGAAAAGTTTGATCTTGTATTGCTGAAACATGCGGCGGGCCTTGGCGCGGAGCTGGAGGATGGACAGGCCGCCCGAATCGTCAATAAACAGCGGGGCGCTGGCCAGGATCCCGGCCGCCCCCGTCAGCTTGGGGAAATCGCGTTCGGCGAGGAACCCCTCGCGGACATTGCGGAGGTTGACGCGCGAGCGCGAGCAGAGCATGCGCAGGACCAGCGACTCGGAGGTCATTTCGAGGCTGAACACGCCCACCGGCAGCTTCAAATCCACGGCCACGTGCTCGGCGATGTTCATGGCCAGGGAGGTTTTGCCCATCGAGGGCCGGGCCGCGATGACCACCATTTCGCCGCCGTGCAAACCGCTGGTCATTTTGTCGAGGTCGGGGAAGCCGGTGGCAATGCCGGTGAGCATGCCTTGGCGCTGGTGATAATCTTCGATGGTGTTGATTGCCTTCTTGACCAGGTCCTTGATGGTGTTGACGTGCTCCTGTACCCGGGATTCGCTGATGCGCAGGACATCCCGCTCGACTTCATCCAGGAGCGTATCCACCTCCCCCTCGTAATCATACACCCGGCCCACCACCCCGGTGCAGACGCTGATCATTTTCCGCAGCAGATGCTTCTCCCGGACGATGTCCAGGTAGTAAGTCAGGTTGGCCGCGGAGGGCACCTTGTCCGGCAGCGAAGCCAGGTAGGGGAGGCCGCCGACCTGCTCCAACAATTGCCGGTCCTTGAGCCGCTGCTGGAGGGTGATGAGGTCAATCGCCTCGCGCGCGTCGTACATCTCGGCCAGCGTCGCGAAGATGGCCTGGTGGCGCAGGTCGTAGAAAACCTCGGCGCCGGCCTTGAATTTTTCGAGGCATTCCCCCATGGAGTCGTTCGGCGACAGGAGAATGCAGCCAAGCACCCCCTGCTCCGCCTCGGGGGAATGGGGCGGCAAACGATCCACCGAGCCGCCCGCGGGAGCGGACGGCGGTTGCGAACGGCGGGGGCTCCGCTTCAAATCCGGAGCCGCAACGGCACTGTCACCAAGGGCATCAATCATCTTATCACCAAACGAAATTCCGGGCTGACTCACAACCCGGAGTTATTCAACCTTAGTCCCAGGTTCTTCACAAGCCCGGAAGGGAGGGCCGGAGTTACCCCTCCCAGGCGGCGACGGGGGTAAAGCCCGGGAGGGAAGGCGGTGGTGCCTCGCGTCCCCCATCTCGACGGCCTTGCAGAAAACGACGCGGTCAGTCTTAATATCGCCATGCAGAGAATTGAATCCCCGGCCCTGCAGTGGGCGGATCGAACAGGCCGCCGCAGCCACGGACAACCCCCGGGTTGTTCCGAGGCGTGAATCCAGACCGAACGCCGCGCCTTTCGCCGCCTCGAACAAGAATGGGTTCCTGAACCTCCCTCCCCGGCCGGCAGATGACCTCGAAAGCCAACCCATGATGACGCCCCTTCGAATCGCCACCTTTTTCCTCGCGTGCATGATTTTTGTCAGCGGCTGCGCGACGCCCCGCCCGCGCAAGGCCGCGACGCCCATGCGCCTGATCCAGGCCACCGCCGACCTGGCCCAAGCCGGCGCCTCGCGCCTGCCCCCCAACTACATTTGGGCCACGCTCAAGGACCGGGAACAGGACCCGGCGATTGCGGCCGCCTTCAATCGGGCGCTGGCGCAGCGCAACCGCAAATCCCGGCTCGCGCTGTTGCGGGCTTTGGAACTGAAATTCATCCATGACCCGAACACCTCCGGGCTGGACATCCTGGGCCCGGAATTGAGCCGGCATTTTCGCGCATTCCAGTGGCACGAGGACGATTTTCCGGGCGGGCCGGAGGGGCCGAATGAACAGTTCGCCGATGTGATGGTTGACGCGCTGGACCTGGTGCGGCCGGAACGGCGGGCCAACCGCTCGCGCGAGGCGGTGGTTCTGCGGGAAGAGGCAACGCCCGCGGTGTGGGAGTATGTCACCAACCAGTGGGTGACCGTGCCGGGTCAGGAGCGCTGGAAACTCAACCGGCACGCGCGGGATGCGTTTGTCCGCATGCGCGCGCAGGCTGCCCGCGAGGGAATTGACCTGGTCATCCTGTCGGGACACCGGCATCCTGAAACCGCCCGGGCCAACGCGGCGCGAGCTGGCAACCCGAATGCCGTGGCCAGCTTTTCGGCGCATTCGCTCGGACTGGCAATTGACTTCGAGCTGAGTCACCGCGACCAGATCAAGTTCGACCGGCTCTCCACGCGTCCCATGTCCGAACTGGTGCGGATGCGCGAGTCGCCCGTGCACAAATGGCTGCTGCTGCGCGGGGAGGCATTCGGGTGGTATCCCTACCAAAATGAGCCGTGGCATTGGGAATTCAACCCGCCGGGTTTTCGGGAGGTTTTCTGGGCCGATTTCCCCGGCGGCGCGCCGGAGCGGGGAATTATTCTTGATGAACCTTGAACGGCCTTGGCGGGCCCGGGATGCGGGCGGCGATGCTGACACGGTTATGCGAAACCGTCAGCCCGCCACGCCGGACGCCGGCCAGAGCCAGAGGATCGCCAGGCCCCCCGCCAGCGCCAGGCCGAAGTAGAGAGCCAGGCGCAAGCCCAGCCGGTATCCCCCCAGGAAACCCGCCACGAGGCCCTTGAAAACCAGGTTGGAGAGCGAGGCGGTGAGAATCAGGCGCCAGCCCTCCCCGCTGCCCAGCCGGCCCTCCGAGACCATCCTCGAAACCGAGAGGGTAATGGCGTCCATGTCCGTCAGCCCGGAGATGAGGGCCACGCCATAAAGGGCGGTTTCGCCAAAGTGGTTCTTGACGGCCGCGATGGCAAAAAGCACCAGGGCGTAAATGGCCGCAAAAATCAGCGCCGTCTTCAGCTCGGCCGGGTTGGACGGCGACGGGATGTCGTTCTGCGCGGGCCGCGGGCGGAAGCAGGCAGCCGAGGTCACCAGGATCATGCAACACAGCATGGCAGCGATGGGGGGCAGGAGCGCGCCGGTGTGCCCGGGGGCGACGACGGAGATTTCAATCATCACCCGCACAAAAGCCACGCTGGAAGCGGCGAGGATGGCCAGGATGGCCAGGTCCGCCCCCTGAAGGGCGGCGCGCGCCCGGCGGGCGTAGGAAACGGTGGTGGCCGTGCTGGAGATCAGGCCGCCCAGCAAACCGCCCAGCAGCGTCCCGGCCTTGGGGTCCACAAACTTGTAAACGATGTAGCCGGCGAGGCTGATGCTCACAATCAAGACCACCATCCGCCAGATATCGAAGGGGTTGAGCACCTGGTAGGGACCGTAGGCCCGGTCCGGCAACAAAGGCAGCACAATCAGCGAAATCACCACCAGTTGCATGATCGCCGTCATGTCCTGCCGGCCCATCTTGGCCACGAACAGATGCATGGGCTCTTTGAGATGCAGGAGAATCACCAGCACCCCCGCGCCCACGATGGAAAGCGTCGGGTCCACGGCCACCAGACAGGCGCCCAGGGCAAAAGTCAGCAGAGCGGCCACTTCCGTTGTCTGGCCGTGGTCACTCTCCGGTTGCCGGGCCACCAGGGCATTGTGAACCGCCCCAATGCCGAAAACCGCCACGAGCCCCGCGGCGACGACCCAGCCGCCATAAGCCTGGGCCAGCCAGGCGCACAACGTGCCGAAAAGGCTCACAATGGGAAACGTGCGGATGCCGCCGAGGCGGTTATCGGTCCGCTCGCGCTGCAGGCCGATCAACAGGCCGAGTCCCAGCGAAACACCGAGCGTCGTCAAAGGCTCCATAAGGTCCTGAGGCGCAGCCTACCTGAAGCGCCCAGGAACTCAACCTCTTCAGAGCCCGCTGCGGCCTCACCAGCCGCCGGCGCGCTGGCCATCGTCAGGCGCGCCAGCGCCTCTCCGGTGTCGAACCCGGAGCCGGGACTTCTGAACAACCCCGAAAGCCCGCCGGGTCGGTCCCAAAGGGACAACCGCCAGGAACCCAGCGGTTCAACGGCGGGGCCCCACTGTCAACCGGCAAGGACGGCGGGACGGCTGAAAACCCCGACCCACCCCCCGGCGCTTGCCCACTGTCACCCCGGCTACGGTGAGCCGTCATTTCAAGGCGTGGAGGTCCATCTGCGAATATCACCAAACTTTAATGCGGCGGACTGCTGCCAACCGTCCTTCGGCAGGGGGAACTCCGCCCCCCACCACCGCCGCATTCCGGCCGGGATTGAAGCTGGCGGCAAGATGAGCCAGACGCGTGTTCGCCGCCTCAATTGCCGGCTTGCGCCGGGCCCGCGGGTTTTGATATGGTTTGGGCGCGGACGGCACACGTGGTGACACGACGTGCGGAACGGCTTGCAGGCCGTTCGAGCATGCGTTATGTTTCGTGGCCACTGGGTTGTCCAGTGAGCGGCGAGCCCGTCCCCTCGGGGGACGCAAGCCGCCGGCAGTCAGGTTGCCCGCGTGGCGGAATTGGCAGACGCGCTAGATTCAGGTTCTAGTGAGTAACATCGTACAGGTTCAAGTCCTGTCGCGGGCACCACTCTTCCGGAATTTCAATTCTTCATAGGGTTTTTTCCGTCCCTTCTTCCGTTTTGGTGGTTAGGGGATTTGGCCTCTCCAAGGCGGGACAGTTTGCCCGAGTGCCAACGGCGCGGCCCATCCCGGCGGCGCGCCAGGGCCAAAGGCCCCTTCCATACCAGCATGGGGCACCGCCCCATGTCCGGGGCACCGCCCCATGTCACGGATGCAACAAAACCCCAAGCGCCAACGGCGCGATCCATCCATTCATTGCATACCGATTGGGTGTGGCGGATGTGGATTGCGCGGGATTATGGAACGGGCCTTTGGCCCTCGAGTGGGGTTGCGGCCGGGTGCCTGGGGCGTTGCCCCAGGCTGGTATGAAGCCGCGCCGTTGGCGCTGGCCGTCGCCGCCGCCCCCAGGGCCGGAGGCCGTGCGTGGCCAGCCCCACATCGCTCGCGCAACGCGAGCGCGAGCAACGTCCATCTCAGGGCCAAAGGCCCGGGCCATACCCGCATGGGGCATCGGCCCATGTCTCGGATGCAACAAAACCCCAAGCGCCAACGGCGCGGTCCGTGCGTGCGCCGCATCAGGGGCCAAGGCCCGGGCCATAGCCGCATGGGGCATCGGCCCAGGATCCAAGTCTGGCCTTTTCCTCGGCCAAGAAGCCGGTATAATAGTGAGGATGCTTCCGACTCAAAATTTGCGGGTGGAACAGGTGGTGCGGCTGGCAACGCCCCGGGCGTTGAAAGCCCAATTCCCATGTACCGAAGCCGTCAACCAGACCGTCGTGTCGAGCCGCCGGGCGGTGGAGCGGATTCTGCGCCGCGAGGACCCGCGGCTGCTGGTGGTGGTCGGCCCGTGCTCGATACACGATCCGAAGGGGGCGTTGGATTACGGGCGGCGGCTGGCGGCCCTGAGAACCGAACTGGCGGACACGATGGAAATCGTCATGCGGGTGTATTTCGAGAAGCCGCGGACGACGATTGGCTGGAAGGGGCTGATCAACGATCCGCACCTGGACGGGAGCAACGACATCGAGTTTGGCCTGAAGACGGCGCGGCAGTTGCTGTTGAGCCTTGTTGCGACGGGGCTGCCGGCGGCGACCGAGTTTCTGGACCCCATCGTTCCGCAATACATTGACGACCTGGTCACGTGGGCCGCGATTGGGGCGAGAACCACCGAGTCGCAAACGCATCGGGAGATGGCCAGCGGCCTCTCGATGCCGGTCGGCTTCAAAAACGGCACTGACGGCAGTTTTCAGATTGCGCTGGACGCGATGGTTTCGGCCCGGACGCCGCACAGTTTTCTGGGGATTGACCAGGATGGGGTCACGAGCATCGTCCGCACCAAGGGCAATCCGGCCGGGCACCTGGTTTTGCGCGGGGGCCGCGGCCGGACCAACTACGATTCGGCGAGCCTTCAGGAGGCGGAGGCGAAGCTGCTGCAGGCCGGGTTGCCGCCGGTGTTGATGGTGGATTGCAGCCATGCCAACTCCGGCAAGCAGCACACCCGGCAGGAGGAAGTGTGGCACAGCGTCATCCAGCAGCGGGTGGAAGGCAACGCCTCGCTCATCGGGCTGATGGTCGAGAGCTACCTCAATGCGGGCAACCAGCCGATTCCCAAAAACCCGGCCGACCTCCGCTACGGCGTTTCCATCACCGACGCGTGCGTGGATTGGGAAACCACCGAGCGGATGCTGCGCTGGGGCGCCGAACAGTTGGCGCCGACCCTTCTTCCCCGGCTCCCCGGCAGGACTTCACGTCCCGCCCCGGCCGCCGCCTGCGGTTCCTGAAGCCATCCCCCCCAGCCGGCGATAGTGAAGAATGTCGAACTCGGGGGTGGACCGCAAGGTCCCGGCGAGCTGGAACAAGTGTTCAAAGGGGGGAAAGAAGGTGTCGCCCTCCACCTCCCGTTTCACCAACGTCAAGTATAGGTCCGAACACCGGGGCAGCGTCTGCTCATAAAGCCGGGCGCCGCCACAAATGAAAATGGTCCGGCCCGCCAGCCCCGGCCGGTCCGGCCTGAGCTCCTCGAGGGAGCGGATGGTTTCCACGCCCGGGATGGCAAGGCCGGAACGGCTCAGCACAACGGTCGTGCGATTCGGCAGGGGTTTGCCGATGGACTCGAAGGTTTTTCGCCCCATCACAATCACGTGGCCGGTGGTCGTTTGCTTGAACCATTTGAAGTCCTCGGGCAGGTGCCAGGGAATGCGGTTGCCGGCGCCGATCACGCGGTTCAGCGACATCGCCGCAATGGCTTTGAATGGATGCTCCAGGTTCATCGGGAACTCATTCGTGCCCTGGCAAAGCCCTCCCGCCCCGGCCAGGACGGCGCCGGGTCATTCACGAGACAGGTTCGATTAGTCATACACACGATTCAGCCTATGCGTTGACGCGGACTCTGCCAATATCAGAGGATGGATCGCGCCGTTGGCGCTCGGGGGACGTGTTGTGCCCGTGGCATGGGGCGGTGCCCAACATGGGGCGTTGCCCCATGCTGGTATCGCACGGGCCTTTGGCCTGAGATGGACGTTGCTCGCGCTCGCGTTGCGCGAGCGACGTGGGGCTGGCCACGCACGGCCTCCGGCCCTGGGGGGCGGGCGGCGCTGGCCAGCGCCAACGGCGCGGCCTCATACCAGCCTGGGGCGACGCCCCAGGCAACGGAACGCCAACCCGACACGAGGGCCGAAGGCCCGTTCCATAATCCCGCGCAATCCACATCCGCCACACCCAACTGGTGTGCGGTGCCGGGATGGGTCGCGCCGTTGGCGCTTGAGGACGTGTTGTGCCCGTGACATGGGGCGATGCCCAACATGGGGCGATGCCCCATGCTGGTATCGTACGGGCCTTTGGCCCTGAGATGGACGTCGCTCGCGCTCGCGTTGCACGAGCGACGTGGGGCTGGCCACGGACGGCCTCCGGCCTTGGGGGCGGCGGCGAGGGCCAGCGCCAACGGCGCGGCCTCATACCAGCCTGGGGCGACGCCCCAGGCAACGGAACGCCAACCCGACACGAGGGCCGAAGGCCCGTTCCATAACCCCGCGCAATCCACATCCGCCCCACCCAACCGGTATGCAACGAATGGATGGATCGCGCCGTTGGCGCTTGGGGTTTTGTTGTATCCGTGACATGGGGCGATGCCCCATGCTGGTATCGTACGGGCCTTTGGCCCTGAGATGGACGTCGCTCGCGCTCGCGTTGCACGAGCGACGTGGGGCTGGCCACG
>JARKQH010000240.1 GCA_029974925.1 Verrucomicrobiota bacterium
GGCGAGGTGCTCTCTCGCGACCGCCTCCTCAACGAAGTCTGGGGCTGCCACTATTTCGGCACCACCCGCACGCTGGATCAGGTCACCGTCCAATTGCGCAGAAAGCCCGGCGACGACGCGGCCGCGCCGCGCCACCTCCTGACCGTGCACGGCGTTGGCTACAAACTCCGGCCCTGACCGGCGCTAAACCTTGCCCATTTTCTTCAGGGCTTCAAAGCTTCGCTTGACGGCATCCAGGGGGTCTTTGCTCGACTCGTGCTCCACGATGTACCATTCCGTCACCCCTTGCGCCTCGCAAATATCGAACACCGCTTTCCAGTCCACCTTGTCCTCGCCAATCACGGCCTCGGGGCCGGCCCCGTTCGCCTTGAGGTGAATCGTGGTCGCCCGTCTCGCATACTGCTTCAATACCGCCACCGGGTCCGCCCCACCCTCCAGACAGTTGCTCGTGTCCAACTGCATCACGACTTCCGGCTTGGTGTTGCCGAAGAAAATGTCCCACGCCCGCTCGCCCTCGAGCTTGTGGAAATCATGGGCATGGGCGTGATAGCCAACCACCATCCCGGCGGCTTTGACCTTCTCGGCCACCTCATTGAACAACCGGGCCTTGTCCAACCACTCCTGCCGGGTCTTGCCCGTCATCCACGGAACAATCAGATACTTGTTCCCTATCGTGCGGTTGAACTCGATGGTTTCCTCAAGCTTGGCAGGCTGGATGGTCTCCAGCGCCGTGTGGGTGCCGCAGCAGACCAATCCGTTGTCCGCCAGCATCTTTTTCAGCTCGGCGGCGGACCGGCCGTGGTAACCGGCAAACTCGACGCCCTTGTACCCAATCCGCGACACGGCCGCCAGCATGCCCGGCAGATCGGTCTTGCACTGTTCCCTCAACGAATAAAGTTGCAGCCCCACGGGGATTTTCTTTCCCGCGGCAGCGTGGGTCAAAAAAGCGGTTGTCATGCTCAGGCCGGCCAGGCCAACGGCGCCGGCGCGCACGAAGTCGCGGCGGCTCATGCCAGAAGTGATGTGATTCATTGGTAACGGAATAATGGTTAACAGTTTGCGGCCAATCGCCGCTTCATGCGGCGAAACTAAGCCCCCGCCTTCGCGACGTCAAGGGTTTGCCAGACCCGGCCCCCCCGCAACCGAGTCTCCTTCCGAGCCCGGCACAGGCATCCCCCCCGCGTGGGTTGCCGGCGCTACGCCGGGCGGGGCGCCCCGGCAAGTGTCAGGGGCGCGCGGAGGGGGTTACCAAGCCCAGCAACTGAGAGAAACGCCAGAGGCCGTAGGCCGTGAGACCGGTGGCGGGCAGGGTGAGAATCCAGGCCCAGACGATGCTCTCGACGATGGACCAGTTCATGCGCCTGGCGCTGCGGGCAGTCCCAACCCCCATGATGGACGTGGACACGACGTGCGTGGTGGAAACGGGCATGCCGAGGTGGGCCGTGGTCAGGAGAACCGACGCCGAGACCGTATCGGCGGCGAACCCGTTGGCGGGCTGCAATCGGGAGACTTTGCGTCCAAGCGTCTTGATGATCCGGCGGCCGCCGGCGGCGGTGCCCCCAGCCATGGTGAGGGCGCAGAGCACTTTGACCCAGACGGGAACCTTGAACTCCACCGTTTGCATAAAATGCAGCCAGTCCGGCGCCGCGGCAAAAACGCCCGCCTGGGTCGAGGTGAACAACGCCAGGGCGATAATGCCCATCGTTTTTTGGGCGTCATTGCTGCCGTGACTGAAGCCCAGAAAAGCGGCGCTGAAAATCTGGCCTTTGCGGAAAACGCGGTTGATGGCGGAGGGAGTGAAAGGCGACAGGACGACATAGAGGAACGTCATCCAGAGAACGCCACACGCAAAGCCCAGCACGGGCGAGGTAAACATGGGAAGGATGACTTTGTACAACAGGCCGCCGCCAGCATACCAGGGTTTGCCGGCCACGGGAGCGGCCCAGATCACGACGCTCCAGTCGTTGCCGGCCGAGGCGATGGCCGCGCCGACCAATCCCCCAATCAAGGCGTGGCTGGAACTGGAAGGCAGGCCGAGCCACCAGGTCAGCAGATTCCACAGGATGCCCGCCAGCAAACCGCAGATGAGCGTGCCGCCGGTAACGCAATCGGATTGCACGAGCCCTTTGCCCACCGTGGTCGCCACCGCCGTACCCACCAGGGCGCCGCAAAGATTCATCACCGCCGCCAGTGCAATCGCCCGGCTGGGCGTCAACACCTTGGTGCCCACCACCGCGGCAACGGAATTGGCCGTGTCGTGAAATCCGTTCAGGAACTCGAACGTCAACGCCACCAGGATGATGGTGAACAACAACGTCATGGCGCCCCAACACCCTCCTGACCCGGCCGGCTCACAATCCCACTGCTGTCCATCGCCCCCGGCCCCTCAAGGCCGGCCACACGCCATCCCGCCAGACTTCTCCGCAACCTTCTGCACTGCCGCAACATGCACACTGATTCACATAAAGCCCGCTCCTTTGCACGACAAAAAAAGCGGGCCACGCCCGGCACTCCGGCGCGGCCCGCTCTCAAAGCGGTCCCGATTACTTCTTGTCCTTGTCTGTCTTGTCGGCTGCGGGCTTGTTGGTCGCCGCCGCTTCCTTCAGGGCGCGCTCGACATCCTCCGCCTTCAATACTTCAATCTTGGCGCCCTTCTTCAGTTCCTCGGCGGAGGGCACCTTGATGATATCGCTGGTGAGCGGTTGCGGCGTGGGCGGCGGCTGCGGCGCCTCGATGCCGAGCAATTCAACCTCAAAAATCAGCGTCGAGCCCGGCTCGATCATCGGGCCGGAGCCAAAATCGCCGTAGGCCAGCGTGGAGGGAATGTAAAGCTCCCACTTGGACCCGACTTTCATCTTTTGAAGCGCCTCGGTCCAGCCGCGGATAACACGATTGGCCTGGAACTTGGCCGGCTGGCCTCCGTGCTTGGCCGAGCTGTCGAATTCCTTCCCGTTGATGAGCGTGCCGCGGTAGTTGACGGAAACCATGTCATTGCTGCCCGGCGTGGCGCCCGTGCCCTCGGTAATCACTTTGTATTGCAACTCGGCTTTCGTGCCGTCCGGCAGCGTCACCTCATGAATCTTGACCCCTTCCTTGGTCTTGTTCTTGGCCAGAAATTCCTCGCCCTCTTTCTTGTTCTTTTCGGCCATCTTCCGCCGGGATTCCTGCTGGTAGGTGGTGATGGCTTCCCGCGCCTCCTGCTCGGTCATCTTCAGCTCCCGCCCCGCAATCACGTCCTTGATCGCCCCGGCCAGAATGTCCACGTCCACATCCATGCCGCTGCGCTTGAGGTTCTGGCCGATGTTGGCGCCGATGCCGTAACTGGCTTTCTCCCGGTCATCCTTGAACTTGGCCCCCTCCTCGGCTGCCGCCGCGGGCCGCGGGGCGCCCAGGGCGAGGATGGCTGCTGCGAAAATTGCTAAACCTGTTCCTGTTCTCATATTGTTCCTGTTTGAAATTCGTGTGGGGTTCGTTTACACCAAATCCGCGAAATGTCCAGCCCGAACGTTTTGACGTGCGCGCGCGACTCAACTTCCCACCCCGAATGGCTGGCCGGCAGTCAGCGTGAGGCTCGGCAGGGGGATCAGCTTGGGTTGACAAAACGGCTTCCATCCACTTGATTGGCCGCTGACTTGCTCAATATGATGCCCAGCCCACTGCCGCCCCACAAAACCCGGATCGTGGCCACCATCGGACCGGCCTCGCGATCCCCCGAGATGATCGAACGGCTGATTCGCGCCGGAATGAACATCGCCCGCCTGAATTTTTCCCACGGCGACTTCGCCGGCCACGAAGAGGTTATCCGCACCCTCCGCGCGGCGGAGGCGAAAACCGG
>JARKQH010000243.1 GCA_029974925.1 Verrucomicrobiota bacterium
ATTTGTGCTATAAATTACACAGCACAAATCAGTCGAAAGCATAATGGGCAAGTTGCGAAAACCGGGCCTTTTTGCATTCGGGTCCGGCGGGGCGAGAATTGCCGCCGGTCTCGCAGCTTTGTGCTTTGGTTTGTCGGGAACCGCAATCGCTCAAGAAACGCAGCCGCTCGTCGCCATTCACGATTCCGAGCTGACCCGCATTCTGGACAGCACCAACTCCCCCGCCGTTCCCCCTGTGCCGAACGGACCGGGCACGACGGGGCGGCAATGGTGGCCGACCAACTGGCCCTACTTCTTGCTGCCGGAATCACTCCAGGAGGCTCTGCGGGCCGATGGAACGGCTTTCACGGTGGTGAGCGACGCGGACATCGCCAATAATGCCTTGCTGACCAACGGAAAGCCTCGCTTCCCCATCGTCATCAGCCTGGCTGCCGAGGCCGTGGCGGACAACCAAATCGCCCCGCTGACCAACTATGTCGCTGCCGGAGGATTTCTTTTTGTCGGTTCCTCCGCATTCACGCGATACCCGGACGGTTCGAGCCGGAGCAATTTTGCCTTTGCGGCCGAGCTGGGGCTGAACATGGTGAACCAAGGGTTCACCAACTGGGAGCAGGTGCTTGCTTTCAACAAACAGGCTGAACACCGCCTGGTGAGCCATTATCCCTCGGGCTCACTCAGCAACCGGATGCCCGTCTCGGCGGAGGAAATCAATTGGGGGGTCACGCCTTCCCACCGGTTCATGAACGCCCACCCCGCCTGGCGGGTCGAGGCCCTTGATGCCACCGTCCTGGCCACCAGCGAAACGTCGCCATACCTGACGGTCAAACCCTTCGGCTCAGGCTATTTCATCTATCATGCCGCCTTTCAACCCCTCATCGGCCATGGGGGATGGGCGCCTTCGATGTACGCCTATGTCATTTTTCGCCGGGCGATCGAATGGGCCTTCGAGTCGGTTCGCCTGCCGGTGTTCAAGCTCAGCCCCTGGCCTTACGCTTACGACGCGGCCTTCATGGTCCGACATGACCTGGAGAACTACACCAACTTGATTGCCAAAATCGAGCAATCGGCCCAGTTCGAATACACCAACGGCGCCCGAGGCGATTACTACTTCTGCACGGGCACCGTGCGCGAAGACGCCGCCAGCGCCTACGATACCAACGCAATCATCGCCAATCTCCGCCGCGCCGTCACCAATTACGGCGCCAGCATCTACGCTCACAATGGCGGTTTGGTGAATCCTCGAAACCCCGCGCTGCCGCGCGGTCACTATGACTACTGGCACTGGGGGCCGGACGAAGCCCTGGATGTGACGCCCACCAATTACGCCAGTGGCAGGCAATACGCTTTCATTTCCCTCTCGAACGCCTTTACCGACATGGATTTCTGGTTGTCCGGGCTCGACACCGGGCCGCGAGGCTGGGTCAGTTGCTACTTCAACGCCACGCGCGAAGGCTCGCTAGACATCCTGGAAAACCTCGACGTCCGCACCGCGGGCGACCAGAAACTCACGCCGTTTCCCCACTGGACGCTCTCCCCGGCGGTTCCCGGCAAGCGGTATTCCTTCCTCAGCCTCCCCGTCAGCGATTGGTTTATTGTGAGTGGCGGGGGTGGCCAGGTCGCCCAGTCCCTCGAGCCCTGGCGAAATCCTTACAGCTACAATCTTAACAGTCTCCGCGACGCCATTGACTTCTACTATCGCCTGGGGGCCTTGATTAACATTTACTCCCACACGCTTTCGACCGGCGAGGGCGACGCGGGCCAACTGGTGCCCGAATACATCCGCTACGGCCTGAACACCAACCTGCATCCCCGGGTTTGGTCCGCCAATGCCGCCTTGATCTATCAATGGGCACTAGGACGGTCTAACGCGCAAATCTCCGTCGCACACAGCACCAATGGCTTGGTTCAAATCGCGGACTTCCAGATTGGCAACGCGACGCATCGCGACACGGCGGTGGAGTTGGTGCTCCCCGGCAGCGGCGATCTGGCCAGCCTCAGCGTCCTCACCAACGGAAGCCTCGCCGACCCGGCCGCCTACCGGCTGAAGGATCATTGGATCAAGGTTCATGTTGGCACCATGGCCACCAACGCCCAAATCCGTTATGAGCTCATGCCGCGGGCCAACCCGGACGCCTACCAGACCCTCAGCGGCAGAACTCTCAACGTGGCAAGCCCGGGCGTGCTGACCAACGACCTGCCCGGCTTGGGCAACTCCCTGACCGCCATCCTCCTCACCGGCCCCACCAATGGCACCCTCGAGCTCAGCTCAAACGGCGGGTTCACCTACCAGCCCGCTCCCGGCTTTATCGGGATGGATTCCTTCAGCTATCTCGCCTACGACGGCGTCACCAACTCGGCCGCGGCCGTCGCAACGGTGCTGGTTGGCAAAACCGACCTCGTGTTCTTTGACGATTTCACCCGTCCCACCGAGCCCGGCACGTTGACACCTTGGAAAGTTCAAAGTGGCAATTGGACGATTAGCGAGGGCCGGATGCAGGCGGGAACCAACGGGCCTCAGACTTATGGTTACACTTATGTCACCAACGCGTGGAGCAACGGCGTGGTGGAAGTGCGCCTCCGGTTTCCAGCCGGTGCCTTTGGCGGCGGCGTCGGCGCGCGGTTGAACCGTGAAACCGGCGCCCATTACGCCGCCTGGGTGTATCCCGAAGACTCGCCCGGGGGCTCCCGGGCCCTGCGGTTGGTGAAATTTCAGACGTGGAACACTTTTGGCTACCTGGGCACCAATGGCCTGGCGATGGCCCAAACCACCCTCCCCGCCGTCGGCACCGATTGGAACACGGTCAGGCTGGCCCTTCACGCCAACCGCCTCGCCGTGTATTTCAACGGCCAGCAGGTGCTGAGCGCGGTGGATGCGGAAGCCGCCCCTTACCTGAGTGGCGGCACCAGTTTGGAATTCTGGACGGCCAGCGTGCCTTACGCCCTCTGGTTTGACGAAGTATTGGTCAGTCCGCTGGCGGCCGACGAAAGCTACCTGGTCAATGCCAACCGCGCGCTTGACCTGGCCCCTCCCGGTGTGCTGGCCAATGACACCGCCGTTTACGGCACCAATCTGTCCGCCGTCCTGCTCTTCGGCCCCACCAATGGCCTGCTCTCCCTCCAGCCCCATGGCGGGTTTACTTACCAGCCCTCTGAAGGCGCGGCACTCAGCCGGGACGGTTTTGCTTACGCAGTGTTTGACGGCCCGGTCTTGCTCGGCACCGCCGCGGCGCTGATTACCGTGCTGACCTCGAATCAACCGCCGGCCTTGCCTTTCCAACCTAATCGCTCGGCGCCAGAACTGACACAGATTGTCATTACCAACACGGCGGAGGGTGTGGATGTGCCCGGCGATGTGATCTCCTATCAACTGCTCTCGGCGCCGCCGGGAATGGAAATTGACCCGACCGGCGTCATCCTTTGGAACCCCTCGGAGTTTGACGGCCCCGGCCTTTACATGGTCACCACCCTGGCCACTGACAACGGCGAGCCCCCGGTCACCGCCACCAACTCTTTCCAGTTGGAAATCCTCGAGGTGAACACCCGTCCGACCTTGCCGCACCATTCGGACCTTCTTACGGACGAACTGGCCTTGCTGACGCTTACCAACGCCGCGACGGACCCGGATTGGCCGCCCAACACCCTCACCTACTCCCTGTTGTCCGGGCCGTTCGGCGCGAGCATCGGCGCCAACGGGGTCATCACCTGGACGCCGGACGAAACCCAGGGCCCCGGCACCAATCTGTTCATGGTCATGGTCGAGGACGATGGCGAGCCTCCTTTGCGCGCGACGAACAGTTTCTTCGTCAGGGTGGCCGAAGTAAACTCACCTCCGGTCCTGCCCCCGCAGACCAACCGGGCCGCGCGCGTGTCCACTTTGCTGCTGGTGACCAATACCGCCACGGACCCTGACATTCCATCCAACCTGTTGACCTACGCGTTGGTGGAAGCCCCCGTCGGAGCCCTGATGTCCACCAACGGCATCATTCAATGGCTCCCCTCCCCGGCCCACGAGGGAACGACCAACCGCTTCGTGACCGTCGTAACCGACGACGGGGTTCCACCCCTCAGCGCGACAAACAGTTTCGAGGTGCGGGTTTATTCCGCCCCAACCATCGCGCTGGATGGCCTGCAACTGGTCGGAGAAACCTGCGTCCCCACCAACGGAGCCGTTGATCCGGGTGAGGTGGTTACGGTGCTGGTTTCGCTCAAAAACAGTGGAGCGGTGGATGCCAATCAGGTCGTCGCAAGCCTGCTCGCCACCAACGGCGTGCTGATGCCCAGCCCGCCTCAGGATTTTGGACCTCTTCTCTCCGGCGGGGCGCCGGTTTCGCGGCCCTTTACCTTCCTGACCAGTGGAACCTGTGGGGAGCAGATTCAACTCACTTTCCAACTGGAGGACGCCGGTTCAAGTCTGGCGCCCGTCTCGACCCCGCTCGGACTTGGCGCCACAGCCACGGTCCTGACACAGAATTTCGACGCGGTAACCCCGCCCGTTCTGCCGGCTGGCTGGACCACCGCCGCCTCGGGTTACCTTTCCAATTGGATAACAACCACCTCAACTTCTGACACGGCTTCAAACTCCGCGTTCTCGGCCAGCGCCCCCAACATCGGAGAAAATGAGTTGCTTTCCCCGCCCATCAACCTGCCGGCCGGGCCCGCCCAGTTGCGGTTCCGGCACAACTTCGATCTCGAAGCGCAGTCGGGCGGAGTCGCTTATGACGGCGGCGTGCTCGAGATTAAAATCGGCACAAACTCTTTCGTGGATATTCTCGCCGCCGGCGGAACCTTCCTTTCCGGGGGCTACAACCGCACCATCCACAGCGGTTATGGCAGTCCGCTGGCCGGAAGACAGGCTTGGAGCGGCGATTCCGGCGGGTGGGTGCAGGTTGTGGCACAGCTCCCGCCCAGCGCCGCCGGCCAGGCGGTTCAACTGCGCTGGCGCTGCGCGACCGATGATGGGGTTTCCCGAGTCGGCTGGTACGTGGATTCGATCGGGATCAGCGCGGCCGCCTGCTGCGTTAATGCGCCGCCGGAGCTTCCGCCCCAGCCAGACCGCACGGTGCCGGAGCTTGCGACCCTTTGGATCACCAACGCGGTCACCACGCCCGGCCTTCCGCCGGCTCCCGTTGTTTACCAGCTCGAAGACCCGCCCTTGGGGGCTGTGATTGACACCAACGGCGTGATTAGTTGGACGCCTTCGGAGGCCCAGGGACCGGGCGGCTATACGCTCGTCACCATCGCCGCTAACAGCCTCGCCGCAAACCTTCGCGCCACCAACACCGTCAACGTGGTCGTTGCCGAGGTCAATTCCCCGCCAACGCTGCCCTTGCTGCCCGATTTCACCGTGGCCAAGCTTGGCCCATTGACCATTACCAACACCGCCAGCGATGACGATCTGCCCGCAAACTTGCTGACCTACACACTGTTGGAAGCTCCTCCAGGGGCCGAAATCAGTGCCGACGGCATCATCCGCTGGATCCCCTGGCTGAATGACTGCCCCAGCACCAACCGCTTTACCACGGTCGTATGGGACAATGGCGGCCCGCCCGCCCTCAGCGCGACCAATACCTTCAACGTGGTGGTTCCGGCAGGGGTTCAACCTCCCGAGCGTCCCGTCATCCAGTCCTTTTCGCTCACCAACGGCCTGGCCCTGATTACTTGGAGTTCAATCCCCGGCTGCACTTACCGCCTCCAGTCCAGTGACAGCCTCCTCAGCGGTGAGTGGACGGACGCCAGCACCAATATCCTGGCCACGAGCGACTCGACCTCCGCTTCCCACCCCGTCGAATCCGCCAGCCAGCGTGTCTATCGCGTCCTGCTCCTGCCTTGAACCGCTTGGAACGTCTCAGAACACGGCGCCCCCCCCGAACCAGGCAACTCAACCCAAGGCTGCCTGACGTTATTCAACGCACCCAAGGCATCCGCACCACCCGCCAACGTGAAGTCGGCCGCCGCAGAACCCAACACGCCCTGCTGCCTGGGACAGTGGTTTTTCCGCTGAGGCTGTCTTCCCGGGGGGGGCAAAGCATCCGTACTTTCCGGTGCTTACGCCAAAGCGCCTGATCTGCTAGGCTGCGGGTCTCAAAGAACTGGCAATCCGAGGCATGCGCACGAAGTTGTACAAAATGCGGAGCGAGGCAGTGGAGAATGGCCGGCGAACCCTGCTTGACCTCGATTTGGAATTTGAAGGCCCGCGGGCCTATATCATTTGGGATTCCGTTAAGCTGGGCAGCTACGAGCTCAAAGCGCGCCTGGAGATTGATCCCACCCTGTTGCGGAAGGCGAAAAGCGGCAATTGCGACTTTTATTACGAGGGCAACCTCGTGCTGCCCCGCCCGCAGGATAACTGAAACAGGGGCGGGCAGTACGCCCCGCGCGCTTTGAGAGCGGCTGTGGCCCGGCCTGGCCCGCGTCTGGGTTGGCGCCAAAACCCCTCGCCAAGGCCCGGGGGGTCTGCTAGGTTCGCCCGCCATGAAGTTCCAGGGTACGCTATCGCTGGCAAAAGGACTGGAGGGTTTGGGCCGGCTGACCATGCTGGCGTGGGATGCCTTTGCCTCGTTGCTGACGCTGCGGGTCGCCTGGCGCGATTTTCTTTACCAGGTCTATTTCGTCGGCGTGAAGTCCCAGTCCGTGGTGCTGATCACCGGCGCCTTTACCGGCATGGTGCTGGGCGCGCAGACCTTCTTCCAGTTTCACAAGGTGAAGATGGACACGGCCACGCTGGCGGTGGTGAGCGTCTCGATGTGCAGCGAGTTGGGGCCCGTCCTGACGGGGCTGATGGTCGCGGGCCGCGTCGGCGCCGCCATCGCCGCGGAGCTGGGCACCATGCGGGTGACCGAACAGATTGACGCGCTGCGCACCCTGGCGACGCACCCGGTGGATTACCTGGTGGTGCCGCGGCTTTTGTCGCTGCATGTCGCCCTGCCCCTGCTCACGGCGGAGTCCATCGCCATCGGCATTGGCGCCGGGTATATCGTGGGGGTTTATTTGCTGGGGATTGACCCCAGCTATTCGTGGCACAACATGGTTCGATACACCGACGTGGCGGATGTGCTCATGGGCATGATCAAGGCCCTCATTTTTGGCGGCATCGTGGCCATTGTCGGCTGCTACAAGGGCCTCTACTGCGGCGAGGGCGCCGAAGGAGTCGGCCGCGCCACCACCGAAGCGGTGGTCTATTCCTCGATCACCATCCTCATCAGCAACTTCTTCCTGACCCTGGGCTTGAGCCAGTTGCTGGAGATGCTTTGAACTCCCGGGGAAGCCAGCCATGATCGAAGTGCGCCACTTAGCCAAGAGTTTCGGCCGGCACCCCGTTCTGGCGGATGTCAACTTCCGCATCGAGCGCGGCGAATCGGTGGTCATCATCGGCCGCAGCGGGGGCGGCAAGAGTGTCTTGCTCAAGCACCTGATCGGCCTGCTCAAACCGGACCAGGGACAGGTCTTCATCGAAGGCGAGGACATCGTGCCCATGAATGAGCGCCAATTGCTGCGCGTCCGCCGCAAGTTCGGCATGCTGTTCCAGGGCGCGGCCCTCTTCGATTCGATGACGGTCGCCGAAAATGTGGCGTTTGCCTTCCGGCGCGACCGCTCCCTCACCGACGCCGAGGTCAGCCGCCGGGTGGCCGAGTTGCTCGAGATGGTGGACCTGCCGGGCATCGAAAACAAAAAACCGTCCGAGTTGTCCGGCGGCATGAAAAAGCGCGTGGGCCTGGCCCGCGCCATCATTTACCAGCCGGCGGTGCTGCTGTATGACGAGCCCACAACCGGTCTGGACCCGATTGTCTCCGACAGCATTGACCAATTGATCATCCGGGTGCGGGACCGGCTCAAATCAACGTCGGTGGTGGTGACGCACGACATGCGCAGCGCCCGCCGTCTGGGCCAGCGCATCCTCATGCTCCACAACCAGCGCATTCACGTCACCGGCACGCCCGAGGAAATCTTCAATTCGCAAGACCCGATCGTTCGCCAGTTCGTGGACGGCGTGTCGGACCCCAAGGAACTTTATTTTTGACCATGAACAAATCGCGATTGGAATGGAAAGTCGGGCTGTTTGTGTTCGTCGGGCTGGTGCTCATCGCCCTGCTGCTTTTGCAGTTCAGCAAGGGGCTGACCATGTTCCAGCCGACTTACCGGATTCTGCTCCAGGCAACGGATGTGGGCGGACTCAAGCGCGGCGCCGGGGTGCTGATGTCCGGCGTCCAGGTCGGCACGGTGTCCGAAATCCGGCTGGCCGAGGACGGCAAAAGCGTGGTGTTGGAGCTGAAGATTCGCCGCGCTTTTGTGATTCACCGCGACGCCGTGTTTGCAATTGAACAGTCCGGCTTCCTGGGCGACCAATACGTTGCCATCCGGCCGCAGGCCAATGCCGGGCCCACCTTTCAGGACGGCGACCGCGCCAGGGCGCAAAAGCCCTTCAACCTGCAGGAGTTCATGGGCTCGTCCGGGGAGTTCATCAACCGGATTGACCAGACCGTCAAGAAGCTCGATGAAGCCATCGAAAACATCAACCGCTCCGTCCTCAGCCCGGAAACCCTGACGAACCTCTCCTTGATGGTGACCAACCTCCGGCTGGCCTCCGAGCGGGCCGTGAGCACCCTGGCGCACGTGGACTCGCTGGTGGAAAGCAATCGCCCGGTCGTCTCCACCATGCTCAGCAATTTCGTGGTATTCTCCGACCAGCTCAACCAGGCGGCGGCGGATTTGAACCAGTTTCTCGCCAGCAACACTCCCCCGGCGACGCGCGCGGTGAAAAACGTTGAAAGTTCCACCGAAGTGTTGAAAGCTGTGTTGAGCGATGTGCAGGCGGGAAAAGGAATGGCCGGCACCCTCCTGCAGGACGAAGAACTGGCCACCAATGTGACGCAAATCGCGCAAAACTTGAGCATTGCCAGCAGCAATCTGAACCGGCTGGGGCTGTGGGGGATTCTGTGGAAGCCCAAAGCCCCCCGCACCAACCCGCCCCCGGCCGAAATCCTGAGGGCCCCCAAGCACCCCTTTCCCTGAGACCCAACGTTATGGCTTTGTGGGTGATTCGTATTTTGTTCCTGTGCCTCTGCACGGTCGGCGGCTACGCCGTCAGCCAGGTCCGTCCTGAGTACGTGGGCGGCATGGGGGGGCTGATTGGGATGGTGATCGGGTTTGGCTTTGGCTGGCTGATGATCGCCGTGGATGAAATGCTCAAGGGCTTTTCCCTCCGCGCCTTCTCGGCCACGACGTTCGGCTTGCTGCTGGGCACCGTGGTGGCGCTGCTGATTGACCGCTCGGGCCTGTTTGAAAATGTCGAGGAGACCCCCACCCGCTGGCTCATCCGGCTCGGGTTGTTCCTGAGCTTCTCCTACATCGGCATCGTGCTGGCCATGCGCAGCAACAAGGAGGACTTTTCCCTCATCATTCCTTACGTCCGCTTCGCCCCTCAAACCCGGCCGGACAATTTGCTGTTGATGGATACCAGCGTGATCATTGACGGCCGCATCGCGGACTTGATCGAAGCGAATTTCGTCGAGGGCCTCATCGTGGTGCCCCGGTTCGTGCTCAAGGAGCTGCAAACCATTGCCGATTCCACCGACCCGATCAAGCGGGCGCGGGGCCGGCGCGGCCTGGAGGTGCTCAACCGCATCCAGCGCAACACCCGAAACGAGGTCAAAATCCACGACGGCGATTTCCCGGAGGAAAAAGAGGTGGATGCGAAGCTCATCCGCCTGGCGCGCAATCTGAACGCCAAACTGTTCACCAACGACTACAATCTCGGCAAGGTGGCCGAGTTGCAGAACATCCCCTGCGTGAACCTGCACGAGCTGGCCAAGTCCATGCGGGTCATTCTCCTGCCGGGCGAGGTCTTGACGCTGCGCATCGCCCGCGAGGGCAAGGACCGGGGCCAGGGCGTGGGTTACCTCCCGGACGGCACCATGGTCGTGGTCAACCGCGCTCAGAACTGCGTCGGCCAGCAAGTCGAGGCCCAGGTCCAAAGCACCCTCCAGACCGGGGCCGGCATCATCGTCTTTGCCGACCTTCGCGCGACTCTGGCCGAGCCCCCCAAACCCGAACCGGTCGTCTCGGCCTCCTCCCCCCACCCTTCCGCCCGCGCCTAGCCCTGCCGCTTTTATGTCGCTTGTCACCCTCGCCCGCTTTTTCAACCCCGCCTCCGCCCAGGTGGTCCGCTCGCGCCTCGACGCGGCCGGCTTTCACGCGGTGGTCACCCACGAACTCTCGGCGCTGAGCATGGACGGCTACGCGCTGGCCGCCGGTGGCATTCTGGTCCAAGTGCCCGAATCCGAAGCGGCGGATGCCCGGGACCTGCTCGAGGCGCTGCCGCCGGAAGAAAACCCTGCCGGCGAGCCCGGCCAATAAGCCAGCGGCAGACGGTTTGCCTCTGGCTCCCCAAGCGTCCTCCGAACGCCTGAATTTTATGCACGTGTCCGTATCTTCCTCCCCGCAACGCAAAACTCTCCCGCCTCCATTGATGGCCGCCCTCAAGCGCCAACTGGAGCCCCGCGAGGTCTGCACCGACCCCGCCGTCCTCAGCGAGTACTCCAAGGATAAATGGTTCGCCTCTTCGCTGCCGGACGTGGTGGTCTTTCCGCGTTCAACCGCCGCCGTCTCGGCCGTTCTCCGGTTTGCCCATCGGCATCGCGTGCCCGTCACGCCGCGGGGGGCGGGGCACGGCTATGTGGGGGGATGCGTTCCCCTGCGCGGCGGCATCGTGCTTTCGCTCGAGAAAATGAACCGCATCAAGGAGGTCAACCCGGCGGATTTTGTCGCCGTGGTTCAGGCCGGCGTCAACACCCAAAAACTCCAGGAGACGGTCGAAAAGCTGGGGCTCTTTTATCCGCCGGACCCCGCCAGCCGCAAAGAGAGCGCCATTGGCGGAAACATCGTCTCCAATGCCGGCGGACCGCGCTGCCTCAAGTACGGTGTCACCCGGGATTATGTCCTGGGGCTGGAAGTGGTGCTGGCGGACGGCGCCATTGTTCGCCTGGGAGGCCGAACGCACAAAAACAAGACGGGCTTCGAATTGCATCGGCTGTTTGTCGGGTCCGAGGGGCTGCTCGGCGTGGTCACCGAGGCCACGCTCAAGCTGCTCCCCCTCCCGCCGTTTCGCGCCTGTCTGGCGGTGGGTTTCGCCACCATGCGCGCCGCCGTTCGCTCCTTGCACGCGATTCTAAGCGCGGGGTTCCTGCCCGCCGCCCTTGAATTGGCCGACCAATTCACGCTGGCTGCCGCCTATAAACGCACCGGCAGCGAACGGTTGCGCGGCTGCCGCGCCCATCTCATTGTTGAACTCGATGGACAACCCCGTTCCGTCCGCAGTGAGGTCCGCCAGCTCAAGAGGCTCCTGGCGCCTCAGCGACCCTTGTTCGTCGAAACCGGCTTGGGCAGCCAGGAATGCGAAAAGGTGTGGCAGATTCGCCGCGAGTTTTCTTACGCCCTCCGCGACACCGGCCTGACAAAGCTCAACGAGGACATCGTGGTGCCCCGCGGCCGTCTGGAAGACCTGTTCGACTTCGCCGCCCGCCTCCAAAGAAAGCACCACCTCCCGGTCGCCTGTTTCGGGCACGCCGGCGACGGCAACATCCACACCAACGTGATGGTGGATTACAACCAGCCTGGCGCCAAAGAGCGCGCGGCGGCGGCCTTGGACGAACTGTTCCGGCAAGTCCTCGCCTGGGGCGGCTCGATTACCGGCGAACATGGCATTGGGATTGCCAAACAGCGCTGGTGGCCGCTGGCGGTGTCCCCCGCTGTCCGGAAACTCCACCGCACCATCAAACAGGCCCTTGACCCGCGCGGCATTCTGAACCCCGGGAAGTTCGTCTAGCAACGCGCCGCCCTGGCCCCGTTGTTCAAACCCCTTGCTCCGGAGGCCCCCGCCGGCGCTCCGGGCGCCCGCCCCGGCTCAAAAACTGTTCTTCCGGTATGCGCCCAGCGCCGGCGCGTCAGGGTTGACCTCCGGACCAAAATACCGGAGCGTCACCAAAGGCTCGGTTTCGCTCGTGTTTTCGAACACCACCCCGGCCTGCGCGCCGTCCGCGGTGCAAAAGTATTCGTCCTCGGTTAGCTCGGTGAAGCGAATCAGCTTGGGCGAGTTGAGTGGCTGGCCGTTGATCCGCCCCGTGCCCTGCACACAAATCAAGCCGTAGGCTCCCTTGTCCTTGATCGTGCATTTCACCCCCGGCTCGACGGTCAGCTCCTTGGCGGTGAAATACTGTTTGCCATTGATCTTGCCATAGACAATCCACCGGTCCACGTAACCTTCGGGCCGCGTGTCCGCCACGGGCACCGGTTCAAGGTAATGATTGTCCTTGAAGTTCGGGTCCACGTTGGCCTCCCAATCGAGCTGGTTGACGATGAAATCCAGGTCATGATGCCGCTCGCGGGGCATGTCCTTGACCAGCAGGTCCCAGGGCACATAGCGGCCTTCGACCATGCTCTGGTACATGCCAAACACATCGCTGCCCCATTGCGGTTCGTAGGTGCAAAGACTGCCCGGGGCATGAAGGATGCAAGGCCCGACCAGCCAGCCGGTGCCCGGTTTCAGACGGTAGGCTTTGGACAAGTCCAGGATGCCGTTGTCACCCCGGTTCCAATCCTCGAGACATTTGCGGACCTGGGCTTTGGTCGTGCCGGGCTCAAGCCCAAAGAACGTGTAGGGGAAGTTGTTGCCGACGTTGTTGTGCTGCGGAGGGAAATAGTAGCTTTCGGGCTTGCCTTCCTGCCCGACGAGCCGCGCCTGCTTGTCGTTCTGGTGCATGTGGTGCGGTATGGGGCCCATGTTGTCGAAGAATTTCGAGTAAACCGGCCAGCGCCCGTATTTTTTCCACAGCGCCTTCCCCACCAGCACGGCCCCGCAATCCTCCACGGCCTGGCGCAACGTGAAGCGTTGGCGCCCCACGACACAGTAGCTCAGGCCCTCATCCGGCACGCGCCCTTCGTTGGCCGCCTCGGTGGTCGAGGCAAACCACCGTTCATCAATGCCGCCCCGATTCGCGCCATACGCGTAAATGTCGTCCGGGTGCAGTTTAATCCGCAGCCCGGGCTGCAGAAACGATCGCGGCACCCAGTTGGGCGCCAGCCGCAGCAAACCGCCGGTCCGGCCGAGCTCCGCCTCGACCAGCGAGCGGGTGTGGGACTTGATGAGCTTGAGCGAAGTGATGGTGTTCATGTTCAGTTGCCTGGTCGTCTTGTTGGTCAGCTTTAATTCCCAACCTGACAAAATCCGCCCCGGCTGGCAAGCGCGCATGTCGCAGCGCCTGCCGGGCATTGCCAACCGGCCCGGGGTCAGTCAAAGTAGTGGGCGGATGAGCAAGCGTTTTTACATCACCACAGCGATTGATTACGTCAACGGCCAGCCGCACCTCGGTCATGCCTACGAAAAAGTCGTGGCGGATGCCATTGCCCGGGCGCGGCGCAGCCTCGGGCAGGAGGTCTTTTATCTCACCGGCCTGGACGAGCACGGACAGAAGGTGCAGCAGGCGGCCCTGGCCGAGGGAAAATCGCCCCAGGCTTACTGCGATGAACTGGCCGCCGTCTGGAAACGCTTCGCCGCCCGTCTGGACCTCACCAACGACGACTTCGTCCGCACCACCGAGGCGCGCCACAAACAGGTGGTTCAGGCCATCCTCGCCAAATTGCATGCGGGGGGCCACTTCTACAAGGAAGCCTATTCCGGTTTCTACTCCACCAAGGAGGAAACGTTCCTGACTGAAAAGGACCGGCGCCCGGATGGCACCTTCGATCCGGCCTACGGCGAAGTCATCCGCCTCGAGGAACAGAACTATTACTTTCGCCTCAGCGCTCACCAGCAGTGGCTGATCGAATACATCGAAGCCAACCCGGACTTTGTTCAACCGGACTACCGCCGCAACGAGGTGCTGGGCTTCTTGAAAAACAACGTGCTGGAGGACCTCTGCATCAGCCGGCCCAGCTCCCGGCTGAACTGGGGCATCCCCCTGCCGTTCGACCCCGCCTACGTCACCTACGTCTGGTTCGACGCCCTGAGCAACTACATCAGCGTCCCCGCCGCCTCGGGCGACCCCGGCGTCCCCGAGCCGCTGCGCCAAAAGAGCGCCGCCGAACAGCCGCTCGAAGCGTGGCCCGCCGACATTCACGTGATCGGCAAGGATATTCTCAAGTTCCACGCCGTCTATTGGCCCATCATGCTGCGCGCGATGGGCGCTCCCCTGCCCCGCCAGGTGCTGGTTCACGGCTGGTGGCAGAAGGACGGCCAGAAGATGAGCAAGAGCACCGGCAATGTGGTGGACCCCGTCGCCGTGATTGACGAGTGGGGCGTGGACGCGTTCCGCTTCTATGTCCTCCGCGAGCTGGATATCGGCCCGGACGGCAACTGGACCGATGCCGGCTTCCGCAGCCGCTACGCCGCGGAACTGGCCAATGGTTTGGGCAACCTGGTGAACCGGTCCCTCTCCATGCTCAAACGCTATCGAAACGGCTGCGTCCCCCCCGTTGCCACCGAGTTGGAACCGGAAGCAACCCGCGTCGTGACGCAAACCCGCCAGTTGCTCCTGCAAAACCAGCTTCAAGCCAGCCTGCTCTGCATCGGGTCCCTGGTCACGCGCGCCAACCAGTACGTGGACCACACCGCGCCCTTCAAACTGGCCAAGGACCCGGCTCAGGCCCGGCGCCTGGATGAGGTGCTTTACAACCTCGCCGAGGTCTGCCGCATCCTGGCCGTGCTCCTCTGGCCGTTTCTGCCCGGCACCGCGGAGAAAATTTACGGGCAGCTCGCACTGCCCGGCAAACCGGACCGCCTGGATCAGGCCGTCTGGGGCAAATTGCCGCCAGGCCACTCCATCGGATCCCCCGCGCCGCTGTTCCCACGGCGTGAGGCCTGAAGGAACAGCCGATGCGGTCTGCCGCCTCCTCAACCTCTTGCCGCGTCGCAGTCCTCTGGCGCGTGGGATGGATGTTGGCGGCCGTTCCGTTGGCGTTTGGACAGGTCCTTGAGCTTCCGCCCCGCCCGGCGACAGCGCCAACAGGTTCCGCCCTGGCGGCTTCCCTTGCCGCGGCCTCCCTCGAGGAGCGCGAAAGGGTTCTGGTTGCCGAAATGCTTGCCGGCAACGTCCCCAACTTCCTGCGACAGCTCTGCAAAGTCAGTGTCGGCAATGCCTCCAGCTCCGCGGTCGTCTTCGTGACACCCGACTACCTCGCGGTCGGCTCGGATGAGGATTACTTGTTGACGCCCCTGACCCCTGGGTCGGCCCAACGGGTGGCGGACCGCCTGGACTGCTCGCTCCCCACGCGAAAACTGGTGGACGCCATCTACGAAAGCGCGGACCTGCGGCTGGAGCCCGAGCCGATCCCGCCCTCCCCTGCCATGACCACCCTGCCTTGCTTCAGCAACCACAACGCCCTGGTGCGCGCGCAGCGCTTGCGTCATCTCCAGGCCCAGCCCCTCGGCCGGCTGGTTGCCGGTCACAAGAAAGACGTCGTTCTGACCCCCGCCCTCGAAACAAAGCCCGGCCGGGTGGCCATCTACGGCTGGCACCGGGCGCCGGGCCAGCCCATCCAACCACTCTATTCGGGCCACGCCGCAAGCTGGGTGGATTACAGCCACGGCATTCGCCTGATCCGCCAGAGCATGCTCCTGGATGGACAGCCCGCCAGACTCAACCAAGTCTTGACCAATCCGATTACCGCAAATCTTCTCAGTGATGAAGGCCCCTTCCGCGAGCCCCGCTATGCCGCCGCCCCCCTCGCGACTCGGGAATCCACAACGCCCGATTCAAGCCCCGCCCCAAAGCCGCCGGCCACCGGGGCCGCGGCGGCTCCCGCAGTGTTGCGGTTCACTGAGACGAATCAATTTGGAGAACGCCTGGCGTGGTTTCACCCAAAACCCGGCGTCCGCATCCACGTCAACGCGCCCCCCGCCGGCCAGTTTGTCGCGGGCAGGACTGTGTTATTGATTCACTACGCACTGCCCAACGGCAACACCATCGAGCAAACCCTCGGGCGCAAAACCGCCCCGGGCGAGGATTGGCACTTCAACATCCAGCACATCGGCGCCCAAACACGCTTGCTCCGGAGGTTGTTGCCGGAGAGGACTGTCGTCCTGTCCTGTCTCGAAAACGACTTGAAGAGCTGGCCGGCCTGGCGCAAACAAAACCGCGACGACCTCATCCCGGGGCTGCTCGATAGTGTGACCAATCTGCTGGCCGGTCACGAACTCGAAATCGTCCTCAGCGGCCACAGTGGGGGTGGCAGCCTGATTTTCGGCTTTCTGAATGCCGTTGACCAAATCCCCCGTCAGGTGGTCCGAATTGCTTTCCTGGATGCCAACTACGCTTACGGTCAAAGCCCGGGCCACCTGGAAAAACTCAGCCGCTGGCTTGGGTCAGACCCCCATCATTACCTTTGTGTGCTCGCTTACAATGATGCGGTGGCTTTACTGGATGGGAAGCCCTTCGTCAGCGCCAGCGGCGGCACTTGGGGACGCAGCCACGCCATGCTCCAAGACTTGGCCGGGCACTTCGCCTTCAATTCCCAAACCAACGACGCATTCGCATTCCACACCGCGCTGGACGGGCGGATTCAGTTTATTCTGAGGGAAAACCCCGAGCGCCGCATTCTCCACACCGTGCAGGTCGAGCGCAACGGCTTCATTCATTCCATCCTGGCCGGCACACCAAAAGCCGGGGAGGGTTACCGCTATTTCGGTCCGCCGGCCTACACGGAGTGGATTGCGGACTGAAGCCGGCCAAGCCCGGCCCGCGACGAAACACCTGCATGCCAGGATGCCGGGCCCGGTCCCCCCAAACGAAAAACGGTTGTTTCAGGTTGCGCATCGCCCCAACAGCCTGAAGAATTGGAAACATGGCTGTCGGAGCATTGAATTGCCCCATGTGCGGGGCCTCGGTCAAAAGCGAGTCCACCCGCTGCGAGCATTGCGGCACGCGCTTGGCCCTGGCGGCCTGCCCGGCGTGTTTTGGCACCATGTTTCTCGGGGCGCGGTACTGTTCCCATTGCGGCGCGCGGATGGACCGCGCCGAGGCCGGGGAATCCCCGCACTCGTGCCCCCGCTGCAAGCAGCGGCTGAAGGTCGTCTCCTTCGGAAATGTTCAACTGGCCGAGTGCCCCCGGTGTGAAGGCATCTGGGCGGACACCCTCTCGCTCGAACAAATCTGCGCCGATCGCGAGCAGCAATCGGCAGTGCTCGGGGCGGCGAAAGTGGCCCTTCCCTCCGAATCCCGGCCCATGGAACCGGTGCGGTATGTTCCCTGCCCCGTCTGCCACAAACTGATGAACCGCGTGAATTTTGCGCGCTGCTCGAACGTGATTGTGGACGTGTGCAAAAACCACGGCACCTGGTTCGACCGGGACGAGCTGCGGCGCATCATCGAGTTCATCCGCAGCGGCGGGCTCGAGGCCGTCCGCTCGCGCGAACTGGCCGAACTCGAGGAACGCCGGCGCCAGCTTCGGGCGCAGAAAATCGCCGGCGCGTGGGATACTACCGCCGCCCGCGACCGGGATTTTCCAGACCTCCGGCTGGGGGTTTCGTCGGTGGCAAAACTGCTGCGCGATTTCCTGCGCTGAGAAACCGGGCGTTGAACACCACATGAAGCCGGCCTTCGAACAAACGCCCCAGCGCCCTTGGGAATCCTTCCACTTCGAAGAACTGCGCAGCTCCAGCTACAACGCCACCTGGCACTTCCATCCCGAATACCAGATCACCCTCGTGCTCAAGAGCCACGGCTACCGGCTGGTCGGCGACAACATCTCCCCCCTCACGGCCGGCGACCTGGTGTTCATCGGCTCCAACCTCCCCCATGTCTGGCATCAGGACGAGACCGGCTCCCGCTCCCGGGACGCGGTTCACGCCATCGTGGTTCGCTTCCTCGATACCTTCCTCGGCCACCCTTTCCTTCACATCCCGGAAATGGCGCCGGTGCAGCGCCTGCTCAAGCGGTCGCGGCGCGGGCTCCATGTCACGGGCCGCACCCGGGATGAAGTGGCCGACCGCTTGCTGCGGCTGCGAAGTGCCCGCGGCCTCGAGCGGATTGCGGGCCTGCTCTCCATCCTGGGAATCCTGGCCGAGTCGCGGGAGTTGACGCCCATTGCCAGCGCGGGGTTCGTGCCGGTGTTGGAGCGCGACGACCAGAATCGCGTGGAAAGGGTGATTGCCTACATCAACCAGCACCTGGCTGAACCCATTGATCGGGACGTGCTGGCCGCAAACGCGCATCTCAGCCCGAGCGCTTTCAGCCGTTTCTTCAAGCTCCGCACCGGCAAGAGCCTGCCCCGCTACCTCAACGAGCTGCGGGTGGGCCGCGCCTGCCGCCTGCTGGCCGACGAGCACGCGAAAATCGTGGACATCGCCCTGCAATGCGGCTTCAACAACCTCGCCAATTTCAACCGCCGCTTTCGCGAAATCACGGGTCTGAACCCGAGTGATTACCGCCGCCGGTTGCAGGAAAGCGCCTCCTGAACGCCGGGGCGAAGCGCGCCTGGCGGTTCAGAACCGCCGAACCGCCGCAACCCCCCCGCATTGGCCTTCGAGTTTCAGTTGCCTCCCCCCTGTCGCGGCCCGCCCCCCGCGTGAGCCCCGCGCATCAGGCCCCGCGCATCAGGCCCCGCGCATCAGGATTGCTCCTCCGCCGCTTTGGGCTAAGATGCGCCGCCATGAATTTTCGTTTTGATGAACATCCGCATCGCCGGTTTAACCCCCTGCGCGGCGAGTGGGTCCTGGTTTCACCGCACCGCACCAAGCGGCCCTGGCAGGGCCAGGTGGAAAAGACTCCGCCGGACAACCGGCCGGCGTACGACCCCAAATGTTATCTTTGCCCAGGCAACCAGCGCGCGGGTAACGCGGTCAACCCGGCCTACACTTCCACCTTCTGGTTCGTGAACGATTTTTCCGCGTTATTGCCCGACACCCCGCCCGCCCAAGGACCGACGGATGCGCTCCTCCAGGTCCAGCCTGCCCGCGGCGAATGCCGTGTCCTCTGCTTTTCGCCCCGGCACGACCTCACCCTGGCCGAAATGCCGCCGGCGGATATTTTGAAGGTGGTGGACCTGTGGGCGGACCAGGTGGCCGACCTGGGCAGCCGTTACACCTGGGTTCAGGTTTTTGAAAACAAGGGCGCCATCATGGGATGCTCGAACCCCCATCCGCACGGCCAGGTTTGGGCCGGCGACTTTCTCCCCAATGAAGCCGCCGCCGAGGACCGCCAGCAGCGGGACTACTTCCAAAGCCACGGCACCCGCTTGCTCGTGGACTATGCCGCCCGCGAACAGACGTCCGGACAGCGGGTGGTCGCGGCCAACGCCGACTGGCTGGCGGTGGTTCCCTTCTGGGCGGTTTGGCCGTTTGAAATCCTGCTGATGCCCCTGCGGCCCGTCACGCAACTCACGGAACTCTCGCAGTCCGAACGCGACAGTCTGGCGGTCATTCTGCGGGACATCCTGGTTCGGTATGACAATCTCTTCGAGGTTTCCTTTCCGTATTCCATGGGCTGGCATGGCGCCCCCCACGACCGCGCCGGGTCGGCTCATTGGCAGCTCCACGCGCATTTCTATCCCCCCCTGCTCCGGTCCGCCACCGTCAAGAAATTCATGGTCGGTTACGAAATGCTCGCCGAAGCGCAGCGAGACCTCACGCCGGAACAGGCCGCCCAGCGCTTGCGCGATGTCCCCGCCGTTCACTACAAGCAGCGGACTTGAACAGACAGGGAGCCCGGCGCATCAACGAAACTGACCCAGCTACGCCCATCGGGCCGGCCAGACCGGCCGCATCGCTTGCCCCCCGGCCGGCGGCCGTGTAGCATCCTTCGCAATGTGTTTGGCCGTTCCAGGTAAGATCATCAGCATTCAGGGCGAGGATCCGCTCAGTCGGATCGGGAAAATTGACTTTGGGGGAGTCCTCAAAGAGGCCAGTCTGGCCTATGTGCCCGAGGCCGAGGTCGGAGATTATGTGATCGTCCACGTGGGCTTCGCGCTGAACCGCGTGGATGAGGCGGAGGCCCAAAAGGTTTTCGAATACCTCCGCGAAATGGACCAATTGGCGGAACTGGATGAGGCTGTAAAGCCGGGGCCCGCCAGCGGTGAAACCCCGCCCGCGGTGAGATGAAGTTCATTGATGAATACCGCGATGCCGCCGCGGCAAAGCAGTTGGCCCGCCAGATCGCGCGGCTTGCCACCCGGCCCTGGAACCTCATGGAGGTCTGCGGCGGCCAGACCCATGCCATCCTCAAGTTCGGCCTGGATGAACTCCTCCCGCCGCAGCTCGCATTGATCCATGGCCCGGGCTGTCCCGTCTGTGTCACCCCGGTCGAAATCATTGACAAGGCCCTCGAAATCGCGGCGCGTCCCGAGGTCATCTTCACTTCCTTTGGCGACATGCTCCGCGTGCCCGGCAGCCGCCAGGACTTGTTATCAGTCAAGGCCCGGGGAGGCGACGTCCGCATAGTGTATTCGCCCCTGGACGCGCTGAAACTGGCGGTTCAGAATCCGGAAAAGGAAGTGGTGTTCTTCGGAGTCGGTTTTGAAACCACCGCTCCGGCCACCGCCATGGCCGTCTTTCAGGCGGCTCGACAAGGCGTGAAAAACTTCTCGATTCTGGTTTCGCATGTGCTGGTGCCGCCGGCCATCGAGGCGGTGCTCAGCTCGGCGGACAACCGGGTGCACGGTTTTCTGGCCGCCGGCCATGTCTGCGCCGTCATGGGCTGCGAGGAATATCACCCCCTCGCCGCCAAATACCGCGTCCCCATCGTCGTCACCGGCTTCGAGCCGGTTGACATTTTGCAGGGAATTCTCCTGTGCGTCACCCAACTGGCCGAGGGACGCGCCGAGGTGGAAAACCAATACAGCCGGGCGGTGCGGCGCGAGGGCAATCCGGCCGCGCAAAAACTCATTCGCGAGGTCTTCCGGGTGGTGTCCCGCAAGTGGCGGGGGCTGGGCGAAATCCCCAACAGCGGCCTGGGGCTGCGCGAATCCTACGCCGCTTACGATGCGGAGCAAAAATTCGGCGTGGCCGGCCTGGTGGTGGAGGAATCCTCCGAATGCCGGAGCGGCGAGGTGCTGCAAGGCAAATTGAAGCCGTACGACTGCCCGGCCTTCGGGACCCGCTGCACCCCGGAGCATCCCTTGGGCGCCACCATGGTTTCCAGCGAAGGCGCGTGCGCAGCCTATTATCGTTACCGGCGCACTCCCGTCCCCCCCGCCTCGTGACCCGTCAAAACCCTTTTTCCCCCTCGCCCCCAATGCCTGACTCGCCTTCCTTTGCCCTGTCCTGCCCCTTCCCAATCCAGGATTACCCGCACGTGCTGATGGCGCATGGGGGCGGCGGCCGGCTCATGCACCAGCTTTTGAACCAGCTTTTTCTGCCGGCCTTCCAGAACCCCTTGCTGGCGCGCCAGCATGACGCTTCGGTGTTCGAAGTGGCCGGGCAGCGGCTGGCCATGACCACCGACTCCTACGTGGTCCGGCCCCGCGTTTTCCCGGGCGGCGACCTCGGCTCTCTGGCGGTGCATGGCACCGTCAACGACCTCGCCATGGCGGGCGCCCGCCCCCTCCACCTGAGCGCCGGGTTCATTATCGAGGAGGGCCTTCCCATGGCCGCCCTCTGGGAAACCGTCAACTCGATGAAACAGGCGGCGGAGGCGGCGGGCGTTCAGATCATTACCGGCGACACCAAGGTGGTGGACAAAGGCAAAGGCGACGGTTTGTTCATTAACACCACCGGCATTGGCATAATCGAACATTCGCTCGAGATCGGCCCCCAAAGCGTTCAAACTGGCGATGTCGTGCTGGTCAGCGGCGACCTGGGCCGTCACGGCATGGCCGTGATGGCGGTGCGGGAGGGGCTTTCCTTCGAAAGCGCCATCGAAAGCGATTCCGCCCCCGTGGCGGCCCCCGTTCTCGACCTCCTGCGCGCCGGCATCCCTGTCCACTGCCTCCGCGACCTCACCCGGGGCGGCCTGACCAGCGTCTTGAATGAAATCGCCGAGGCCTCGGGCCTGACCCTCGCCGTCGAGGAATCCTTGATTCCCGTCCGGGAAGACGTTCGCGCCGCCTGCGAAATTCTCGGCCTGGACCCCCTCCAGGTCGCCTGCGAAGGCCGGTTTGCCGCCTTCCTCCCCCCATCCCACGCGGAGCCGGCTCTGAAAATCCTGCGCCGGCACCCCGTGAGCGCCAACGCCTGCCGGATCGGAGCGGTGACCGGCCGGAACCCCCCGCGCGTCCTGCTCCGCAGCCTGGTGGGCGCCCAGCGTATTCTGGATATGCCAGCCGGCGAACAACTGCCGCGCATTTGCTGAGGCGCCGCCCGCCACTTTTGGCTTCTCAACCCCCGCCGGATTTGGGCATCGTCTGCGCGTCGCTCGGATTGCTGCTTATGTACCGGAACCAGAAAGTCGTCGTGGTGATGCCAGCCTACAACGCGGCTCGCACGCTGCGTCAGACCTACGACGAAGTGCGGGAGCAACAGATCGTGGACCACATCATCGTGGTGGACGATCGCAGCCACGACGAGACGGTGGCCATCGCGCGAACCCTCGAGGGCGTGCAGGTCCACGTCCACGACCAAAACCGCGGGTATGGCGGCAACCAGAAAACCTGCTATCGCCTCGCGCTGGAGGCCGGCGCGGACATTGTCGTCATGATCCACCCGGATTATCAGTACACCCCAAAACTGCTGCCGGCGCTGGTGTCGCTGATTGCCAACGGCGTGCACCCCTGCGTCCTCGGCAGCCGCATCCTGGGGGGCTACGCCCTCAAAGGGGGCATGCCGCTGTGGAAATACGCGGCGAACCGGCTGCTCACTTTTGCCGAAAACCTCCTCCTCGGGGCCAAGCTGTCCGAGTACCACACCGGGTACCGGGCTTTCTCCCGGCAAATCCTCGAACGCCTCGACCTGGCGAACAACTCCGACGATTTCGTGTTTGACAACCAGATGCTGGCGCAGATTCTCTGGCACGGATTCACCATTGGCGAAGTCAGTTGCCCCACGCGCTACTTTCCCGAGGCCTCCTCCATCAATTTCCGCCGCAGTGTCCGCTATGGCCTCGGCTGCCTGGCCACCGGCCTCCAATTCCGCCTCGCCAAAATCGGCCTGGCCCGCTCCCGCCTTTTCCCCCGCGCTTAGCTTCGCCACCAAACCCTCTCGGGGAGGGCGACGTCTCGTCGCCCCCGGGCCACCAGCGCGGGCGAATGATCCCGCGAATTGAAAGCGGCGCAGCAGCGCCGCACTCCAGGACGCGTTCGAAACCGGCTCGCCCCTTTGGACTTTGCCACCCTTCCTGGCCAGAGAGCGCTTGATGCCAGTCCCCACCCCGGGCAGGGCGGCACACTTGCAGAAACCACCCCGCCACGATTCCTCCCTTGGTTCTTCGCCAGTGCGGCACGGGTAATCCCATCATCGCCGGACATTCCTGGCCCCCTGCTTTCCCAGGTTCCGGGCGGGACGGCCCGGAGTGAGAACCGGGGGGCGGCCACATTCATTTCAATTGACCCCGCGCGGCGGCGCTTTACGCTTTGGGCATGACGAGTGAAAGTAAAACCAATCCGGGCCGGGCCGCAGGCTCGTGGGGACGCGTCCCCTTCATTCCCAGCCTGCTGAAGGTTTTCCTGGTGGCGTTGGTCCTGGGGTGGACCGGCGCGACTCAGGCCGATACGACCGATGACGAGTATTTGAGGATTTATGACCTGATCCAGAAGGCCGATGCCCTCAGCAGCAACGCTCCCCCGGCCACGGCCATCGCCAAGTATCGCGAGGTTTATGAGATGCTCCAAGCGTTTCAGCGGGCCAACCCACAATGGAATTCCCGCCTCGTAGCCACCCGGCTCCAATACCTGGCCGCCAGAGCGCGTGAACTATCGCAGCCGGCACCCGCCCCCGACGAGGCAAAACCCGCGGCGCGCACGGAAGCGTCTCCGGGCGGCCGACCCGCTGCCGCCTCCGGCGATTTCCAGGTCAAGCTCCTCGACCCGGGAGCCGAACCGCGCAAGGAGCTGCGCTTGCAGCCCAAGGCAGGTGACCAGCAAACGTTGGTGCTGACCCTGAAACTGGGAATGGAAACCAAGGTGGGCGAGACCCAGACCCCAGCCATCAAGCTTCCCGCCATGCGAATGACCATGGACGTAACCGTCAAGGAAGTCACTCCCGAGGGCGATATCCGCTATGAAATGGTGCTCGGCGAGGCGCAGGTGATGGAGGAACCCGACGCCATGCCGGCCATCGTGGACGCCATGAAACAAGCCTTGGCTGGAAGCAAGGGCGCGGCAGGCTCAGGCACCATCACCAGCCGGGGCCTGAACCGGGCTCTGGATTTCAAGTCGGCGGCGGGCGCCGAGCCGCAAATGCGGCAGGTCATGGACCAAATGAAAGAGACCTTTGCCCATTTCGCCCCCGCCCTACCCGAAGAGGCGGTGGGGCCGGGCGCCAAATGGGAGGTGCGCATGCCCTTCCGGTCCCAAGGCTTGAAGCTGGATCAGACGGCAACCTATCAATTGGTTTCCTTCGAGGGCGACCGGGTCGTAGTTCGCAGCAGCGTGATGCAGCGGGCCAGCAACCAGAAGATGGAGAATCCCGCCATGCCAGGCCTGAAGGTGGACCTGAGCAAGATGACCGGCCAGGGCAATGGGCAGGTCGCTTTCAACCTCGCGCAGTTACTGCCGGAGAAAGCCGACATGGACCTCCAGTCCGAGTTTGCCATGAGCATGAACATGGGCGGCCAAAAGCAGGCGATGACCATGAAGATGGGGATGAAAAGCAGTCTGGAAAGCAAACCTCGTTAAACCGCAAATTAAACTTCTTTACAGCCGCCTCGCCTCCAACTAAAGTTCCGCGATTATATAACGAGAGATTGACAGGAATCAGTTAACGACATGCAAGCGAAAGCGAAGACGATTAATGACTTCAAACTGCACGAACGGGACACCGGATCCGCCGACGTGCAAATCGCCCTCTTGACCCAGCGAATCAACCATTTGACCGACCATCTGCAGAAGAACAAGAAAGATCACAGTTCACGGCGAGGTTTGTTAATGATGGTTGGGCAGCGGCGGCGGCTGTTGGATTATCTTCAGACTACGGATTTAGCTCGTTACCAATCCGTTACAAAGAAGCTGAAACTCCGCAAGTAATTCGGGAGTTCCTTTTTGCCTGCCTTGGCCCTGCGCCATGCGCATGCGCTCCTTTCACTTTTTTTCAATGCGCTTGAGCTGATGAACGCGACAGCTCAGGGGCCTGCTTTAACGTTCGCGACAACCAAACTGGAAAGTCCCACCGAGAAATTTCATTCAGTCCCGACCGCTATCGGGATTCACTGAAGTTGCTCGGTGGGCGCAAGGAAAGATACAACCTATGTCAGAAAAGATCAGTGCTCCGGTAGGAGACAAACAGATCATTATTGAAACCGGCAAGATCGCCAAACAGGCCGATGGCGCCGTAACCGTGCAACTGGGCGAGACCATCGTCATCGTCGCCGCCGTCGGAGCCACCAAAGCCAAGGAAGGCCAGGATTTCTTCCCGCTTACCGTGGATTACCGGGAAAAAGCCGCGGCCGCCGGCAAATTCCCAGGCGGCTACTTCAAACGTGAAGGCAGGCCGACCGAAAAGGAAATCCTCACCTCGCGGCTCATTGACCGCCCCATTCGTCCCTTGTTCCCCAAGGGATGGTACAACGAAGTCCAGGTGCAGAGCATTGTCTTGAGCGCGGACGGCGAGAACGACCCGGACATGCTGGCTGTCGTGGGCGCCTCCGCCGCCCTGATGGTGAGTGATATTCCCTGGGCCGGTCCGTTGGGCGCCGTGCGCGTGGGGCGGGTGGCGGGCAAATTCGTGGCCAACCCCACTCATTCAGAAATGCTCGACAGCGACCTGGACCTGGTTTACGTCGGCAACGAAACCGATCTCGTAATGTTCGAGGGCTCCGCCAAGGAAGTGAGCGAGGAGGATTTCAATGCCGCGCTCAAGTTCGGTCATGAAATGATCCAGCCGATCATCGCCGCGCAGAAAGAACTCGCCGCCCGCGCCGGCAAGGCCAAACGGCAAATCACCCTGAACATTGTCCCGGAAGAGATCCTCTCCGAGGCCAAAGCGCTGGCCGGCGGCCGCATTGTGGACGCCCTCCTGACCCCGGGAAAACTGGCGCGCGAGGCGGCCGTCAGCGCCCTGACCGAGGAGATTGGCCAGAAGCTGAAGGAGAAGTTCGGGGAGGAGAAGGTCACCGAGTTCGTGCTCAAAGACGCCTTCTATTACATCCAAAAGGAGGCGGTGCGCGACCTTATCATGAATCACGACAAACGGCTCGATGGCCGCGATTTCAACACGGTGCGCCCGCTTTACAGTGAAGTCGGGCTGCTCCCCCGGGCGCACGGCTCGGCGCTGTTCCAGCGGGGCGAAACCCAGGCGGTCGTCCTCTGCACGCTCGGCACCGGTGAGGACGCCCAGGAATTTGACGCCTACACCGGCGGCGCCAGCGAGAAGAAGTTCATCCTCCACTACAACTTCCCGAACTTCTCGGTGGGCGAAACGGGCCGCATTACCGGCCCCGGCCGCCGCGAGATCGGTCACGGCGCCCTCGCCGAACGTTCTCTCGAGCCGATGGTCCCGATTGCGACCTATCCCTATTCAATCCGCATCACCAGCGAGATCATGGAATCCAACGGCTCCACTTCCATGGCCACGGTGTGCGGCGGGTCCCTGGCGCTCATGGATGCCGGTGTGCCCATGACCCGGCCCGTGGCCGGCATCAGCATCGGCCTGTGCACCGAACCCGATTCCAACGGCAAAATCGGACGCTACAAACTCTTGACCGACATTCTCGGGTGGGAAGACGCCTTTTGCGACATGGACTGCAAAATCGCTGGCTCCGAAAAAGGCATTACCGGCTTCCAGTTGGACCTCAAACTCCCGGGGGTCCCCCATTCACTGATGGCGGAAGCGGTCGAAAAGGCCCGTGTCGCACGCCTGCAGATTCTCGCCGAAATGGCCAAGACCCTGAGCGAACCGCGCAAGGAGTTGAGCAAGTACGCCCCGCGCATCGAGACGCTGAAGATTAACCCCGAGAAGATCGGCGCGCTCATCGGCCCGGGCGGCAAGAACATCAAGAAGCTGGTCGAAGAATCCGGCTGCGAAATCAATATCGAGGATGACGGCACCGTGAACATTTACTCGGTGTCGGAAGAAGGCATGAAGATTGCCCGGGACGCCATCCTGGGCATGAGCGCCGAAGCCGAGATCGGCAAGATTTACCGCGGGAAAGTCGTGACCATCAAGGAATTCGGAGCTTTCGTCGAGTTCCTCCCCGGCAAGGATGGCCTCGTGCATATCAGCGAGCTGGCCAACTTCCGTGTCAAACAGACCGAGGACATTGTCAAATTGGGTGACGAAATCTGGGTCAAATGCCTCGGCGTGGACGAAAAGGGCCGGGTGCGCCTCTCCCGCAAGGCAGCCATGGCTGAACGCGACCAGGAACTGAGTGGCAAGGTCGAGCCCGGCGAAAGCGCCGCTGGCGCTGAAGGGGCCGATCGCACTGCTGACCGCGGTGAGCGCGGCGACCGTGGAGACCGTGGAGACCGTGGAGACCGCGGGGAGCGCCGGGGCGACCGGGACCGCCGCGGCGGTGGGGACCGCGGACATCGTGGCGGCCGCGACCGCGGGGAGCGCGGTGACCGGGGCGGTCGCGGGGAGCGCGGCGATCGGGGGGATCGTGGCGATCGGGGCGACCGTGGCGACAACCGCCACCGGGAGGACCGGCCGGCCCGCAGCGCAGATGCTGGCGCCCCCCCACGGGAGGAACCGCCTCAACCGGCCTGACAACATTCGTGACGGATGGCAGCGAGCCGGGGAGACCCGGCTCGCTTTTTCATAAACAGGACCAGCCGGATGCTATTCAA
>JARKQH010000262.1 GCA_029974925.1 Verrucomicrobiota bacterium
GAGATCAAGCTGGTGGAGGAATCCAGCCAAACCAGACAATGAGCGCCATCAACATTCGCCGGCTCAAGGCTGTGTCCGTGCTGAAGGTTCTATCCCACGGCAGAACGAAGCCATGCCTGATGCTGGCCCATGACGACGCGGGCAATGAGGTCGAGGTCGTGGTGAAGTGGCGGGCGGCGATGGAGTTGAAGGCCAGCGGGCTGATCTGTGAACTCATGGCCGCGCTGGTGGCGGATGACTTTGACCTGCCTGTGCCCAAGCCGTATGTCGTGGATGTGGAGCAAGGATTCCACACCATCATCGCCACGCCGGAAGTCTCCAAGCTGGCCCAGAACAGCGTCGGGTTGAATTTCGGCAGCCAGAGGCTTCCGCCCGGCTTTGCGACGTGGGCGAAGGACAAGCCGATCCCGGTGCTCCTGCGCCCGATGGCGGCGGAAATCTTCGCCTTCGACGTGCTGATCCAGAATGCCGACCGCAGGCAGGTGAATCCGAACCTGTTGACCAACGGCGAGGAAATTTACCTCTGCGACCACGAGCAGGCGTTTTCGTTCCTTGCGGGCGTCATCCGCTGGCAAGCGCCGTGGACAGGTCAGGGCACGGAGTTTCTCCGTAATCATGTGTTTTTCCAGCAGTTGAAGGGCATCGCGCACAATTTGGATCGCCTGCGCGGCGCTCTGGGAGCTTTGACGGATGCCCGCTTGGGCGAGTATCTTGAGGCAGTTCCGAATGAATGGCGTACCAACAACACGGCGGCAGACCGGATCGTCGAGTACCTGCAACAGGCTCGGCAGAACCGCGATGCTTTGTTTGCCGTCATCACGCATCTATTAACATGAAAACGACGTTCACCTACACCGTCCTCCGGTACGTCCACGACATCGCGACCGGCGAGTTCGTCAACATGGGCGTGGCTCTCTACGCGCCGGAGGCGAAATACGTTAGCGCCATCTGCAACTCGCGCTACGGGCGTTTGAGCAAAATGTTCCTCGAAGTCAACGGGGAGAATCTGCGCTCCTTGATGCGCTACATTCAGGCCCGGTTCGAGGAACACGCGGCCAAGCTGAGCAGTGAACTGGCGCTGGAGAAGCCCAAGAGCGTCATGGAAATCGCCGTGAGCATCCTGCCGCGAGACGATAGCTCGCTGCAATGGTCAGTGCCGAACGGTGGGTTCACCGAAGACCCGGCGGCCACGCTGGAGCAGCTTTACATCCGGCTGGTCGAGAGGTACGAGCAGCGGGCGCAGTTGCCGAGCCGCAACGACGATGAGGTCTGGCGGACCTATCGAAAAGCGCTTGAAACCAAGCAGGTCTTGGCGCGGTTGCAGCCAAAGCGGATCGTGGCGAAGGATTACGACCACGAGTTCGACCACGCATGGAAAAACGGGGTCTGGAATTTGTTCCAGCCGGTTTCGATGGATTTGCTGGATGCCGACAGCATTCTGGATAAAGCCAACCGCTGGTTGGGCCGGGCCACGAACCTGAAAGATTCCGACGAGAAGTTCCGGCTCTGGATGCTGATTGGCGAGCCGCGCATCGAGAAGCTCAAGCCCGCGTATGGGAAGGCGCTGAACATCCTGAACAAGATGCCGGTGCAAAAAGACTTCGTGACGGAGCAGGAGGCGCAGAAGTTCTCCGAGCAGTTGGCAGACGAGATGGCCAAACATCCTGCGGCGAGCTAAATGGAGCGCATCCTGAGCGCCAAGCTGGCCAATCCGGGGGCGGACACGAGGGCGGGGGCGAGTCTCGCCGAAGCCATGCGAAGGCGGAAGCGGGAGATTGACGACCGGGTCTATCGCCTCTACGGCCTGACGCCGGAGGAGATCAAGCTGGTGGAGGAGGGGGCGTCGAAATGAAGCTGGTTTGCACCCAACACGCGCTGGCTCGTTTGGCCAAGCGCCAACTGAAGCAGGAATGGATCGAGGGCGTCGTGCGCCATCCGGAGCGCACTGAGCCAGACCAGGATGACCCCGCCCTGGAGCACCGCTTGGCGGCGGTCCCGGAGCTTGCCAACCGCGTGCTGCGGGTTATTGTTTCCCGCAGTGAGCCGAACCGCGACGTGACGGCGCATCGCGACCGCAAGCTGAAAGGCAAGTTATGAAGCTGACGATTGATCGCGAAGCCGATGCGTTGTATCTGGACCTCGACGAGGCCCCCGCCGCCGAGAGCGAAGAGATTTCGCCCGGGGTAATTCTGGACTACAACGCGGAGGGCAAGGTCGTGGGCATCGAGATGCTCTACCTGTCCAAACGGGTCGCCGCCGAGAAGCTGGCGCGGATGCAACTGGAGACGGTTGGCGCTTGAACGTCCGGACTTTTCACCGCCGCGACTTCATACACCCTCAGGTCTGGCGGAGCACGACGCGCTGGTGAAGCGGGTGGACCAGATTCTGGCGGCGAAGCGGGCCAATCCGGCGGCGGACACGTCGGCGTGGGAGCGGGAGATGGATGAGCGAGTGTATCGGCTCTACGGGCTGACGCCGGAGGAGATCAAGGTGGTGGAGGAGGGGGCGAAATGAAACCGATCCGGTTCAGCCCGCACGCCGAGGCCAACTTGCAAGCCCGCGAAATCGCCCGCGAGGATGCCGAGGCCGCCATTCGGAATCCCACCCGGCGCGAGCCGGGCCGTCCACCGCGAGAGGTTGTCACCGGGCAATATCTGGATAAAGTTACGGGAGAAACGATGCTGTTGCGCGCCGTCATTGAAGAAAGCGACCGTGAAATTGCAGTCGTGACGCTCTGCAAGACGTCGAAATTGAAAAAGTATTTGCCGGAAGGAAACGCATGAAAGTTGAATACGATCCGCAGACCGACACGCTCACGATCACGCTGCGCGAGGCGCGCATCCGGGAAAGCGATGAAGTGCGCCCCGGCGTCATCGCCGATTTCGGTTACGACGGCGGGGTGGTGCGTTTTGAAGGGCTCGACGCCTCGAAGGTGGTTGACCGGACGCGCGAGATGCAATTTGCCCTCGCCGAGGGATGACCCCGCCACGCGGCGAAGCGGGCGAATGCGGCGGCAGACACGAGCGCGTGGGAGCGGGAGATGGATGAGCGGGTGTATCGCCTCTGCGGCCTGACGCCGGAGGAAATCCAAATCGTGGAAGGAGCAGCCAAGTGAAGACGCTCAAGGATTGTTTCGGACATGCCGTGCGGCTCACCGACGAACGGCGGGCGCACATTCTGGAGCACCCCGAAATGAAGGACCTGGGCGCGGAGATCGAGCGCGTGTTGCTGAATCCACAACTGGTGCGGCGCTCCCTTTCCGACGAAGCGGTGCGGTTGTTTTACGAGTTCTACGCACAGACAATCGTGGGTGGCAAATGGCTGTGCGTTGTGGTTACTGACCATTGCATAATATAGTGAGTTCAAAAGTGCAATTCGGCCTGTTTCCAGAAGGCGGCTACCAGGGTGGTCTTGCGCCGTTGCGCCTGCCGCAGTCCCTGCCGGGCCAGCCAGTGCAACTCCGCCTCGGTGCGAGGACAACCGTTGGCCACGGTGTTGGGCTTCCACCAGCCCCACAGGTATTCCACCGGATTGAGTTCGGGGGCGTAGGCGGGCAGTTCCTCCACCACAAACCGGTCCCCTTGTCGCTGGAGCCAGTCGCGCACGGCCCGGCTGCGATGCACCCCCAACCGATCCCACACCAGCAGGATTTTGCCGCGCACCTGGCGTTTCAGATGGCCCAGGAAATGAATCAGTTGCGCGGCCTGGATCGCGCCGGGATAAAGCCGGAAATAAAATCCCCGCCGGGTCACCCCCGCGGCCGCCGAGAGCTTCTTCCACCCGCCGACGTGGCGCAGGATCGGCGTTTGACCGCGTGGCGCCCAGGTGCGCGTTACATACGGTCGCTGGCTCAACCCGCTTTCGTCCAGGAAGACGATCGTTCGCCGGTGGCGGCGGGCTTTTTTTTTAGCGCGGGCCAGCGGCGTTGCTTCCAAATGCGGATGGCCTGCTCGTCCCGTTCCACGGCACGCCGGGCGGGCTTCTGGCAGCTCCAGCCCATCTGGCGCAGCAGCCGGCTGGCCTGGGCGGTCGAATACCGGTGGCCGAAGCGGTGGGCGATCAGGGCCACCACCCGCGGCAAGGTCCACAGGGCGGTGGGGTGGCCAAGGGTTTTCTCCGGCCCGCTTTGCAGGTCGGCGGCCAGTTGGAGGCGATCCAGCGGCTGGAGGCGGGGCTTGCGACCGGCCCGGCCAGGATGTTTGAGGGCCTGGGGGCCGCCCCGCGCCCAAGCCGCGTGCCAGCGCCCAGCCGACTGGTTGCTCACCCCGCAACGCCGCGCCACCTCGGCTTTGGAGCACCCCCGCTCGAAGAGTTTGACCGCCCGCAAGCGCCGACGCTCCAGCGCGGCGAAGTCTCGTTTTACACCTTTGGGATTACCCATATCGTTTTGGACAACGACAAGGTAATTGTGTTCACTATATTATGCAAGGATCAATA
>JARKQH010000283.1 GCA_029974925.1 Verrucomicrobiota bacterium
CGCCAATTTTGTGGCCTTCAATAACTTCTCCTTCCTGGAGCGCTTTGACATTCTCAAGTATTCCCGCCCGGGCAGCGTGTTCCTGCTGAACAGCCTGTACGGGCCGGAAGCGGTGTGTGATCACCTGCCGCGAGAGGTGCAGCAGGCGTTGGTTGAAAAGAAACTGAAATTCTACGTGATTGACGCGCACCATGTGGCCGAGGCGTCGGGCATGGGCAGCCGCATCAACACCATCATGCAGACCTGCTTCTTCGCCATCAGCGGCGTGCTGCCGCGGGAGGAGGCCATCGCCCAGATCAAGAAATCCATCAAGAAGACCTACGGCAAGCGCGGCGAAACGGTGGTGCGGCAGAACTTTGAGGCGGTGGACAACACCCTTTCGAACCTGAAGGAAGTGGCTGTTCCGGCGCAGGTGAGCAGCGCGTTTGGCATGCGCGCGGCCATGTCTGAATCGGCCCCGGCCTATGTGCGCGAGGTGTTGGGCGAAATTTTGATCAACAACGGCGACGCCCTGCCGGTGAGCAGGATGTCGGCGGACGGCACCTACCCCTCCGGTACGGCCCAGTATGAAAAGCGCAATATCGCGCTGGAAATTCCCACCTGGGCTTCGGAACTGTGCATTCAATGCGGCAAGTGCGCTTTGGTGTGCCCGCACGCCAGCATCCGCATGAAGGTGTATGCGCCGGAGGCTTTGGCGGGCGCGCCAGAGACCTTCCGCTCGATGGACGCCAATTTCAAAGAATTCCCGGGGATGCGCTTCACCATTCAGGTGGCGCCCGAAGACTGCACAGGCTGCGGCCTGTGCGTGGAAGTCTGCCCGGCCAAAGATAAGGCACAGACGGGGCGCAAGGCCCTGAACATGGCCCCGCAGCCGCCCCTGCGCGAGACGGAGCGGGCGAACTGGGAGTTCTTCCTGCAGCTGCCGGAGGCGGACCGCACGGCCTTCCAACCCACCACGGTGAAAAATTCTCAGCTGCTCCAGCCGCTGTTTGAGTTCTCGGGGGCTTGCGCGGGCTGCGGCGAAACGCCGTATGTCAAGCTGGTCTCGCAGCTCTTCGGCGACCGCGCCATCATCGCCAACGCCACGGGCTGCTCCTCGGTGTACGGCGGCAGCCTGCCCACCACGCCGTGGTCGGCCAACCGCGACGGACGCGGCCCGGCCTGGTCGAACTCGTTGTTTGAGGATAACGCCGAATTTGG
>JARKQH010000113.1 GCA_029974925.1 Verrucomicrobiota bacterium
AGCCGCGCCTTGACGCCGCCAGAGGCCGGCTCGTCAGCCAGCACCATGTCCAGCCGGTGCGCGGCCAACTGCGCGAGCAAATCCTCGAGCTTCCCCTCGCGGAGAATGACGTGGACTTTTTGCGGCATCGAAAACACCGGCTCGAGGACCTGGTTGATCACCGGCTTGGGGAACGAGTCCGCCACCCCCACGTGCAGCCGCAGCTCGCGGACCGACGGCCGCTGCCGGATGGCGTTGACCAGCTCCTCGCCCAGCCCGAAAATCTCCTCCGCATACCGCAGCGCAATCTGCCCCGCGTCGGTCAGCGCCTTGGCGCGGCCCACCCGCCGGAACAACGGCGCGCCCAAAAACTCCTCCAGTTCCCTCACCTGCGCCGAAATGGAGGGCGGCGAAACATGCAGCTTCTCCGCGGCCCGCTTGAGGCTCCCCGCCTTCGCCACCATCCAGAAATACCGCAGGTGATGGTAATTCAGAAATTCCACAAGGTGGGAAATAGTTAGATTTAACCTAACTGTAAACAAGAAAAGTTGTATTAGCGCCCCGGCCCGTCCGCGCCCATGTTCACCGCGTAAACCGGGGCGCCCTCCCCGGGGCCCGGCGGGAGCCGGGCCGGAGGAGCGCCGGAACCGAAGAGTTGGATGGATTGAGTATGACACTGTGGATTGTTTTTATTGCGACGATGGCGCTGTCGCTGTTTGCGGCGGCGCGGGTGAAATCCGTTTACCACCGTTACCACCGCGGCTCGGTCTTCTCCGGCCTGACGGGAGCGGAGGCGGCGCAGTTGATCCTGCGCCGGGCGGGGATTCATGACGTCGAGATCACCCACCAGGACGGCCTGTTGGGGGATCATTACGACCCGCTGCACAAGCGGCTGGTGTTGTCCTCGGAGAACTATTTTGGCTCCACGCCGGCCGCGCTGGGGGTTGCCGCGCACGAATGCGGCCACGCCATCCAGCACCAGCGGGCCTACAAGCCGCTGCATTGGCGCATGGCCGCGGTGGGCATCACCACCTACGCCAATCAACTGGTCCTGTGGGTGCCGGTGCTGGGCGTGGTGACCGGCCTGATCCAGCCGCTGATGGCGGCCATGCTGCTGGCCGCGGCCTGGGGCGTGATCATGCTCTTCAACCTGATCACCCTCCCGGTCGAGTTCGATGCCTCGCGGCGCGCCAAGGCCGTGCTGCGCGACCTGAACCTCATCGCGCCGGGCGACGAGGCGGTTGCGGTCAGCAAAGTGCTTAACGCGGCGGCCTGGACCTACGTGGCGGCCTTCATCACCTCGCTGGTGTTCTTCCTCTGGCACCTCCTGCCGCTGTTGGGCGGGCGAAGCCGGGAGTAGCGAATCACGCGGCGCCGCGGCCCCGCCGGGGCCCGGCGCCGCCAACCCAAAACTGCAAACTGTTTAACGTATGAAAATGACCATCGAGCACGCGTTCGTCCGTTCCACCCACGCGGTGGATTCCCTCATCGAAGAGCGAATCTTCGCCTTGCAGCCGCGCCTTGAAATCGAAGAAGCCCGGGTCCGCCTCGAGCAGTCGCGGGAGTCCAGCCCGCCTTTTCGGGTGGCCGTTCATCTGGTCACCCCCGGCCCGGACCTCAAAGCGGAGGGGCGGGATCACACGCTGCGGGCGGCCATCGAAAAGGCGGTGGCGCGGCTCGATGCCCTGATTGTGGACAAGGGAATCAAGCGCATGCGGCGGCTCCGCAGCAACCGGCAGGCGCCCGCCTCGATCCGCACCGGCCGCGGCCGGAGCCGGCGTTGAACCGGGACTTGCATTTTGCCAACCAGCAACGAGTGTTGATTATGAGATGGTCCTTCAAGATCGGCCGGATTCTCGGGATTGACGTGTACATTCACTTCACGTTTCTGCTGTTGCTGGGATTCGTGGGGCTGGCGCACTGGCTGAGCGACCGCACCCTGGCGACGGCAGCCACCGGCGTGATCTTCTTTGCGCTGATTTTCCTGTGTGTGCTCCTGCACGAGTACGGGCACGCCCTGGCGGCGCGGGGCTACGGCATTCAAACCCGCGACATCACTCTGCTGCCCATTGGCGGGCTGGCCCGGCTGGAGCGCATGCCCGAAAAGCCCAGCCAGGAACTCTGGGTGGCCGTCGCCGGCCCGCTGGTCAACCTCGTCATTGCCGCCGGCCTGTTGGTGGGGTTGGTTGCCACCGGCTCCTGGGAACCGTTGTCCAGCCTGGACACCACTCGCGGCCACCTCGCCGAACGGCTGCTGGCGGTCAACGTGTTTCTGGCGGTGTTCAACTTCCTGCCCGCGTTCCCCATGGACGGCGGCCGGGTGCTGCGCAGCGTGCTGGCCATGCGCATGGAGTATGCCCGCGCCACCCGCATCGCGGCCAACATCGGGCGCGGCATGGCGGTCCTGTTCGCCTTTGCCGGCCTCTTCATCAGCCCGATGCTGCTGCTGATTGGCTTCTTCGTCTGGTTCGGCGCCAGCCAGGAAGCGGCCGCGGTCGAGTTCAAATCCTCGCTCGCCGGCGCGCTGGTCCGCGACGCGATGATGCGGGAATTCCACAGCCTTGCTCCGCAAAACACCCTCGGGGAGGCGGTGCAACTGCTGCTGGCCGGGTCGCAGCAGGCCTTTCCGGTCGTGGCGAACGGCCAGGTGCTGGGCCTCCTGCGCCATACCGACCTCATCCAGGCTTTGCGTGAACGGGGCGAATCCTGCCAGGTCGGCGACATCATGGAACGCGACTTCAGCGTTGTGGAAGCCGAGGAAACCCTGGACTCGGCCTTGCAACGGGTGGGCGCGGACCGGGGCATGGTGTTCCCCGTCCTGCGGTCCGGCAACCTGGTGGGATTGCTCACGCTCGAAAACATCGGCGAATACTTCATGGTCCGCGCCGCGCTGGAATCCCGCGCAAGACAGGCTGCCACCCGCCCGGCCCGTCGCGTGCCGCCCGTGCTGGCTCCGCCGCTTCCCGCTGCGGGGAAAACGCCCGGCAGCCACTGACTGAATCCCGGCCGGCGCTTATGAATTCATTCGCCACAGCACGCCGTTGAGAACCGAGGCGAAACTGACCCACGCCAGGTAAGGCGCCAGCAGCCAGCCCGCCGTTTTGTCGGCCCTGAAAAACAGCGCCGCGGTCCACGCGATGGCCAGCCAGAGCACCAGGATTTCGGCAAACGCCCACCCGGGCTGGCGCAATCCGAAAAACAGCGGGGTCCAGGCGGCATTCAACCCGAGTTGGATGAGGAACCAAACCAAGGGCCGGCGCTGACTCGCCCACCCGCCCCGTGTCCAGACGCGCCACGCCGCAACCGCCATCATGAGATACAGGGCGGTCCACACCGGCCCAAAGACCCACCCCGGCGGGTTCCACGAGGGCTTGCGCAACTGGGCATACCATTCACCCGGGACCGAGAATGAGCCCAGCAGCGCGGGCACGGTGCATAACAGCACAAAGCCGGTCAAAGCCGCCAGCTTCCGTCCCGGTTTAGGTTGATGGATCATAAAGTTCAGGTCCGCCGCGAGCCCCGGGAACCTTCGCCGGTGTTCCATCGGCCCGGCCGGCTGCCGCGCCGATGCCCCGGAGCATGCCGGCGAAGACCAACTGATGGAGGGGAAACAGCGCGTACCAGTAGGCGATGCCGGCCAGGCCCACGGGATCAAAAACCGCCGTCTGGCGGATCACCGAGGCATGACCTTCCGCCTTCGGGGTGACTTCGAACTCGAGCCACGCGCGGCCCGGCAGCTTCATCTCCGCCGCCAGCCGCAGCCGCCGGTTGGGTTCCATAGCCTCGACCCGCCAGCAATCCACCACCTCGCCAACGCTCAGGTGTTCAGGGTGCCGCCTGCCGCGCCGCATGCCGGCGCCCCCCGCCAGTAGGTCCAGCCAGCCGCTCGCCTCGAGCAGCGGCCGCAGCCGGCCTCCGACGTATCCGGAGGCCCCGGTCAGCAGAATCAGCGGTGAATCGTTCACGCAGCGATAAGGTTGTCCCATTCCCGGGTTTGCTCAAATCCATTTCCAGCGGCGGCCGCGAAGCCGGGCCCCGCCGGCCTGCTTTATGCGTGCATTGTGAACCCCCTTTGCCTATGCTTCGCCCGAGTCATGGCCAGCATTAGACCGTTTGCAGCTTTGCGCCCGCGGCCCGATTTGGCCGCCCGGATTTGCGAATTGCCCTACGATGTCCTCTCCACGGAGGAGGCGCGCGCGCTTGCCCGCGGCAATCCGCTGAGTTTTCTTCACGTCAGCAAATCCGAAATAGATTTTCCCCCGGGAACCGATCCCTGCCAGCCGGCCGTGTATGCCAAAGCCAGGGAAAACTTCCAGCGCCTGATTGCCGAGGGCGCCCTGCGCCAGGACCCCCGGCCCGCCTTCCACCTCTACCGCCAGGTGCAGGGCGCGCACAGCCAGGTGGGCCTGGTCGCCGTGGCCAGTTGCGAGGAGTACGAAACCGGGGTCATTCGAAAACACGAGCTGACGCGGCCCGACAAGGAAGACGACCGGGCCCGCCACATCGAGGCGCTCAATGCTCAGACCGGTCCGGCGTTCCTGGTCTATCCCGCGCGCCAGTCCCTCAACGACCTGGTCAACGCCGCCCTGGCCCGGCCGCCCGAAATTGACTTCGTCGCGCCGGACGGCGTCCGGCATAGCGCCTGGGTGGTGGCCGAGCCGGACCAAATCGCGTTCATTCAGCGCGAGTTCGAGCAGGTGCCGCGGCTCTACATCGCCGATGGGCACCATCGCAGCGCGGCCGCCGTCCGGGTCTATCGCTCACGCCAAGGCGCCGGCCAAAGCCCCTGGTATCTGAACGTCATCTTCCCGGATGACCAGGTCCGCATCCTGCCTTACAACCGCGTGCTCAAAACCTTGAACGGGCTGAGCCCGGCGCAGGTGCTCGAACGCCTCAAAGAGGTTTTTGAGGTGCAAAGCCCCGGCGAGGCCGTTCCCCGCCAGCCCCACACCCTCGGCTTCTACCTCCGCAAAACCTGGCACACCCTGCGCTTCCGCCCCGAACGGGTCGCCGGCCAAACCCCGGCGGACAGGCTCGACGTGAGCCTCCTGCAGCAACACGTCTTGGAACCGCTGTTCGGCATCGCGAACCCCCGGACCAGCGACCAGATCAGCTTTGTGGGCGGCATTCGGGGTACCGCCGAGCTGGAGCGGCTGGTGGACAGCGGCGAATACGCCTGCGCCTTCTCCCTTTTCCCCACGCGCGTCCGGGATCTGATGGCGATTGCCGATGCCGGCGCCATCATGCCGCCCAAGAGCACCTGGTTCGAACCCAAGCTCCGGGACGCCATGTTCTGCCATCTGATCTGAGGGCGTCTATTCGACCTGCGCGATCCGCAGATTGCCCGGCGCGGCCGGCTTGGCGCGCACGGTGAAGCGGAAGGTCCGGCTCGCGCTGTCGGTCCCGTCACTGACCGTGATGGTGACGTTGGCCGAGCCCGTTCGACTCGCCTCCGGCGTGAGCGTGACGGTCCGGTTGGTCGAGGACCCGCCGAACACAATCGCGGCATTCCTCAAGAGCGTCGGATTGTCGGAGCTCGCGCTCAGGGTCAGGCTCGCCGCGGCGGTCTCCGCGTCGCTGACAGTGAACGCAATCGGCGCGACGGCCAGGCCCACCCCCACCGTCACATCCGGAATCAGGGAGATGACCGGCGGCTCATTGACATGGTTGACCGTCACGGTAAAGGTGCGCGTCACGACGTTGTTGCTCGCCCCGCCGTCGTTCACGCTCACGGTGATGACGCTGCTGCCCGACGCGCCGGTGGCCGGCGTGAACCGGATTGTGCCCGTGGCGTTCGGACTGGTGTAGGTGACCGTGGGATTCGGGATCAGGCTCTTGTTGCTCGAGGAGGCGGTCACCGTCAAAGTCTGGTTCTCGTTGGGCGCGCCGGAGCTGATGCCGGTCAGGGTGACGGTCTGCTGGCCGGCGTTTTCGTTCAGCACCAGGTCCGACAGGGCGTCCAGCGTGGGCGCCTGGTTGACGGAGTTCACCGTCACCTTGAACGTCCGGCTCGCGATATTATTGCTGGCGCCGCCGTCATTGACCGTGACCGTGATCGTCGCCACCCCAAAGGCATACGGCACCGGCGTGAAGCGGAGGCTGCCCGTCGTGGCCGGGCTGGTGTAACTCACCGTCGGATTCGGGATCAGGCCCGGGTCGCTCGACGAGGCGGTCACCGTCAGCGTCTGGTTCTCGTTGGTCGCGCCCGACGTAATGCCGGTCAGGTTGACCACCTGCTCCTTGGCATTTTCCTCGAGCACGAGGTCCGTCAAAGCGCCCAAGGTCGGCGCCTGGTTGACCGGCGTCACCGTGACCTGGAACGAGCGGGTAACGATGTTGTTGCTGGCCCCGCCGTCATTGACCGTGACCGTGATCGTTGCCACGCCAAAGGCATACGGCACCGGCGTAAAACGGAGGCTGCCCGTGGCGCTTGGGCTGGTGTAAGTCACCGTCGGATTCGGGATCAAGCCCGGGTCGCTCGAGGTGGCGGTCACTGTCAGGGTCTGGTTCTCGTTGGTCGCGCCCGAACTGATGCCCGCCAGGTTGACGGTCTGCTGCCCGGCGTTTTCCAACAGCACCAGGTCCGACAGCGGGTTCAGGGTGGGCGGCTGGTTCACCGACCGCACGGTCACCGTGAACGACCGCGACGTCACGTTGTTGCTGGCCGCGCCGTCGTTGACGGTTACAGTAATCGTGGCCACCCCGAAGGCGTACGGGGTCGGCGTGAAGCGAAGGCTGCCCGTCGTGGACGGGCTGGTGTAACTTACTGTCGGGGTCGGGATCAGGCCCGGGTTGCTCGAGGTGGCCGTCACCGTCAGGGTCTGGTTCTCGTTCGTGGCGCCCGACGTAATGCCGGTCAGGTTGACGGTTTGTTGCCCGGCGTTCTCTTCAATCACCAGGTCGGTCAGGGGGGCCAGCGTGGGCGGCTGATTCGGCAGGGGAATGGTGCCGCTGACCTCGTCGCTGTAATCACTCTCCAGCCCAACGTCATCCACGGCCGTGGCCGCGAAGAAATAAGGAACGCCCGCCACGAGATTTGAGACCGTTGCGGTCGTCACCTTCCCCACCTGGATCGTGTTGGTATAGGTGCGGGCCGCCACCCCGTAATAAATCCGGTAGGCCACCACGTTGGTCTCGGGACTGGGGTCCCACGCCAGCGTGATCTGCCCCGCCATGGCCGATGAAAACGGAATAATGGCAAGCATCCAGAAGAGCCGTCCCAGCTTCAACCCCCGCTTTGCCCAACCAACAAAACGCACATCTTTTGACATACAACGCTTCCCCCTTGTGCAAATCCCTTGCCAAACTCGCCCGCCCGGGAAAAACCTGGGTGCCCGCGGGCGCTGGCCCCTGGCGCGCCTTGCCGCACGGGGCCGATGAAGAATCCGGTCTAATGGCCTCAAACCAAGCGATTAGACGCTGCGGCCGTGCGCCGTCCTCCCAACGGGATGGTGGCGCCAAAGCCCGACCCGCGCGGCTGGAGCCCGCTCCCGAATGGTGACAATTGAGACAGGCGGGGGCGAAATTGAGCCAGCCGGCTCCGCCTCCTGCCGGCCTGCTCCACGCCCGCTTCAAGGGGGCTCCTGAGCAGCGCCGCGAGGCCTTTGACGACTCAGGTGTTTCTTACAAACAGCTTGCCGGGCAACTGCCGGACCAGGCGCTTCATCTCGAGGCTCAACAGCGCCACCGACACCACCGAGGGCGGCAATCCCGACTTCCGGATGATGTCATCTATTGGAACCTCCTCGGAGTTCAGCGTGTCATAGACCGCTTGCTCGTTCGGCGAGAGCTCGATGGCCGGCAGCATTCCGGGCGCGCCTGGCGCCGACGGCCGGTTCGAGGGCGGAAACAGATATTCGAACTCGGTGAGGATGTCCTCGGCGGACTCGCACAATTTGGCGCCTTTCTTGATCAGGTCGTGGCATCCTTTGCTGCGCGGCGAATCAATCCGGCCCGGCACGGCGAACACCTGCCGGTTGTATTCCGCGGCAAAGTTGGCCGTAATCAACGCTCCGCTGGTTAGATTGGCTTCCACCACCACCGTCCCCAGGGTCATGCCGGCGACGATCCGGTTGCGAATCGGGAAGGACTGCTTGTCGCCGGGACGGTTGAAGGGAAACTGGGTAATCAAGGCGCCGCTGGCGGCGATTTGCTCGAACAACCGCGCGTTTTCCGGCGGCGTAACCAGGTTGATGCCCGTCCCCAGCACCGCCAGGGTCCGCCCTTTGGCCGCCAGGGCGCCCTGGTGAGCGGCCGAGTCAATCCCGCGCGCCCCTCCGCTGACCACGGTGACGCCCAGATAGGCCAGTTGGTAGGCCAGCTTGCGCGCGGTTTCAATCCCATAATGGGTCGTCAGCCGGGAGCCGACCATGGCCACCGAGTTCTTGTCGCCGGGCAGGAGGGTGCCCTTGACATAAAGCACCAGGGGCGGGTCGTAGAGCTGCCGGAGCAATTCCGGGTATTCGGGGTCGGACTGGATGACGATCCGGCAGCCGAATTCTTCAATGCGTTTGAGCTCGGCTCCAAGGTCAATCGTTGTCTCCCAGGATGCGATGGCTTGGGCCGTATCCTCGCCGATGCCGCGCACGTGGAGAAGCTGGCTCCGGGAGGCTCGCAGGATGGCGGGAGCTTCGCCAAAAACCTCGAGCAGTTGGCGCACCCGGACCGGTCCGACATTGGGAATCAAGTTCAGGGCCACCAGGGCTTCACGCGCGTCCATGCCTAGTGGATAGGGATTTTGGCCGGAGGACGCAAGCGCTGGCTTGAACCCCCGTTTAACCCGTCAAATCAGCGGGCCGGGCCACGGCCGTTCCCGGCCTTCGGCGCCCCCGGCCGGCCGCCGCCGCCCGCCCTGGCGTCTGCAACCGCGCCGCGGCTCCGCAAGGTCCGTGGGTGAAAGCGCGTGCTGCGGCGGCCAAAACATGAACGGATCCGGAAACTTCCGCTGGTTGCGAACCGAGAACTCCCCGTAGCCGTCAATGTGATCAAAGCTGCCGCGAATCATCTGCGCGTGAAGATGCGGGAACCAGTTGCCGTTGTTGGTGGGGCCGCCCACGCTGCCGACAAGCTGCCCGGCGCGCAGATGAGCATTGAGCCGCACCCGGATCGTCCCCAGATGCGCCAGCAGCAGATACAACCGCGGCCTCACTTCCAGCACAATGCGCCCGCCCCACCCCCCGCGCGTGTCCTCATCGTGCCAGACCTCGACCACCCGCGCCTCGGCCGGACTGTAAACGCGCGAGTTCTCCGGCACGTTGAAGTCCACCCCGAGATGAAAGGCGCAATGGGGCGCCATGTAATGCCCCTGCCAGAGGATCGAGCGGTCCTCGAACCAGCCCCCGTACGAGCAACTGGCCCGGTAGCGGCGGTGCAGCCGCCGGACCCAGCGCTTGCAATAGACCGGGTCCAGCAACGGGTTGGGCATTCCCGGCCGCTGTTCCCCCAGCGCCAGCGTGCCCAGGGGCAGATAAACCCACCGCCGCCGCGCATATTGGGGAAACAGCAATTGAAACATGTCATTCGTCCTGGAACCGCCGTTCCAAGGCCTTCGGATGATTGTCCAAGTTTAACGAAAGATACACATGCCGCATTTCCTGGCCAAACCCGAATTTCCGGAAAAAGGCCAGCGCGCTTTTGTTCCCCTCGTAAGTGTCCACAAGCATGATGCGAATCTCCCGCTCCACGAACCGTTCTTGAAGCTGGCGAACCAGCCGCCACGCCACGCGCAGCCGTTTGCACGCCGGATCCACCGCCAGCCATTCCAGCCACCCATACCGCCACGAGCTGCCCGGCTTGTCCAGCGTGCTGCCCAACGCAAAACCCACCACCTTGTCCTCCCGGGTGGCGACCAGGCAGATCTCCTTGTAGGCCGTATAAATCTGCAAAACCTCCGCCTCCTCCCAACATCGGTAGAGTGTCGGCAGGGTCTCGGCACTGAATACGCGATTGCCCAATTCGACAACGGCCGGAATGTCGTCAATGTGCATCTCACGAATGGTTATCGTCGGACGGCGTGGCATACAAAGCTCAAGCACGCGGCAGCCAAGGCTCCGCGCTAGGTCGTTTTTGCTGGGAAGTCGGTCATTGGCCTCCAGTCAAGCTTGCTGGAATCCTGCCCGACCCTTGGACCCCTGTCCAGCTTTAAAAGATTCCGCTCCCCAGGCGGATTGCCTCAGCGAAAAACGGCACAAGTGCTTGCGGCCCTCGAGGTAACACCACAAATGAAAGAGTTGCCCGCACGGTTTGGTGGGTCATTTCACCTGCCTCAGCCACCCAATCGCCAAGAGGGGTTTCTTACCGGGGAGGGCGTTGGCGTCCGTCGCCGCGGAGGTTGCCGCGAAACTTCGGCCAGGGCGACGGCGCCAGCGGCACGCGGTTGGAGAGAGCCACCATGGCATGGCCGACATTCGGGACCTGCCTGCAGACCAGGATGGTGCCATCCTCCGCCACGACCGGCGAGCCGTGGTCGTAGCCGTAAAGATAATACTTCCAGCGCATTTTTCGCTCCTGGTCAAAGGCCGTGAGCAGGCCGTAGTGGGAGACGACAATCAGGGAACCGTCAGCCAGGGCCACCGGCGTGGCACTGATCGGCTCCTGATAGGCGTCGAGCGTCGCCGGTTGGTCCCACAGTTTCCTTCCCTGCCGGTCCACCGCCCACAGATTCTTGTTCACACCAACATAAACCGTCCCCTCCAGCCCAATGACCGGTGACGACTCCGTGATTCCCCCGGTCCGAAGTTTCCAACGCAGGTTTCCTTCCGACTCGAGAGCGTAGAGATGCCCGTCGAGCGAGGTGAAATAGATTGCGCCGTCCGCGTCAATCGCCGGCGAGGCAAGGATTGCTCCGCCGGTGGCATGCTCCCAGGCTTTGCTGCCGTCGGCCCTCAGCGCGTAGAATTTCCCGTCGTGAGAACCAAAGTAAATCCGCCCGCCCGCATCCACGGCCGGCGAGGAGGTGATCTCGCCGCCGGTGGCAAACTCCCATTTCTTGCCGCCGTCGGGGTTCAACGCGTAGAAGTTGCGGTCCCACGACCCGAAATAAACCGTGCCATCCGCCCCAATTGCCGGCGAGGAGTCCACCCAGCCTCCGGTTGCAAAATCCCATTTCTTCCTGCCGTTGGGATTCAACGCGTAAAAGCGCCGGTCACGGCAGCCAAAATAAATGGTGCCATCCTCGGCAACCGCCGGTGAGGACCGGATTTCGACGGAAATCAAGCCGCCATGGCCTGTCTTGAAGACCCATTTTTCGCGACCGTCAGGCTGGACCGCCCACAGGCTGCCGCTGAACGTCCCGAAATAGATCGTGCCATCCGGCCCGATGGCGGGGCTGCAATCCGTCGTTCTGCCTATGCGGACCGACCACACCTCGGTCAAGGTTGGCACTTCGGCCGCAGCGAGTGAAGCCGCGGCCAACAGAGCGAGGCACCCGCTCGCCAAGCGCAAGCCGGCCAACGCTTTGCCCCGAAACCACGAAACCTCGAAGACCGATTTCAACACTCCGGGACCTTAGCCGTCTTGACCCGGACCGGGCAACCCTTATTCAAGCAGCAAGCGGGTCGGAGGGCGCATCCGAGCCGCCCCCGTGCCGCTGGAGAATTTCGTTGAGCACCTGGGTGGTCCGGGCGGCGCGGTTCCTGACCCAGAGGTGGGCGGTCTCGAGCGAGACATCTCCCTCCCCCAGTTGGCGCGCGATCGCCCGCCTCAGATCCTGCAGGCTGAACGGCTTGCTCAAAACCGCGTCATTCATGCGCCCCTCCGCGGCCAGCTTTTCAAAATACCCCGTCACGATCAGCACCGGCTGGGTCGGCGCGAGGCTCTTGATGCTGGCGGTGAGATCATCCCCGCGCATCTGCGGCATGAGGTAGTCGGTGATGACCAAATCATAACGGCCCTCCCGGAACCGTTCGAGCGCCTCGGGCCCGTCCCCGGCTTCCACGACGGTGTGTTGATCGAGGCCCAGCAGGAGTCCGATGGCCTCGCGCGCCGCCTGGTCGTCGTCCACCACCAGGATGCGCCGGGCACAAAGGTGGTTGTGTTCGGCCATATAAAGGCGTGTAAAGCATCTTTAATGCCATCTTTCGCTGCCACATCCGGTTTGAAATTACCCCGTTTGTGATTTACACTTGGGCGAAATTCCAATGTCAGATCATTTGTCCAGGCCAAACGCCGCGGGCCGGCCCGGGGACCGGGCCTGTTCCCGCAGCGGAGTCGCCTCTCAACTCAAATCCTCAACCAAGCAAGCAATGAACATGAAAAAGACCTTCTCAACCGCAACCTTGTCCGCGGGGCTGCTGCTGGCTTCCCTCGGTTCCGCCCCGGCGGTCCCGGTGACCTTTCAGGTCAACATGGACTACCAGATTAACATCATGGCCGCCTTCGACCCGGCCACCGGCACGGTCACGTGCCGCGGCAGCTTCAATGGCTGGGGCAGCGGATTCGTTCTGACCAACAGCCCCGCCAACACCAATCTCTACACCGGCACCATTGACATCGCAGGCAGCCCGGGAACGACTTATGAATACAAATTCGTGTTCAACAACAACACCGGGGGCGGCGACCAATGGGAGACCGTCGGCACCCCCAATCGCTATTTCAAACTGGGCAGCGCCGCGCAGGTGATTCCCGAAGCCTATTACGCCGACACGTGGGGGGGCGGGCCTTCCGTGGACGTGAGTTTCAAGGTGGACATGTCGGCGCAGATTGGCGCGGGCAACTTCAACCCCCTCACCGATTTTGTCGAGGTGCGGGGCTCGTTCACCGGCTGGGGCGGCGGCACCGTGCTGACGAACGATCCGGCCCAGCCGCACATCTACTCGGGCGCCTATACCGAGTTCACGCTGCCGCCCGGAGCAATTCGGGAATACAAGTTTGTCTATGTGGACAGCGTTGCCGTCGCGCATTGGGAGAGTCTCCCGGGCTATTTCCGCGAGAATCGTTCCTTCCTGGTGCCGACCAACAACCTGGACCTGCCGGTGGTCTATTTCAGCGACACCTCCGGCTATCCCATCAAGGCCGCCGTCAGCTTTGCCGTGGACCTCAACGCCCAGATGCTCCAAGGCTCCTTCGACCCCCTCAACGACCAGGTCTGGGCGCGGGGCAATGTCCTGGGCTGGGGGGATCCGCCGCAAGGCATTCAGCTTTTTGAGGACACCACGCGGCCGGGGATTTACACCAACCTTTACACGATGAACAGTCAACTGACCGGCTCGCCCTTCGAATACAAATACACCCTGTATCGGCCCGCGACCTTCACGACGGTCTGGGAGGGAGGCGCCAACAAGTATGTGACCTTCACCGGCAACGAGCCCACCAACGCCGCCGGTTATCACCTCATCAGCGTGGGACCGACTTATTTCGATGGTCTCTCGCCCAACGGTTTGCTCCCGGCCGATACGCTGGTGACGTTCCGGGTGGACATGAACAACGCCCAGCGCTATGGCGGGGCGGCGTTCAATCCGCTGACTGAAGGGGTCTGGTTCAACGGCGACGTGCTGACCAATGGCTGGGACACTTACGGGACCTGGGGCACTCAGCCGCCCGAAACCAGAATGTTTGACGACGGCACCCATGGCGACGCCGTGGCCGGCGATAAAATCTATTCGTGGCAGTACCTCGTCAAGAAAGGGTCCCGTCTGCGCGTCCAGTACAAGTATGGGATTGAGAGCTACGACAACGAGGCGCCCGCCTTCCAGGACCATGTCCGCTACATCCGCTCCGTGGGGACGTATGTGATGCCGTTGGACACCTTCGGCAATCAATACCAGGAGCCGTCGTTCGGGGACCTGACCATCGCTCCGGGCGCCCCCGGCTACGTTCTGATTTCGTGGCTGGGCCGACCGGGGGTTCGTCTGCAGACCACCCCCAGCCTGGTGGGCGGCAACTGGGAGGACCTGCCGGCGACCGATGGCTTAAGCTCGACCAATTACCCGGTGGGCGCCACCCCGAGGTTCTTCCGGTTGGTCAGCCCGAACTGATCCGGCTGAACCGTTTCAGAAACCGCAAGGGGGCCGTTGAGTGCCACGCTCGGCGGCCCCATTCCTTTCTCCCTCCCGGCCGCAATTATTGAGAAAAAAAACAGCGTTCGTTCCCTCCCGGGCCGGGCCCCTTCGTCCCGCCCATTCCCGCTTCCCTTCGTGGCGACCTGCGCGCGCTACGCCGGTTCCGCGCCGGGAGTGGCCACGGCGAGGCGGGCAGGGGGGAAGTCCTGCCGCACCGGCCGTTTCCAGTCGCTTTCATGGCGGAGCGCGGATTTGAGGACGGCAATCTCGCGCAGCAGGGCTTTGGTCGCCTGATCGAAGGCGGGGATGGGATCGGCGCCGGTTTTTTCGGCGCGCAGCATGTTTGAGGGCAGGCGCAAGGTCAACCCCGCCTCAAACACCGGTTTGCGGGGATGCTTTTCCAGATTGACCTGGAGGTGAACCGCGTCAGGCGGGAAATGGGCCAGATGTTTTTCCAGCTTCCGCACTTTCTGCTGCAGTTTCTGTTTAAGCTGCCCGTGCGGGCGCAGCCCTTTGGTGACCAGACTCCAGCGTAGTGTCATAGGTGCAGTCTCCTCGTCCGGCTTTCGCCGGGCGCCGTGGTTATGGTTGATTGCGAAAGAACAGGCCCCTTCCGCCTTCGGAGCGGGGGCGATTGTTACCGATTAGACCGGGCCATCAGTCAAAGCTCACTTGCGTTTGGTGTTGTCAACCGTCAGGTAGCGGGACCCGCCGATGCCGCCTCCCATGGCGCGGCTCCAGACCCGGAGGAGAATGGTCTTGCCGGTGGCGCTGTTGCTCAACTCGACCGCATCGTCGGCGCTCTGCACGGGTTTGCGGTTGATTTCCAGAATGACGTCACCCGGCCGGAGCCCCGCCTCGGCCGCGTTGGAATCCTCGGCCACATTGGTCACCAACGCCCCGCGAATTTCGTTGGGGATGTTGAATTGACGCCGCAGCCGTCCATCCAGATCCGCGACTTCGACGCCGTCCAGCGCGTCCATTTCGCTTTCGCCGGGCGCCAGCCGGCTCCCCGGCCCGCCCGCCGCAAACATGTCGTCCGGCAACTCGCCCAGCGTAGCCGTGAGCGTGCGCTCGACCGGCTTGCGGCCGGGCTCGCCGCGCAGGACTTTCAGGGTGACCTTTTTACCGGGCGGGGTCTGCGAAACCATGAGCTGAAGGTTGCGCGGGTCGGTCACCTTCCGGCCGTTGAGTTCCACAATAATGTCGCCGTCCTTCACGCCGGCGCGCTGGGCCGCGCTGTTGGGCGTCACGCCGCCCACCAGCACGCCGCTGCTCTCATCCGGGAGGTTGAACGCCTTGGCCAAATCCGGCGTCAGCGGCTGAATGTTGATGCCGAGGTAACCCCGGGTCACCTTGCCATCGCTGATGAGGCGGTCCATGACGTAGCGCGCCATGTTGACCGGGACGGCGAACCCGACGCCCTGGAAGCCGCCGCTGCGGCTGAAAATGGCGGTGTTGATGCCCACCAGCCGCCCTTCCGCATCCACCAGCGGGCCGCCCGAGTTGCCCTGGTTGATCGCCGCGTCGGTTTGGATGAAATTCTCATAGGCGGTAATGCCAAACCCGCCGCGCCCGAGGGCGCTCACGATGCCCATGGTCACGGTCTGGCCCAGCCCAAAGGGGTTGCCCACGGCCAGCACCAGGTCGCCCACCTCGAGCTTGTCGCTGTCGGCCAGCGTGATGGCCGGCAGCTCCTTTTTCGGCTCGATCTTCAACACCGCAATGTCGGTCGGCGGATCGTTTCCGACGATCCGCGCATCGTATTCCTGGCCGTCGGTCATGGCCACCTTGACCGAGTCCGCCCCGTCCACCACGTGGTTCGCCGTGAGGATGTAGCCGTCAGGCGTGACGATCACCCCGGACCCCAGCCCTTGCGCGCGGCGTTCCCGCGGCGCTTGCGACCGGCCGGAATTATCGCCGAAAAACCGCCGCCAAAACGGGTCATCGGAAAACGGGTTCCACATCGGCCGTTCCCGAATCACCGTCGTGGAAAACACGGTCACCACACTCCCCCCCACCTTCTTCGCCACCGGGGCAAAGCTGCTGGCGGCTTTCACCTCGGAACTGAGGGGCCGCTCTTGAATGTCAAGTTTTGCCGGCGGATTTTTTGCGCTTTCCCCTCGCGTGGCCGGCGCCGCGTTGAGCGCCACCCCGCAAGCCAGCCAGGCCGCTGCGACCGCCATCCCGCTCCAATACCCTGCTCTCCGTTTCATACTGCTGCTGCGATTAGTCTCGTTCCACTTCCAGGTTTTGTTCTTGTTCCGTTCTTAAGGTCTGCAACCCCGGATGAAGTTACTGCTGCTTTGACGTCCGCCAGCGCAGAACGTTCAATCCCACCTCAAGCTCGCCCCAAAACCGGCTTTGTCAAAGCGCCTTTTCCCGCACGAGGAATCCCCGGGCCGCCACGGTCTCCCCGTCCGGCAGCGTGAAGGGCTGGTCCCCGAAGTTGACCGTGATGGCAACCCCGTTGGCGAACCGCGTCTGCTGCACCGCGCGGTCCGGCGACAGGAAACGGTGATCGGTCATTTCCGCATAGCCCACGGCGCGGATTTGGGCGGCGGTGTTGCGGTAGGATTGCACAAAGCGCTCGCGGTTTTGGTTCCAGAGCTTGCGGTCGAACATGAACATGGGCGGGGTGCCGTAAAGCACGTTGAACAGGTCGCGTTTGTCCCACAAGGCGGGCAGTTTGTTGTTGTAATCGCCCCAATACCATTGGGCGACCACGCAGTCGTGGTAAACCAGCTCCCACAGCGGCAGGCGATAGTTGTGACCGAGTTGGAATTTGGCCACCGGTTCGGGGACGTTGGTCCAGATGACCTGCATGCGGCGGCCGGAGTCGGGCACGCGGTAGGGCCCCAGGCTGAGCATTCCCTCGAAGTAGTGCAGATAGGGGACGGCGGCGTCGTGGCCGGTTTCGCACCCCGTGACCAGGCCGCATTCCTCGGAGACGTAGCGCAGCAGCTCCATCTTCCAACGCCGGCTCTCGGTGCGCGTCATGGGATGAGCGGGATCGTAGCACTCGTGCCACGGCGCGGCGGTGGTGGTGTCAATGAACCGGCAGCGGTAGGGGTGGGTGGCCAGTTCGGCCGGAATCCGCTCGCGCGCATAATCCAGCGCCCGCCGGTCGCAAATCACGCCGCAGGGGATCATGCCGCCGTCCTTGCTCTCGACCGCCCAGCCGCGAATCCAGTCGCCGTTCGCTTTTCGGATGATGTCCCGCGGCCAGGCCGCCGTGGTCCAGTCGCCATGGACGTAACGGAGCTTGGGGAAGTTGGCCGGGTCCATGACATCCTGGTAAATGTCGTAGCGGCTGGTGAGCACGCCGAGCTCGTTCAAGGTTTTCAGGTTCTCCGGTGACTGGCGGTTGCTCCACAGAATACGGTCAATCCCCGCCGCCTTGAGCTCGCGCACCAGCGCCACCGCGTCCCGCTCCCAGCACCAGACATTCACCGCCCCGATCAACCGGTCCACGTGAGGGTTTTCCCGGCGTTTCTGCTCCAGGGTTTTGAACAACCCCGCCGCTTTGGCGTGTGCACGGTAGCGTTTGGCCATCGCCACGTGGCCGCCGCGCTCGAAAAAGACGTAACGCAATTTCCGGGTGTAACCGAACGCGCCCTTCTGCGCCTCCCACTCCGGAACGATGGCCAGGCGGCCCGCCAGCCGGTCAATCCGAATGGCGGCGTCATCCGGCGTTTCCAGAATGGCCATCTGGCCGCGGTCGCCATCGGTGCATCCGTAAAACGCCATGCAGATGCCATGTCCCCCGTAGGCAATGAGGCGCATGGGAGCGATGCTGGGGTCCTCGACCGGGTAGGAAATGCCTTCGTTCATGGGCACCACGAGAAAGTCCCCCGCCTGGCTGAGGAACGGATGCGGGAACGGGAGCGCCGCGGTCAGTTCGCCCGACGCCTCGAGCTCACAGACCAGTTCCGGCAGCTCGCCTTCAAGACGGAACGTCGCGTGGATTTCCAGTCCCGAATTGCCGTGAATCAGGCGGCATTGCCACGCCGCCTCCCGCACGCCGGCCTGCGCAATCATGAACTCGCGCGAGAACGGCGCCTGCCGCCAGGTGCGGCCCGAGCGCAAATCGGCCACCGACACCGTGGCGTTGGTCGCTTCGAACACCGCCACCAGACAGCCATTGGTCAGCCGGCCACCCTCCCGCGGCGCCGGGCCGCGCCCCGCCAGCACATTGCCTTTGCGCGTGGCGGTGAAGTCGTCTATCCACACCCGCGTGGGTCCCTGGCCCAACAGGCGGGGCTGAACCTCGGCAACGCCGGGACCGGCCATCATACGGGAGCGAACCCGCCGCCAGTCCTGCCCCTGCTCGTTGCCGTGCGCGGCGGCGGCCCAGCTCAGGTTCCGGCCGGACTCGTCCCAGGTGGAAAAGGCCAGCGTCGCCTCCGAGCCGCCCTCGGCCTTGATCCAGCATTCGGCTTCGATGATGTCCCCGGGCTTCACTTTGAGCCGGAGCTCGGGCTCGAAGCTCCAGTCCTTCTCGCCGCGATACTCGAGGCGGGCCGCGGCCTTGCCGCCATGAAACACTTCGCTGTCTATCGCTACTGAACCGCGGTCCTTTTCGCGCTGGAACATCGGCCGCCAGAATTCCATGCCCTGCTCGAACCCGCCATTGCGGACCTCGTTGGCGCGGGAACAGAAGATCAGGGCCATGAAAATCAAGTTCACCGTCAGCCGGCGGCCGGTTGATACAATCTGCCGGGAGGTGGAAGTGAAGGCGGATGCCGGACTTTGGCCACGCGGCTGCGCGCACGAACCCAAACCGGCGAAGCTTTTCGGGTCTTTCATGTGCGGATACTTCTAACCGAGGCGGAATGAAAAACGAAGTCCCATTGCTCTGCCCGGCGGGCCGGTTTGAAAGCGGAAGCGCGCCAGAGGCGGGCGGCCCCCTTTGACCGCGCGCTGGCCGCCCCCCGCCGGCAACGCGCTTGAAACGCATCCCCCGGCATGGCCGGGTCGGCATCTGCGGAACCAAGGGGGGCTTTGCGGCTCAAGGCCGGCCGGCCCGGGCAAGGACGCCGACCTGGGGGAGGGCGACGCTGAACTCGACACGTTCGCCTTCGGCGCCCAGGTACCCGCCCCAGCCGACCCGGATGTCGCTGACGCGTTTCAGGTCCAGTTCCCCGTCGGCGTCCCGCGACCAGCCGGCCAGTTGCAATCGGCTCATCGGCACCACAAGGCGGTGATGACCCGCAGCGTTTAACAAGCCGCCGGTGCTGGCGAGGAAGTCCCCGCCCCCTTCCTCCTGGAGAATGACCAGAAGCTGGGTGCCCGTCTGCTGCCCCTCGGGAACCCAGGCGTCCAGAATCAGACAATCGGCGCCGTCGAGGTTCAGCGGAGTGGGAAATTGAAAGCGGAGGAAAAGGAAAGTGTCCACCTTGCCTCTGGTGAGGGAGGCGGCCGCGCGCCACGCCGGTTGAGCGGGGGTGGAGCGGGTGGAGTCGGGAGCCACCTCGGCCTGGACGAACTCGCCCTTGATGACGTCGGGTCGCACCGGCGGCACGGGATGCTGGGTGAGATTCGGCAGGGGGCCGCCGGTCGGGCGTCGTTTTTGCGGGAGGCGGGCCGCCGGGTAGCGCAGCAGCGCGGCGCCATGGGGCGCGAGGTTCAGGCTGACACGCGGGCCGAGGTTGGTCTGGACGACGTCAGGCAAGGCGGGGTCCCAACGTTCGCCTGGACCCACGGCGCTCAAGGTCACGGCGCCGTGCCACGGTTTGGCACTGTCGTTGATGAGGAAATACACCTCCTGATTTTCGATGCGGCGGTGGGCGGCCCGGATCGGAGAACGGGCGGCATGCACGGTGACGTCGCGCTCGAGCAGCCCGTCCAGAACCAGCGGCAACAGTCCCTCCGACCCCGCCGGCAATCGAACGCAGGCGCCTTGGCCGTCATGCGTTTTGACCGACGGTCCGGTTTCCGGCGGGCCGAACAGTTCGCGGCCCAGGGCCTGGATTTCGGCTGAGGGAAAGTCGTGTTCGGTGTTGGCGGGCAGGGCGCCCAGGGCAATGACCACGCCGCCGCTGCGCGCGAATCGCGCGAGGTTGTCCCACGCGGCCTTGGGGAGCGTGTCCGCCGCGGGCAGCACCAGCACGCGCCAGCGCAGGCTGCCATGCGCCAGCGCCCCGTTGTCCACTTTGGCTTCGGCCAGGGCGCGGCTGTCCATGATGGTGAAATCGCGCTGGGCGGCGAAGAGGCTGTCGGCGGCCGCGCGCCAGGTGTGTTCGATGGCGGTTGCGGCGGGGGAATCGGAGGTTAAATGGCGCGCGGGACGAAACCGCGGCCAGAGGCTTTCCACCGGATACAGCAAGGCAATGTCGGCGACCTGGCAGCCGCCGGACAGGGCGGTGCAGCACCGGCCGACCCATTCGTTCAAGCGCCGCAGGGCCTCGTCGGGCAGGTCGGTGAAGCTGTAGTAACTGGTGATGGCGTTCACGCCCGACACGATAAGCCGGTTGCAGGTGCCACGAATTTCGCCCTCGGTCACGATGCGCTTCGGCCGGTTGTCGCCCGGCCCGCGCCAGACCTGGCTGTGGTCCGAGGTTTCGCTCATGACAACGCGGCGTCCTTCGAGTTCGGCCGCGCTGGCCAGCAGGCGCGCCACAAACCAGGGAACCTCCGCCGGGACGCTGGTCAGGCAATCCATGCTGGGCGCGTCCAGGCGGCGGGCGCAGCGGAAGAAATCACCATAGAGCGGCACGTGTCCCACCAGGCCTTCCTCGGCCAGCAAATGGCCGCCCGACGGGATGTTCCATTCCCGGCAGCGGTTTTGAATCTGGCCGAAGAAATGGGTGGAAACCATCTCGCCCACCGTCAGCCAGAAATCGTGGCGGATTTTGGCTCCCTGCGGCCCCGCGTCGGCGATCAGCGCGGGCACGACGGATGGGTCCAGCGGGTAGCCGCGGCGCTGTTTGAACTCGGCCGGGAGGTTGGGCGCCCAGGGGAGGGGCCGCCAGGGCATCGGCTTCAAAAACCAGCTCATGAGTGAGGGTTCATCGGTGAAAGTCGCCACAAAGTAACGGCCGAGGTCTCCGCCGAGGCGCTCGGCGTAGCGTTGGTGAGTCAGCGTCAGAAAGCGTTGGGTTGGCTCGGGCTGGAGCAGATTGATGTAGGGCATTTTTTGGTGGAGGTTGCCCTCGGCATGGGTGCCCTCGTAGAGGCGGCTTTCGGTGATGGCCAGGACCTGCCACCGGCCCGCCGGAGCGGTCCAGAGCAGCTTGCCGTCGCGCGCGTGGGACGCGAGGTCCACACGGTTGCTGAGGCTGATGCGACCGTCCCGAAGCGGAAAGGCCGCCGCGAGGAACAGTTGGCCGGGCGGCAGGTCCAGCTCGAGGGGGCCGCCCTCGCCCTCCCGGTCGGCCACCAGCAGCCCGCGCGCTTCCCATTCCGGATGCTCGCGCAGCACCAGGCCGCCCGCGTTGCCCGACGGGTAGCCGCGCTCGTCGTAGAGCCACATGGCCAGGCCCGCCTGCTTCGCCGCGCGGACGGCGCGGACAAAGGCGTCCCACTTGGCGTCGCTCTCGAGGTATTGGTCGAACGAAACGTTGCACACCACCCCGCCGAATCCCTGCCGCTGCAGCCGCTGGATCAAGGCGTCCTGCGCCTCGGGCCCGTCCGGCCAGCCGTGGATGATCTTAAGAATGCGGGATTCGGGCGGCGGATGAGCGAACCGCCCGGCAAACGCGGGAGGCGGCGATGAGGCGGCGGCAAGCGGGCCGGCGCCCCGGGCAAAACCCGGCGGCAGGAGGAGCGCGCAAGCCACCCCGGCAGAGAGCCATTGATGCAGTGCGGCCATGACTCAAGTCAACCGCACTGCGGCGCCGATGGCAATAGCCAGAAAAAGCCCGGCAGGGCAGCGCGAGGGGCTGGGCGCCCACCCGCTCAGCCTGCCAGGGGTGAATCGAGGTCGGGAATGCCCCGCATCAGCCAATCGTCCAGCCCCGCTATGTCCCGGAAAGACAGGAAACGAGGCGGGCCGGGCGAGTGGAGGGTGGTCGTGGGAAGGTTTGGCAGGACATTTCGCGCGGAAGCCGGCGCCATGGCAGCAAGGCTCTGTTCCACGGCGTCACGCTGTGCATCTTCCGGCATAAGATTCACAAGACTAACGGTCGTGTTCATCGCATGCTTGATTGCTTCAACTGTTTTTCTGCGCGCAGCCCGCGGCCGTTGCCCGGCCGCCGCCGCGCCAGTTGCTCCATGTAATGGCTTCGGCTCCGAGTGACCACCGGCCTGGCCTCGCGAACGAGGCAGGGCCGGCAGCACTCCGATTCCACAACTATGAGCGGCCTCGCGGCCGCTCCAACAGTCTTCAGACAGCCGGGTCCTTGAAAACGTTCAACCCTCCGCTCGAGCCTGCTGCGAGCAGGCCGGGCGGGGGGATGACGTTGCGGGGAACGCGCTGCCGGGCGCGTTCCGGCCGCGCGGATCAGGCCACCTTCACTTCGATTTGTTTCGGACGGGCCTTTTCGCTCTTGGCCAGGTGGACGCGCAACACGCCATCCTTGAATTCCGCCTTGACGTTGTCGGCCTCGGCGTCATCCGGAATGCTGAAGCTGCGCTCAAACCGGCCATAATACCGTTCCACCCGATGGAACTTGCGGCCCTTTTCCTCTTTCTCGGCTTTCCTTTCGCCGGAGATGGTGAGAGTTCCGCCTTCCACCGTCACCTTGACATCATCCTTCTGGACCTCAGGCAGCTCAACCTTGAGCAAATACTCCTTGTCGTCCTCGGCGATGTCCACCAACGGCGCCCACTCGGGCACGGAGATGGTTTCTTCGTCGGTGGTCAGCGAGCTGCGACGGAATGGGCTCCAGTCAAACAGAGAGGACATCCGCCGCTGCAGTTCTTCCATCTCACGGAATGGATTCCAGCGAGTTAGTGCGTTCATACACATCATCCTTTCTCAATGCAGACTGGTTCATACTCAAGGCACCGCAACCGGGTCTGCCTTTATTACCGGTCGAGGTGTGGGAGGAACTCAAACCGTTCCCTCGAACGGCCGAGCCGCCCACCCTGAATCTAGCATCCCAAATGCCACGACACGGCCAATCGTGCAATATTCTTGTAATTAAATACTTACAATTTATTCTTCGTGCGATTTTGGCTTTGAAATGAGTCATAATGTCGCAGTCTTGTTAGCCGCAGCGTGTCAAAATGACGCAGTGGCCCAACCCCCATTTCGGACCACAACTCGCTTGTTCGTGCAGCCAAAAAGCTCCTCCCATGGCGCGGGCGTTCCGTCCTGCCGATTGCGGGCTTTCAAACCAGACGATCAAACACCACATCGTTGCGCCGATTTCGTGTCATGCCATTTGCGGAAGAACGTTGGGGGCTTCGGAAGGAATTGCCACCGAGTGGGCTTGAAGGTTCAATGACGGTGGTTATGACAACCTCGCTTTCGGCCGGCTGGCCCTGGCTCCCGGGCATGCTTCTGGGCGTACTGACGGCGTGCGCGGCGGAACAGGCGCATGTCTATAAGACCGTGGAGGGACGGGACCTGAAGCTCTACGTGCAGCGACCCGCCGACTGGCAGGCGGGGGACCGGCGTCCGGCCATTGTGTTCTTCCACGGCGGCGGCTTTGTTGGCGGGAACCCCCGGCAGTTTGAAAACCAGGCGGCGCACCTGGCGCGGCGCGGGGCGGTCACCTTCGAAGTCGAATACCGCTTGCTGCCGCGCGGGTCACGGGAGTTGCCCACCCGCTGCATCCAGGACGCCAAATCGGCCATGCGCTGGGTCCGCCGTCATGCCGTGGAATTGGGCGTGGACCCGCAACGCATCGCGTCGGCGGGCGGTTCCGCCGGCGGGCACCTGGCCGCCTTCGTCGGGCTGGTGGAGGGACTGGATGATGCCGCCGAGGATCGGTCCGTGTCTGCCAAAGCCAATGCCATGCTGCTGTTCAACCCGGTGCTGGATAATGGACCTGGCGGCTGGGGCCATGACCGGGTCGGCGAGCGGTATCGCGAGTTTTCCCCGTTCCATAATGTCACCAGCAACGCGCCACCCGCAATCGTGATGGCCGGCTCAGCCGACAACCTGGTTCCGGTTGCGGCCCTCCGCGCGTTTCAAGAGGCCATGCAGCGCGCCGGAGCACGGTGCGAAACCCGCATTTACGAGGGCCAGCCCCATGGCTTCTTCAACTTCGGCCGCAACCAAAACCGCTTCTATCGCGAGACGCTCATGGCGGTGGATGATTTCTTGGCATCCCTCGGCTGGCTGGCCCCCGCTCCGCAGGACCCGTCTTTAACGGGGACCGCCCCCAGCGCCGCCCCACGCGCCGAACCAGCACCCCAACCCTCCTCAGCCCCCAACATCCTTTATCTGCTCTGCGACGACCTCGGGTATGGCGACATCCGCTATTTCAACCCGGCCGGGAAAATCCCCACCCCGCACCTGGACCGGCTGGCCGCGGCGGGAATGGTCTTCACCGACGCCCATTCCGGATCCTCGGTTTGCACGCCCACGCGCTACGGCATTTTGACGGGTCGTTATAGCTGGCGCACGCGCCTCCAAAACGGCGTGCTGAACGGATTCTCCAAACCCCTGATTGCGCCGGACCGCCTCACCGTTCCCGCCCTGCTCAAGCGCCATGGCTATCACACCGCTTGCATCGGCAAATGGCATCTCGGCCTGGACTGGCCCCTCCAATCCGGCGGCGACCTCGCCCGCGACGGGGACTCCCGGCGCATTGACTACCGACAGCCCATCCGCAACGGCCCGACTCAGCTCGGCTTCGACTATTACTTTGGCATTTCCGCCTCGCTGGACATGCCGCCCTTTGTGTTCATCGAAAATGACCGCGTGACCAGCCTCCCGGCCACCGAAAAAACCTGGATCCGGACCGGCCCGGCCGCGGCGGATTTCGAGGCGGTGGAGGTGCTGCCGACCCTCACCCGCAAGGCGGTCGAGTACCTCGGCCGGCGCGCGGCGCAGGCGCAAGCCGGACGTCCCTTCTTCCTTTACGTTCCCTTCACCTCGCCCCACACGCCGTGCGAACCCACTCCCGAGTGGCGCGGACGCAGCGGGCTCAATGTCTATGCCGATTTCGTGATGCAGACCGACGCGTCCGTCGGCGAAATCCTCGCCGCCCTCGACCGCCATCAGCTCGCCTCCAACACGCTGGTCATTGCCACCAGCGACAACGGCTGCTCCCCCGCCGCCAAAATGGAGGAACTGGCCGCCAAAGGCCATCAGCCAAGCCACATCTTCCGCGGCGCCAAGGCCGACATCTTCGAGGGGGGCCATCGCATCCCCTTCATCGTGCGCTGGCCCGGCAAAATCCGTCCCGGCTCGACCAACACCCAGACGGTCTGCCTGACGGACCTGCTGGCCACCTGCGCCGAACTCGTGGGAACCGCCCTTCCCCCCAACGCCGGCGAGGACAGCGTGAGCCTGCTGCCGGCGTTCCTCGGGAAGGACACCCCGCCCCTTCGCGAAGCCACCGTCCATCACTCCATCAACGGGTCCTTCGCCATCCGCCAGGCCAACTGGAAACTGATCTTCTGCCCGGGCTCGGGCGGGTGGAGCAACCCAAAACCCGGTTCCCCCGCCGAGAAGGGCTTGCCGCCGGTGCAACTCTACAACCTGGCGGCGGACCCCGGGGAAACCCACAATCTCCAGGCGGCCCGGCCGGAGCTGACGCGGCGGTTGACGGACTTGATGGAGCGGTACATTGCCCAGGGCCGCAGCACGCCGGGACCGGCGCAACGCAACGACGTTCACGTCGAGTTATATAAACCCGCCCGGGCACGCTGAGGCCGGCCGCCCCGCAGTCGCCAGCCGCCGGCATGGGGCTTTCGGCCGCACCGGCTGCGCGGGAAAGCGCGTGGCTTTGTGTCTTTACACCCGGTCCGGCTTTTGGCATAAAAGGAGCCGGAACACGGCGGTCCGTCGCGGACGGGCCGGCAGACCTGAGAACATGAACCACGATTTGGCATTATGAGGAAGCTCTCCCCACGATTCCTGGCCTTGCTGCTCTGGCTTGGCTTCCTGCTCCCTGGCAACACCGCCACGCGTTACGTATCGCTCACCGGCGGCCACCTCCCGCCCTTCCTCAGTTGGTCTGATGCCGCGACGAACATTCAAGCCGCCATAGACGCCGCCGACCCGGGCGACGAAGTTCTGGTGGCTGACGGGATTTACGCCGCAGGCGGCAAGGCCATGGGCGACGGCCTGACCAACCGCGTGGCGCTGGACAAACCGCTGAAGGTCTTCAGTGTGAACGGGCCGGACCAGACGATCATCCGCGGGGCTTGGGACCCCGCCACCAACG
>JARKQH010000297.1 GCA_029974925.1 Verrucomicrobiota bacterium
AAGCGGCCGCGAGGAGTCTCGCGGCCGCTTGATGCCGGGAAGCAGAGGCTGGAGCGGGGGCTAAGGTCCAGTTCCGACTTTGTAGAACTTCTTTGCCGCCCCGGGAGTAACCTTATGGTAGGGGGCGGCCGCGCCGGCGACCGGTGAATAAGGACCGGTCACGTTGTCAGCCTCGAGCAAGGTGCCCGCTTGCCAGATCAACTCGAGGTCGTCTCCCGCGCGTTGGGCGATCAACTGGATCGGGCGGACGGTGTCGAAGCTGCTGCCGTATTGCTGCCCAACCAGGTGGATGGACTGGGCCTCATAGGTCGTCAGCACCCGGCGCCAGACCGCCAGCTCGTCCAAGTCCGCCTCGCCGGTTATCGGATAGACGCCGGTGGGATCCTGACCGATGTTCACCGTTGCGCCGCTGTCTATGTCGGCCACCACCGCCGCGGAGCGGGCATCCACTTGGACCCCATCCAGATAGGTTATCGCGGTGCTCACTTCACCCGACCGGTCGAAGGTGTGGGTCAGGTGATGCCAGTTGCCGTCGTTAATGCTGTTGGCCGCCCCATACACTCCGACATAGCCAGCGCTGCTGCCCAGGCTCCAGGACCACCCACCCGTCTGCCAGGATGGCGCGAAGGTGAATCCCCAATTGCCGTACGAGTTCACCGCGTTGCAGAAGAAGGGCAGGTCCGGCGGAGTCCCGGTGAACTTGGTCCAATACGAGACCGAGAAGCTCACATTCGAGCTGAACTGCAGGTCTGCCGGAACGCCCAAGGTCACGTAATTGTAAACCCCGAGGTTGGTATCAGTGTTGTAGTGCAGGGCACTCGAGCCAATTTTTCCCGGGACAAAGCCCGGCATGCCGACGGGCATGCCGTGGTTGGCACGGCCCGAGGCATCATTGTAGTCGTTTTCGAACTTGAGATGCAGCACCAGGTCGTTGGTGACCAGGGCAAAGGTGGGCGGCGGCAGAACCGCCAACTTGACTGCCGGGCTGTTGGTTACCCCCAACGCGTTGGTGACCGTCAGCGAATACATTCCGTTATCCCCATAGCCGGCGCTGGCGAAGGACAGACTGGCCTGAGTCGCTCCCGGCACCGGCAGACCGTCCTTGATCCATTGGTAACCCAGGAACGGGCTGCCGCCCGCCTCGGCGGCCAGGGTTACGGGGGTTCCGACCATGACCGACTGGGCTTGGGGCAGGCGGGTGAAGAACGGCGCGGTGTTCACGCTGTACTTGCCCAAGGCGTAGTGGTATTCAATCCGTTCGGCCGGCAGCACCGTATTGTAAACGGCCACCTCGTCAATGTCGCCGACGAAGAAGTAATCCCCGGGATCGGCCTCGTTCATGCCCCCGCCAATGCGGAAGGGGCGCACCGGGTTGGGAACCAGGGTCGCGGCGCCCGTGGCCACCAGGACGCCGTTGACGTAGAACCGCTTGTCCGTGCCGTCAAAGGTCGCCACCAAGTGCGTCCACTGGTTCTCGACCACCGGCGGGCCATTGAGCGTCACCCACGTGGTGCCGTTCCCGGTCCAGAAGGACCAGACGTTCCCTGAGGTCGCGTAGATGACGTACCCGCCCATGGCACTGCCTTGCACCTGGTTTCGGGAGGACACCGCGGCGCGATAGGTTCCGGCACCGCCCGTCACCCGCGCCCAGCATTCCACCGTGAAATTCGTGGTGTTCAGCTCAGGCGCGTAGGGCGCTTCCACACGGGTCGGCGATACCCCGTCCAGGGTGGCGGCCGTGTTCGAGTCGTTGTACAGGGCGCCCGCGGTGCCGAATGCAACGTTGCCATTGACGGCGCCATTGTGCGACCCCCAGGAATCGTAAGCCACAGCGCTAAAGGCGGGATCACCCAGGCGCCACAGCGCCGCCGGGTTGTCCTGCAAAACCGCCGCCGTGTAGCCAGTTGAGGGAGCGGCCAGAACGGTGATCGGCGCGTTTGCGGTGGTCACGGAATCGGCTTGGTTGGCGACGGTGACTGTGATATTGACGCCGTTCAAGGCCGTGGTGACGCCGGCCAGGACCAGCGTGTCGTTCGTGGCGCCGGTAATTGCGATGCCGTTGGTCTTCCACTGATAGGAAAGCGGCGCGCTGCCGATGGCCTCGACCGAGAACCGCGCCGTGCCGCCGGCATAGAGCTGGACGGCGGCCGGGTTCCTGACAATCGAGGGAGGCAGGAGCGATCCGTAACGCGCGTCGTAGAGCGCCTTGATCTCCGCAGCCGTCAGGACGCGCCCGAACACCGCCGCCTCGTCAATCTGGCCGCTGAACGGTTCTTCGTCGGCCGCGGCGCTGAAGTTGGGGTTGCCGCCCAACTGCAACGGGTAAGGCGTAGGTTTGA
>JARKQH010000306.1 GCA_029974925.1 Verrucomicrobiota bacterium
CGGGCGGTGTTCAATGCCACGACCAACCGCGCCACCCGCTTTGCCGGCCGCTACACGCTGGTGTTCCCGGGACCGGACGGCGACCCGGCCGTGCCGATGGGGGATGGGTACGGGGCGGTGACGGTGGCCTCGAGCGGCACAATCACCCTGAGCGGCTCGCTGGCCGATGGCACCGCCGTGAGCCAGGCGGTGCCGATTTCCAAAGACGGGCAGTGGCCGCTGTATGCCTCGCTTTACAGCGGCAAGGGCTCGGTCTGGAGCTGGGTGCAGTTTGACGCCAACCAGCCGGCCACCAATTTGCAGGGGCAGTTGAGCTGGGTGCGGCCGCCGATCCCGGGCTCGCGTTACTATCCGGCCGGATTCACCAACGTGGTGCTGGCGGAAGGCTCGCGCATCACCGCGCCCGCCAACCGGACGACACGCGTCATCAACGTGACCAACGGGGCGGTGGTCTTCGAGGGCGGCAATCTGGCGGCGGCGTTCACGAACCTGGTGGAACTCACCGAGGCCAACAAGGTGATCGGCCCGGCCAGCAACCGGATGAGCTTCGTGCTGAACGTGACCAACGGGGTGTTCAGCGGGAAGGTGGTCACCCCGGACCGGACCCGGACCAACACGTTCAAGGGCGCGATTCTGCAGGATTTGGACACCGGCCACGGCTATTTCCTGGGCACCAACCAGAGCGGCCGCGTCACCTTCGGCCCGGCGCCCTAGCCGGAATATTTCATAGCGGGATGGGTCGAAGCCGCGGCAACGCGGCGTCACAAGGCTTGCGTTGCCGGGCCCCGATGACAACCGTTCTCGCGCGGTCTCAAACTCCCGGCGGGGTTTAACACCGTCGGCCAGGGCACGGCTCTCAGGCCGCCACCCCAGCTTACCCCTCTCCAACAATTCCAGGTAAAGCGCGCAGCGGAGTGCGCGCCCGACCACGAAGGCCGAGGTGCGGCGCCCAGAGCCAGGAACGAGGCGATAGGCGTGACCCAGCAAAGCAGCGACCACGGATTTCGCGGATTTCACGGATGAGGGAGACGCCGCACAGGGCTCCCGCTGGCGGGCGAAGTCGCTCGTCCGGGACATCGCCAGGCTTGGCCGCAGTTCTCTACCGCTCTTTCCTATCCGTGTCATCCACGTTATCCGCGGTCATATCCACTGTATGGAAGCGGCTGCGGGTCGAGGCGCAGGCCGGACGTCCAGTTCTGCGTCCGTCTGCGTGGTCTGCGGGCCCCCCCGGTCGAACCGCCGGGACGCAAAATGCGCAGAGCTCCGGCATTGCACGCCAGGCCATTTCCAACTCCGCGCCTCGCCTCGGCCCGGCTCGATCTCGGGAAAATTGGGGGGAAGGTGGGAAGGTGGGAAAGTAGCAAGGTAGGAAAGTGCGAAAGTAGGAAGGTAGGAAGGTAGGAAAGTGGGAAGGTAGGAAAGTGGGAAGGTGGGAAGGTGGGAAGGTGGGAAGGTGGGAAGGTCAGGGGTCATCGGTCGCGTCTGTGGGTGGCGGCCTTGCGTCGCCATGTTGGTCCATGGTCCGATCGTCCGCCAGTCCTTGGTTCCACAATCCAAGGCCCATGGTCTTCGGTCTATGGTCTTTTCATCATCCGATAGTCCGATGGTCCGATGGTCCTATGTCCCCCCATTTCAGGTTTCAGGTTTCATCCCTCATCCTCTCCCAGCCCCCTTCCAGTCCCGGACCAGGGCCGGCAGTTTGCAGGCTTCGCACACCGCGTTGGAGTGGTCGCAAAAGTCGCGCACAAGCTGGATCAGCCCTTGCTGGGCCGCGGCGCCGGGCAGCCCTTTGCGCGCCGAGACGCCCAGCAGCCGCTGCCGCGCCAGGCGCAACACGGCGTTGTCCTCGCCCGCCGGCCAGTCGAAATAGCGCGCTTCGATGCGGCGCGCGAGCGGCGCGTTGCCGCCTTCCTCGGCCCGGATGAGCAGCCAGGGCAAAACGACATTCACCGCCAGGTCCGTCACGCGGGTCACTCCCAGCAGCGGCTGGGGACGCGACAGGCGGGAGGAACGAAACGTCCAATGCCACGACCAGAAGGGGTCCGGGCCGGCTTGCAGCACCGCGGCCAGCGAGTGGACCAGCTCGGAGCGCGGGACTTCGCGCACGCACCAGTTCTCCAGGTCCGCCGGCAGCCGGTTCGCGCCGGACCAATGCGCCCCGAGGGCCAGGCGGCGCTGGGGATGGTTGGCCGGTCGCAAGCCGTGCAGCCGCCAGACGCTCCGCGGCAGCAGACAGTCGCCGAACTGGTCCCGTTCCCGCCACCAGCAATCCCAAATCCGGCGCAGGTAGAGATCGGCCCCTTTGTGCGCGCGGGAAAGCTCGGCGGGCAGCAAACCACTGATGCCAAACAGCCGCGCCTGGAGCGTCAACGGTTCCGCCGACTCCGTCCAGCGCGGGCGCAGTTCCGCCAGCCGCTGCATGGGCCAGACGTTGTGCTTGTAACCCAGGGCCCGAAACAGGCCTTCCCAAAGCGACTGTTCCCAGCCGGCCTGCCGCGCCCGGGCTTGGAACCGGGCGGCCTTGCTGAGCAGCCGCACCCGCGCGGCCTGGTGCAGCAGGCCGGTCACCTCCGTTTCAGCGAGCTGGCTCAGCGGCGCGCAGCATTTCCCGCGCAGGTCCGCCGGCAGGTCAAACCCCGATTCGCTGCCCAGCCAAAGACTGAGCTCCCCCAGCGGCGCGTCCAGCGCCTCGCGGATGACCACCGTCGGCGGCCCGCCGCCCGGCGCGCGGGGGCTTTCCCAAAGCACATGCAGAATCACCCGCCCGAAGGCGGGATTGCGGTCGTGACCGTGCCCTTTCCAGGCCGACGCCTGCAGGTCCACCTCCACATCGCCCGTCTCGGCCGGCCCGTCGCCGAGCTGGATCACCGCCCCCTTGAAATCCGGCCCGCCCTCGCGGTTGTGAAATCCCGGATGCAACACGCGCACTTCGCGGCCGTCCACGGTTTTGAGGCGCTCGCGGCACAGCCGCTGATGAAGCCAGATGGATTGCAGCAACCGTTCCGGCGGGCAATCCTGGTTTTCACGCAGGACGGTCAGTCCGCCGGAGCGCAGCCGCCATTGGCCATAGAAACTGGACCAAACCGGATGCATGCCGTCCCCGCTTGTGGGCCGGCCGCGACGCAAAGTCAAGCCCCAAGTCGAGGCGCCGCGTTTCCGGCTGGAATTTGGGCGCATCTGGCGCATGCTGGCGGTGTTTATGACAGAGGTGATTATGAAACAGCGATGCTTTGCCTCCTTCCTTCCGACGCGGCCGGCGCGAGTGGCGCCGCTGTTGCTTGTGGCCTGGCTGGCGCCGTCGGGCCCCGCTCCGGCGGCGGTGGCGGCCGCGCCGGACATTCGCCGCGATGCGGTGGTGAACGCGGTCGAGATGGTGATTCCCAGCGTGGTCAACATTGCCACCGAAACCATCATTCAGCGGCATGACTGGTATGAAAACCTCCTGCGCAATTTCTACGGCTGGCCCGGCGTGCTGCCCCGGCAGCAAAAGTCCATCAGCCTGGGCTCGGGCGTCATCATTGACGAGGACGGCTACATTTTGACCAACTACCACGTGGTCAGCCGCGCCAACCGGGTGCAGATCAAGCTTTGGGACGGGCGCGAATTCGAGGCGCGGCGCATTGTGGCCACGCCGGGCAGCGATGTCGCCCTGCTCAAGGTGGACCTGCCGCCGGGCGAAAAACTCCGGGCCATCAAGCTGGCGCCGGACGACGATCTGCTGCTGGGCGAAACGGTGCTGGCGCTGGGCAATCCCTTCGGCCTGGGCAGCTCCGTCACCAAGGGCATCCTCAGCTCGAAAAACCGCCGTCCTTCGACCGGCAACGAGCCGCTGAACGTGGAGGACTGGCTGCAAACCGACGCGGCCATCAACCCTGGCAACAGCGGGGGGCCGCTGGTGAATCTGCGGGGGGAATTGATTGGACTGAACGTGGCGGTTTACCGCGAGGAGGATGGCCAGCGCGGCATGGGCGTGGGGTTCTCCATCCCCGTCAAACAGGTGGCCGCCGCCATCTCCCGCTTTTTCACGCCGGAAGTCACCGATTCCCTCTGGTTCGGCGCCCTGCTGCGGCCCGGGAGCGACCCGCTGCTCGTCACCGCCGTCCAGCCCTCCAGCCCGGCGGCCAAAGCCGGCATTCAGGAAAACGACCGGATTGTCCGAATCAACGGCCAGGCGCCGCGGAGCCTCACGGCGTTCAATCGCGCGCTGGTGGACTCGCCGAAGAAGACCGCCCGGCTGGCGCTTCAGCGCGGCAATGACCTGCGCGAGGTCGTGGTTCGGCTGCAGCCCTTCGACGAGCTGGTCAGGCAAAAGACCGGTTTGACCTTGCTCGAACCCAGTGCCGAGACCGCCCAACGGTTCGGCCTGAACACGGGAGACGGCCTGTTTATCGAGGCCGTCGAGGCCGGCAGCCCCGCGGCCGCCGCCCGGCTCGAGCGGGGGTTTCTGCTGACGGGCATCGAAGGCCAGCCCGCGCGCGAGTTGCGAATCGTCGGCGAGGTTCTGGCCACCCGCAAGAGCGGGGACACCATTACGCTGACGGTCATTGTGCCGCGGCGGCTGGGCGGCAGCTACGTCGAGTTCCGCCAGGGCACCGTCGAGCTGCGGGTGCGGTAGGGGCCCGAGGGCAGATTCTCGCCGCTGGCCGGGGGGCTGGGGGCCCTTGGCGCGACGGCGTGGGGCGGCGTGCCCCCCTCCGGCCGTGGGAGGCTTCAAGCCCGGTTCCCCACCGCCCGCCGCGGCTTTCCGCCATCGGGAATGAACATTCCGCCACCGGCCGCCGTCGAACTTTTCAACGCGTGGTTCCACGGAAGCGCGAGCCCTTCTCGCCTTCCAATTTTTTATGGCTCGACCGGGTGCGAGTGCGTTAGACTGCGCGTTGGGCTTCGGACATGAACGACGGCTTGATGATTGAAGTCGAGAACCTGACCAAGCGGTATTCCGGACATGCCGCCGTGTCGAACATTTCGTTCACGGTGCGGCGGGGGGAAATCGTGGGGCTGCTGGGTCCGAATGGGGCCGGGAAAAGCACCACCATGCGCATCCTGGCCTGCTACCTGCCGGCTACGTCGGGCACGGTGCGCGTAGCCGGCCTGGATGTGTACGAGCATTCCGAGGAAGTCCGCCGCCGGATTGGTTACATGCCCGAAAACAACCCGCTCCATTACGACATGCGGGTTCGGGAGTATTTGAAGTTCCGGGCGCGGCTCAAGGGGTTGAGCCGGCGCCGCTCGCGGGAGCGGGTGGACGTGGTGATGGAACAGTGCGATCTGACCCACGTTTCGCGGCGGATCATTGGGCAGCTTTCGAAGGGGTACCGCCAGCGCGTGGGGCTGGCCGACGCGCTGGTGCATGAACCTGAACTCATCATTTTGGACGAGCCCACCATCGGCTTGGACCCCCACCAGATTCGCGCCGTCCGCCAATTGATCAAGAGCCTCGCCTGCGACCACACCGTCCTGATTTCAACCCACATCCTCCCCGAAGCTGAAATGACGTGCAACCGCATGGTCATCATGTACGAAGGGAGCATCCTGGCGGCGGACAGCCCCGACAACCTGCAGCGCTTCATGAGCGGCCACAGCCAGATTCTGGCCGAGATCGCCGCGCCGCTGGAGGAACTGAACGAATGCTGGGCGCAGATGCCCGAGGTCGAGCAGTTCGACGTTTCGCCGGCCGAGGGCGCCTACCACCGCTGCGCCCTCACCCCGCGGGACGGGCTGGACCTGCGGCCGCGGATTTACGAGCTGGCCCGCCAGCGGGGCTGGCTGTTGCGGGAACTGACCCGCAACCGGCACTCGCTCGAGGACATTTACGTGCAGGTCACCCGCCCCGAGGAAGAGGAGGAGTCCTGATGCAGGCTTACCTGACCCTCACGCGGCGCGAGCTGTCCGGTTATTTCCTCTCGATGACCGGCTACATCATCATCGCCGCCGCCCTGTTCCTGATGGGCCTGAGTTTCGTGGTGTTGCTGGAGAAGCTCCAGCTTGAGCCCACGCTGATGCCGGTCACCGAACTGTTCTACATCACGCCTTTCTTCTGGCTGATCCTGTTGCTGTCCACGCCCGTCATCACCATGCGGTTGTTCGCCCTCGAGAAGTTCTCGGGCACGTTCGAGACCCTCATGACGGCGCCGGTGAGCGATCGGGAGGTGGTGCTGGCCAAGTTCACCGCGGCGCTGGTGTTTTACATGATCATGTGGCTGCCCCTGCTGGGCTGCCTGCTCATCGTCCGGCATTACACCAACGACCCTTCGGCGTTCGACCTCGGGGCGGTGGGCAGCACCTTTCTGGGCATCCTCCTGCTGGGGTGCCTGTTCCTGTCGCTGGGCTGCTGCGCCTCGGCCATGACCCGAAGCCAGGTCACCGCCGCCATGATCAGCCTGGTGTTTGGGGCCACCCTCTTCCTGGTGGGCGTTCTCTCCAGCCAGCTTCCCCTCCGCCCGAGCTGGCAGACCCAGGTGCTCGCCGCGCTCTCCTTCTTCGAGCAAATGCACGACTTTGCCCGCGGGGTGATTGACACCCGGGCGGTGGTGCTTTACCTGAGCGCGACGCTGTTTTTCCTGTTCCTGACCTTGCGGATTGTGGAAAGCCGCCGGTGGAAATAGTATGCCCGAGCCCAAACCCAAGCCCAGCTTTTCGCCCTACCGCAAGTGGGGGATGGGGTTTCACGTGGGCCTGGTGGTCTGCCTGGTTCTGGCGGTGGTGGTGATGGTCAACTACATCAGCCAGACCTATTTCGTCCGGCTCAACGCCAGCAGCCACCCCCGCAACCCGCTGTCCCCCCGCACCGTCAATTTTGTCGAGTCCATCACCAACGAGGTTAAAATCACGGTTTACTACGACAAGGAGGAGCCGTTGTTCAGCACGGTCATGGACCTGCTGAACGAGTACAAGCTGCTGAACTCCAAGCTCTCCCTCCGCGTGGTGGATTACCTGCGTGACCCCGGCGCCGCCCGCGAATTGCAGACCGCTTACCCCTTCCTTTCCGGCCCCACCGCCCGCAACGTCATCATTTTTGACTGCGGCGGCCGCGTCCGGTCGGTGGACGGCAACGCGCTGACCAAGTACGTCCTCGAGCAGTTGCCCAACCCCGAGCAGCGCGAATACCGGCGCAAGCCCACCGCCTTCGAGGGGGAAAAGGCCTTCACCTCCGCCCTCATCGCCATCACCAACCCCAAGCCGCTCAAGGCCTATTTTCTCCGCGGCCACGGCGAGCACGAAATTGACAGCGGGGACAAGAGTGTCGGTTATCTCAAGTTCGCGGGCCTGCTCCAGCAGAATTATGTCCAGGTGGAGAAACTCTCGCTCCTGGGCACCAACCAGGTGCCGATGGACTGCAACCTGCTGGTGGTGGCCGGCCCCGCCACCGCCATCCCCGAGTTCGAATTGCAGAAGATCGAACAGTACCTCGAGCAGGGCGGCCGCCTGCTGGCTTTGTTCAATGTGCTGTCCCTGAGCAAGGGGGAGACGGGCCTCGAGCAGGTTTTGGCCAAATGGAACGTGCAGGTGGCCACCAACGTCGTCAAGGATGTCGAGCATACGATGTCCGGCACCGACGTGATTGTCAGCCGCTTCAGCAAACATCCCATCGTCGAGCCGCTGGTCCAAATGAGCCTCCACCTCATCCTCCCGCGCTGGGTGGGCAAAAAACAGGGGCCCGCCGTTCCCGCCGACGCCGCCCAGGTCGAGGAAATCGCTTTCTCCGGTCCCAGGTCCGAACTCACCGGCGCGCCCGGCCGCGCCCGGCAGTCCTATCCGCTGGCGGTGGCGGTGGAAAAGGGGGCCATCAAGAATGTCATTACCGAACGCGGCACCAGCCGGATTGTGGTGGTGGGCGACTCGATCTTCCTGGCCAATCACCAAATTGACTCGGCGGCCAACCGGGATTTTGCCGGCTACGCCGTCAACTGGCTGTTGGACCGCCCGCACCTGCTTGAGGGCCTGGGGCCGAGGCCCATCACGGAGTATCGCCTGGCCATGACTCCTTCCGAACTGGCCCGCACGCAATGGCTGTTGCTGGGCGTGATGCCTGGCGGCGTGCTGCTGGCGGGCTGCCTGGTCTGGTTCCGTCGCCGCCGATGAACGCCCGTGCCACCTGGACTTGGTTGATTGTCGCCGCCAGCTTGCTGGCGTTTATCCTCATCAACCACCGCTACGCCAGTCCCCGCTCGCAGGCCGGACCCGCCAGACTCCTTCCCCAATTGCGCGCCGACGCGGTCACCAGCCTTCAGGTGCGTCCCCCGGGAACCAACCAGTTGGAAATTCACGCGCAGCGGGTCGAGGGAGCCTGGCAACTGACCGAGCCGGTTCATTACCCGGCCCAGGGGATTAAAATAGCCCAATTGCTGGCCTACCTCGAAAAACTCACCCCCGCCACGACCATCACGGCCGCCGAAATCCGCGCCCGCCCCACTGCGGAGGAGGAATTCGGGCTGACCTCGCTCCAGGCCGCCTCGCTCATCCTCAGCCAGCCGGATTATCGGGTGCAGCTTCTCCTCGGCGCCCGGACCGCCCCCGGGGACCAGGTATTCATCCAGATCGTCGGCCAGGAGGGCGCGTTCGTGGTGGATGCCGAATTGCTCAACCTGGTTCCGCGCGCGGCGGTGGAGTGGCGCGATACTTCCATTCTGGCCCTCAAGCCCGGCGCCTACAATCTCATCACCGTCACCAACGGGGCCAAGGTTTTCGAGCTGGAACTGGACGCCGCCACCGGCCTGTGGCGGCTGGTGCGTCCCTTCCCCGCGCGGGCCCACCAGGCCCGCATCCGCGAGTCGGTCGAAGTCCTCCAAGCCTTGCAGGTGCAGTCGTTCGTGTCGGACGACCCCGCCGCCGACCTGGAACCCTTCGGGCTGCAGTCCCCGCCGCTCCAGATCGCGTTCCGCCAGGGAACCAACCTGGTGGGGGCTCTGCAGTTCGGCGCCAGCCCGACCAACCAACCCGGCCTGGTGTTTGGCCGCCGCCTGGGCGCCCCCACCATCTTTACCGTCCTGACCGATCCGCTCACCGCCTGGCGCGCCAGCTTCAACGAGTTCCGCGACCCCCACCTGGTGGCCCTGACCGACCCCGTGGACGCGGTCGAAGTGCGGAGCGAAACGCCTTTCAGCCTCGAGCAGCAGGAAGGCGACCAGTGGCGCGTGTTGCCGGCGGGATTTCGCGCCGACCCCGACCTGGTGCGGGAGCTGCTTGGGACCTTGAGCGGGCTGCAGATCGCCCAATTCGTCAAGGACGTCGTGACGGAACCGGACCTGCCCGCCTACGGTCTGGCGGCCCCCTTGCGCCAGTTCGTGCTGAAGACTTCGGTGACCAATGCCGCCGGCCTGAAAACCAATGTCGTGCTGGCCGACCTGCATTTCGGCGTTTCCACCAACCAGACCGACCGGGTTTATGTCCGCCGCACGGACGAGAGCTTCGTGTATGCCATTACCACCGCCGATTTTCTCCGCCTCCCCGCCGCGCCGTGGCAGTTGCGGGAGCGGCGCCTGTGGGATTTTCAGGTGACCAACGTCGCCAGCGTTGTCATTCGGCAGGACGGCCGCACCCGGAAGATTCTCCATCGCGGGGCGCACGACTGGTCGCTGGCCCCGGGCTCGCAAGGGGTCATCAATGACCTCGCCATCGAGGAAACGGTGCGGGCGCTGGCCCGGGCCTCGGCGGCGGTCTGGGTGGCTTGCGGCGAGGAATATCGCGCGCGCTACGGTTTCACCACCAACAGTCATCAGATCACCCTCGAGCTCAAAACCGGCGCGACGGCCACCATCGAATTCGGCGGGGAAGCGCCGTCGCAGTACCAGTACGCCGCGGTGACCCTGGACGGGCAGTTATGGATTTGCGAATTCCCCTGGCTGCTGTACCGCGATATTGTCTCCTACCTGTCGGTCCCGCCCGGCGTTTAGTCCCCGATTGGCGGGTCCCGAGGTCCTCCCCTTGAACAGTTCGTCCAAGCGCACCCACCCCAAACCCCGGTTCTGGCGCCGCTGCCGCCTCTACTTCCGGCGTTTCCGCATGGCCGTCTGGCTGCTGGTCCTGCTCGGCCTGGGGGGGCTGATTTATCTCAACCAGGTCGGGCTCCCGTCGTTCATCAAGAAGCCCATCCTCGAAAAACTGCGGAGCCGGGGCCTGGACCTTCAGTTCTCGCGCCTGCGTTGGCGCTGGATCGAAGGCATCGTGGCCGAGCAAGTCCGGTTTGGTGGTTTCGATTCCGAAGACGGCCCGCGCCTGAACGCCCGCGAAGTGCAGGTCCAACTCGACCGCGCCGCGCTGGCGCGATTCCAATTTCAGGTCACGGGCCTGCGCCTCCGCGACGGCCGCCTGGTCTGGCCCGTCCCCGACACCAACGCGCCCCCCCGCCAGCTCGTCGTCGAAAAACTGCGCACCGACCTCCGCCTGTTGCCCGACGACCAGTGGCAGCTCGAGGCCTTCACTGCCGCCTTCGCCGGCGCAACCATTCAGCTCTCCGGCATGATCACCAACGCCTCCGCCATCCCGGAGTGGCCGATCTTCCGCACTTCCGAATCCACTGCGGCGGGTCAGGGCCCGCGCCGGTTGCGGCGGCTGGCGGACCTGCTCGAGACCGTCCAGTTTGACGGCACCCCCGAGCTGAAACTGGATGTGCGCGGCGATGCTCGCGATTTGCGGAGTTTCCTCGTGCGCCTCTCCTTGCGCGCCGAGGGAGCCCAAACCCGGTGGGGCGCCTTGCGCCAGAGCCGGCTCACCAGCGTGCTGCTGCCGGCCTCCAACCAGGTCAGCGAAGCGGAGGTCAGACTCGAGGCGGCGGCGGCCGAGACCCGCTGGGGCGCCGCCACCAACTTGCATCTGCACCTGGGTTTGAAGGCGGCCGAAAGCGAAACGAACCTGGTTCGCGGGACCCTTTCCTTGACCGCGGCGGACGGGTGGACCCCCTGGGCGGCCGGCGCCAAACCTTGCCTCTCGGCCAATTGGGTCCACGCCCTGACCAACCCCGTCCCCCTCTCCGGCGCCGCCAGCCTTCAAGTCGAGCAACTGTCCAGCCGTTGGGCCAGCGCCGGCGCCTTTTCCATCGTGGCGGATTTCCGTCGGGATCTAGAAGCCGGCCGGACCGCGCCGGACCCGGCCTGGGCGTGGTGGACGAACCTCCAGCCTTACCAGTTGTCCTGGCACGGCCAGGCGGAGAACCTCCAGGCCCAGGACCTGGCTGCCAACCGGCTGGACCTGGCCGGGCATTGGCAGGCGCCGTCCCTGGTTGTCTCCAACGTCAGCCTGCAAGCCTACGACGCGGGATTGCAAGCCACCGGCCGGCTGGATGTCGCTTCGCGCGACTTGGACCTGCGCGTCACGACCGACCTGGACCCCACCCGCGTCGCGCCCCTCCTGCCGCCGGGCGCCGCGCGCTGGCTGAGCCAGTTCACCTGGCGCCGCGCGCCGCGCGCGGAGGCGCAAATTGCCCTGGTACTCCCCCCCTGGACCGAGGGCCAGCCGGACTGGGCTGCCGAGGTCCAGCCCACCCTCCGGCTCAACGGCCGGTTCGCGCTCGACCAGGAAGCCTCTTATCGCGGCCTGTCCGTCTTGGCGGCCCAGTCCCATTTTTTTTATTCGAATCTGTGCTGGCACCTGCCCGACCTGCGAATCACCCGCCCCGAGGGCGTGCTCGAGGCGGAGCATCGCGCCAATGATCAAACCAAGGATTTCTATTGGCGGATTCGCAGTCATTTCGATCCCCTCGCCCTGGACCCGCTGCTGAAGGATGACCAGCGACGCGCCCTGGCCCTGGTCGAGTTGAGCCAGCCGCCCGGGATCACCGCCGAGATTTGGGGCCGCGCCCACCAACCCGAGCGGACCGGTTTTCGCGGGAGGGTGCTGCTGACCAACTTCAGTTTTCGCGGCGAGTCGGCCAGCCGGCTCGAAACGGTTGTGCAATACACCAACCAGGTGCTGGAGTTCATCCAGCCGGTTGTCGAGCGGGGGACCCAAACCGCCCGGGCCGACGGCCTCCGGGCGGATTTCAACCTCCAGCGCGTATTCCTCACCAACGGGTTCAGCACCTTTGAACCGATGGTGATTGCGCGGGCGATTGGCCGGCACGTCGCCCGGGCGATTGAACCTTACCAGTTTCGCGCCCCGCCCACCGCGCGGGTCCACGGCGTCATTCCCATGCACGGCGAAGAGGGCGCCGACCTCCGGTTCCAAATTGCGGGCGAGGACTTCCATTGGTGGCGGTTTAACGTCGCCCGGATCGAGGGGTCGGTTCACTGGACCAACCACCAGGTGCATCTCGCGGACGTTCAGACCCACTTCTACGACGGCGCCGCCGCCGGGTTCGCCAACTTTGATTTCAGTCCCGGCGAACCCACGCGCTTTGAATTTGTCGTGGCGGTCACCAATGCCCTCCTCGAGCGGCTCATGGCCGACCTGTCCAGCGCCACCAATCACCTCGAAGGCCGCCTGAGCGGCGCCCTCACCGTCACCGACGGCCACAGCGAAAGCTGGCGGTCCGTCAATGGCTACGGGCACGTGGCCCTGACCAACGGCCTGATTTGGGACATCCCCATTTTCGGCATCCTGACCCCGGTTCTCAACAGCATCTCTCCCGGCCTGGGCCACAGCCGCGCGTCGGAAGGGACCTGCACGTTTGTAATGACCAACGGCGTCATCCGCACCGACAACCTCGAAATCCGCTCCCCGGCCTTGCGGCTCCAGTACCGCGGGACGGTGGACCTGGCGCAACAGGTCGAGGCCCGCGTCGAGGCCGAACCCCTGCGCGACCTCTGGGTGGTCGGCCCATTGGTCAGCACGGTCTTCTGGCCCGTGACCAAGCTTTTTGAATACCGGGTCTATGGCACGTTGGGAGAACCGCGGAGCGAGCCGGTGTATTTGCTGCCCAAGCTGATGCTCCTGCCGCTTCGTCCCCTCCGGACCATCAAGGGCTGGTTCCAGGATAACCCGCGAACGCCGGCCAACGGCGCGCCACCCAATCCCTGAGATGTTGCACTCTGCTGCCAGCGCGCTCGTGAGGAGAAGGGCTTCGCCCGCCCGGCGCCTGGCCGGCCTTGGATTGCTGTTGCTGGTTCTGCTGCTCCCGGCCCTGCCCTTGCTCGCCGCGCCGGAGCGATGGCACCGTGTTCAGCGAGGGGAAAGCCTCTACGGTCTGGCGCGAAAATACGGCGTGAGCGTGGCCGACCTGGCCGAGCGCAACGGCCTGAAGACCACCGCCGGGCTGCGCGCAGGCCAAAAGCTGGCCATCCCCTCGCCGGAGGCGGCTCAAACGGCGCCGCCACCACCGGCCCTTCCGTCCTCCGTCCGCAAAGCCATCGCCGCCGCGCCGGTCAAGGCCGGCCGCTGGCAACGAATCGTCCTGCACCACAGCGCCACCCGCGAGGCCACCATCCAGGCCATGAACCAATACCATCTCAAGCAGCGGCACATGGAAAACGGCCTCGCCTACCATTTCGTCATCGGCAACGGCCGTGGGATGCGGGATGGGGAGATTTACGTGGGCAACCGCTGGAA
>JARKQH010000308.1 GCA_029974925.1 Verrucomicrobiota bacterium
CTGAAGGTAGTAGGCGGTCGTCTCGGTGAACTGGAGCTAAGCGTCGACAAAGGTCCAAGAATCAATAAGATGTGTGCCTGTTGAAGTGAGATTTGATACTTATGCTGATCGAAAGGGTTTGGCAAGGAAAATTCCAAAAAATGCCTGCAATTGATTTTCATCTTTGAATTCCAGGCGGCAACGCCCTTTTATCTCTGGCGATAAATCTTTGTACCGTCCTGCGCCCCGCTGTCTTGCTCTCGTCTTCCCTGGTCCGCAATCCTCCCATGGCGCCCAGTCTCACACGCCAGGAGTGCCCCGGGAGCTATTCCCCTGGGTTGGGCGGTTCCCGTCCAGCGTCGAAGCTCCCGGGAAGGGCGAGATGCGGAGCAATGAACGGCTTCTAACCGGTTGGGCGGTTCCTGCTTTCTTGAGCATTGCCGGCCGTCAGCTTCGCGACGGCATCCGCCCAGTCCTCCGGCGAGCACTTGGTTTGCTCGATGATCTCGAAGAATTCCCCGGGGCCAAGACGAAGAAGTGCGTTTTCAGGATGATGCTGCCGCAGCCAGGTGGGCGCTTCCCGGGCTTCCTCCTCCGAGTCGGCCGTGAAGATCATCACCGGCATCCTGATCCCTTCGCCGCCGCAACGGTAGAGCAGGTAGGATTTTGCCATCGCGATTTCTCCTGAATCATCCAGGGTGGCTCAAGTCAAATTTCAGAAAGCTGGCCGATTGGCAACACGAGTTCGGGAGGGGCGTGCACCGCTCCTGTCCTTGGACCGACCGGGAGCGGCGGCCTTCGGCTGGATGCCCCGGAAACTCGGGGGCGCAAAGCAACGCGGAGATTGCGAGCGGATGGAAAGGCCAATGCCCGCGGCCGTCGCCGTGGCGAAGCCGCCATGCAGGGCGGTGAGGACACGGGACAGGGGCATCAGGACTTCGAAGGTCGAGCAAGCCCAGGACAAACCCCGCTCCGGCTGCGGAGGGGGCTGTGGCGGTGGAATGCGCAGTGGCGGCGGTTGGCGGGTCCGCGAACCGCTGCCGGAGTCATGCGCGGCGGGCCGAAAGAGGCTCTGTCCGTACCCTGTTCGCCACACCGGGTGGGCGCGCGGGGCCGCGAGGGCCGCGCGGTCACTCTTGCGCAGGGGGCTCCTGGTTGTCTTCCGCCGCATCCTCATTGCTTTCTTCAGGGGCGGCGGCCTTCTTTTCCAGCTTGCGCTGCTTCTTCTCTTC
>JARKQH010000340.1 GCA_029974925.1 Verrucomicrobiota bacterium
TCGCACACCCGGCGCAGGGCTTCTTCGGGCAGGAAACCGTAATGGTCCTGGAGGGCCTGAAGAATCGGGATGACCGCCTCGGGTTTGCGCCCGATGCGCTCCAGGGTTTCATCCACGAATTTAAGGTCAACAGGCATCGCGGTGAACGGGCCTTCAAGGCTGGCGGGCCAATTTGGACGGGCCCGACCCCAGGCACCAGAGGTTGCTGACACCGCGGAGGTATATGCGGTCGTTGACCAGCGCGGGGCTCGCATGGAACGAGTCCCCCATTGGCACCCGCCCCAGTTCCTTGTATTCGCGCCCCGCCTCGAGGACGAACGCCGTTCCCTTCTGACCAAACACATACATCCGCCCTCCCGCAATGGCGGGCGAGGCGTGGCAATCCTCATCCAGTTCGTGCTCCCAGACCTTGCTGCCGTTCCGGGCATCGAAACACGTCAGCAGGCCGGAGGTGGTCACGGTAAAGATCAGCTCACCGTTCGAGGCGGGGCTGGTGACATCCGGGATATTGTCCTCGGCGCTCCACACGACGTGTGAAGCGGTGACATCCCCCTGGCCATCCGGACGGATGGCCAGCATTTTGTCCGACGGGCTGATGGCGATCACCAGGCCGTTGACGCAGATCGGAGAGGGGGTTACTTCGCCATTGAGACAATCCACCCGCCAAAGCTCGGTTCCATCCACGGCCGAGTAGGAAATGACCCAAGGCACCGCCAGGGCAATCACCTGCGCTTTGCCGGCAACCTCGACCGCCATCGGGGTGGTCCATGAACCGCCCACCTTGCGCGGGCGCTGCCAGAGGATTCTCCCCGACCGCCCCTCCAGCGCGTAAAGCTTGGATTTGCCCTCCTCGCTCTCGCCCTGGTCAAGCTGAACGAGCAACCGGTCCTGCCAGGTGATGAGGGAGGTGGCGTGGCCGTAGGGGTTCTTCAGCGCGCCAAAGGCACGGGTCCACAACAACCGCCCGTCGAGCGAGAAGCCCGCCGTGTCGCCGTTGGCGAATATGGCATAAACCCGGCGGCCATCGGTGGCGACACTGGGCGCGGTGTAGCCGGTGGATTCCGGAATGTCCAGCGGCTCGGGGGGGCTGCCGGGGACGTTGGCGACGGCCTGACGCCAGGCAACCTGTCCCGTGTTGGCATCCACGCAGAAGACTTCCAACTGGCCTGGTTTGCCCCCCGTAAAATACACTCTGTCGCCCCAAACAATGGGCGAGTTGAACCCGGCGGAGGGGGCGGGCACTTTCCACAGGATGCCTTCCCCGGTGGCGGCATCCCATGAAACAGGCGTGTTCGAGCAGGAGGCGAAGCTGGCATTGATCCCAAGGAAGCGCGGCCAGTTCCGGCGCAATTCGTCCGGTGACGCCGCGTCGGGTGTCGCCGCCACGGCCCCTGCGGCGGCGTCGCCTCCCAACAGCCTGTCAATCTCGGCCGTCTTCTCGGGCAGCGCGCTGGTGATTCCAAAGCTCAGCCCGAACAACAGCATCCCCACGGCGGCGCCCGCGCCGGCGACTGACCAGCGTCCCAAGGCTGCCATCCGCTCGGAGTGCGCCCCGGGGGTGGTCCTGGCCGTCAGCACCGGCAGACGCTTTTGCCCGCGGCGCACGCGGCCGACCGAATAGAGAAACACTGCCACCCCGCCGAGAAGCAGCCAGACTCCGGCCTGCGTGCGGGCCAGATGCCGGAAGTAACGTTGGCGAAGCTGCAAATCCAGTTGTCGAATCTGCTGTTTGAGGTTTTCGTCCGCCGGCTTCTCCCGCAGCGCCAGTTTGAGCTGTTTGAGCCGGGGCGAACTCAGCGGCTCATCGGTCTTGACCTGCCAATAACCCGCCGCCATTCCGATGCCCAACAGGAGGGAAAAGACTGCCGCAACCCAGGCCAGCAGCCGCCATCCTTCCTGGGAAGGAGGTGAGACCGGCGGCACGGCTGAATGGGTGCAGGCTGGCCCGCCGTTCATGAAGCTCCCTCCTTTGCCACAACCGGTTCGGGACGAGCGGCCGCGGCCGCCGCTTGCGAAATGGCTGCGGCGGGCAAAACCCCGCGCCGCACCAGTTCATTGGGGCAATACTCGAAACATCGCGCGCAGGCAAAGCAGTCGCCCCGGTCGGGCTCATAATCCGTGCGCTTGCGATGGAGCGAAAGGCTGACCAGCTTGAGACCGATCACCAGGCCGATCCAGCCGCCGAACAACGGAGTGCCCCAACTGAAATGCCGCCGGATGCGCGCGGCCTCCTCGAGCAGTTGACGGGGGGCCTGGCGCGCGCGTTCCAAAGCCAGGTCGTCCGGCGAGAGCACGCCGGTTCGAGGAGGCGAATCTCGCTCGAGCAAGAAACGCTCGGCCAGGCGGACTGTGGGGTGGACCCGGGCGGCTGCCGGACTGAAATAGGCTCCCAACCCCGCGCCCGCCAGCAGCAAGACGGGGGTCAAGGCCACCAGCCAGCCGAGGCGCCGCCGATTCCGCGCCAATTGGGCGGGCTCCGGCCGCCCGGCGGCAGGCTCGCGCATCGCGCCAAACGGACAGGAGGCTTCGCAAAGCCGGCATTGCGTGCAGTAGTCGGGTGTGACCCGCACCCGCCACTTGGCCACCGTGGCGCAGACCTTCAACAACGCGCCAAAGGGACACAGGAACCGGCAGTAGGGACGGCCAACGAACATGCCCAGCAGAAGCAAAACGATGCCCGTTCCCACCATCAAGGTGCGGCCGCCCATGCGGAAGATGGGCACGAAGGGATCGTACTGGCAAATGATGAACGCACTGCCGGTGGCGGCGAACAGAACACCCGCCCCCAGATAAACAAAAGGCAGGATGCCGAGGCCCTGCTCCAGCCACGGAGGCACCTTGAGCGGCTTCCACAACACCAGGTCCTGCAGCGCGCCGTGCGGACAGACGCCCGCGCAAAAGGCGCGCCCCGCAAAGAGCGCGAAGCCCAGCGGGAGCACAAAGAAAGCCAGGGCCGCTATGGGCACGGCATAGGCGGGGTCGGCCAGGGCGAGCGCCACGTTCTGAATCGAGCCGATGGCGCAAACGCACCCGTAGCGCCAGAAGCCAAAATAGACCAGGGAAAAGACCGACAGCCAGATCAGGCCGCGGCGGGACCGGCGGCGATAAATCAGCCAGCTTGCGACGCCCAACGCCGCGACCAGCACCGCGATGTCCAGGTACTCCAGCCCCAGCGCCCGCGCCGCCGGGGTGGTGGTTGCCGGCAACTGATGGCCGCTCTCGAAATCCGGCGGGGGAAAGCGCTGTTCACCGCGCGCGAGGCTGCCCAGCCCGAGCAGGACGGCGAGGAGGAGCCCGGCGCGCCAGAGCGGCTTGAATGAGAGTCGGCGGGTCATCCTTAGTGGGTGGTCTTGAGCAAGTAAGGTTGGTCGGCCGGAACGCGTTGGAAAGCGTCACCGGCGCAGACTTTTGAAATGGCGCATTCGTTGCAGTTAACGCAGCGGTCATGACGAACCTGGAGGAACAGCGAGCCGTTGCCAAAGCGGGTGCAGCCCTCGACACACTTCGCGCATCCGATGCAGAGATTCTCGTCAATGGTGTACTCGTAATAGGGGTCCTCGACGAACGTGCGCTGAATGGCAGCCGTTGGACACAGGCAGTTTTCCGCCCCGGTATTCAGGGCGTTGGGCTCCGGCTCGAAGTAGCCGGTGCACAACTGGCAGTAGCCGCACAGGGCGTAGGCGTGGACGCATTTGACCGCCGATTGTTCCAGCACGCAGTGCGTGGCGCAATTGCCGCACCGGACGCATTTGTCGGGGTCAATCTGCCAGACCCATTCCTTGCCGGTGCTTCGGCTGGCGGCCAGCCCCACCAGCCCGCCCAGCCCCGCCACTGCGGCTACGCGCGCCCCGTCGCGCAGAAACTGGCGCCGGCTGACTGAGGGGGGGTGTGGAGAAGACGAATTCATGGGAGCCCTCTCGGCTGAAGACTGGGGAAGAAACGGCTGGCGGCGGGCATCATGTCACACCGCTCCCTTGGGTTGATAGACCTGCACCTCGGCGGCCACCAAGTCCAGGACGTAAACCCAGCCGCGCGCATCCACCGCGGCATCCAGGCCGCCCATGGTGCCATCCTCGCTGTCGCGCGCCTTGCCCGCCTGCGCGTTTTTGGGGAAGCTTTCGGGACCGGCGACCACGCCTTCGAAGGTGCCGTCCGCCGCGTAGCGTTTTACCCGGGGCAGGCCCTTCTCACAGGTAATATGACGGCCATCCGCCAGCAAGGCCAGCCCCACCGGGTTGCAGCATCCGCAAAAACCTTCTATCGCCGCCGAAGGCTTGCCCCAGAAAAGCTCGAGGTCGCCGTCCGCGGTATAGACCTCAATTCGGTGCCGGCCGGAGTTGTTGACACGCAGCAGACCGTCTCCCCCCACTTTTACGTCCAGATAAGGACTCGGCAGAATCAAGCCCGGCACGTTGCGCTCGGGGTTCTTTTCACCGATCTTGCCAATGATTTTGCCCTCCAAGTCGCACCGCCAGATCAGCCGGCTGCCGGAATCCGCCAGGAAGACATCCGCTTTCGAAACCGCAAGACCGGTCAGCCACGCTTTTTTCGAAGGGGCTTCCCACCTTCGCACCCGCCGACCGGCAGGATCGAATACTTCGACATGGTCACGGACCCCGGCATAGACCTGGCCGTTGCCATCCACCGCGACGCAGCGAACAGGCGCTCCAGCTTCAATGAGGCGAATGAGACCCCCGGATCGGTCCAGCACACTCACGCCGCGTTTGCCTGCAACGTAAAGTTGCCCTTCTTTCGAAAACACGATCCGCCGCGGCGCGGGGTCAGGGATGGGGAAGCCGCCCGCCCGATCGTACACCAGGAATTTCGGGTCGGTGGTGCTAAACCGCTCCACATCGTAAGCAAACCGGTTCACCGCGGCGTTGCCCGGCGTGGTCCACCCGCCCGACACGAGGCTGCCCAAAGCCAGAAAACCCACCCCGTGAGTGCCTTGGACCAAAAAGCGGCGGCGATTCAGCGGCGCCGGCGCGCCCTGGGAAAGGGCTTCCTTTTGCGGCGCGGCGTCGGAGCCGCACTCCGTCCGATTCTTTGAATGATCCTGCGTGCTCATGAGTTCAACCTCCGGAAAAATGCTTTGGCTGAAAGCGCCTGGGGCAACTGGCATGCGGAAAAAACATCGCATCCGCGGCAAATGCCCCGGTTCACACACCGCCCCGCGGCCATCCCGCGCCGGCCCGTTATCCAGACCACTGCGGCGCCAATACTTAGCAAACCGCAGCGCAAGACCGCGCGGAAGAATGCCCGCCGGTTCCCGCCTGATTCGAGTAAGTCGCTCATAGCCGCATAGCTGATTTTATGCAAAAGCACTGTTGCTGAGGGAGAAAAAACCGGCTACATCAGGATTGGCAAAAGCTGGCTGTTTTTTGTCATAGCAATAGCTAATTTTGCATGGTCGGGAGATTTGCCCCTCCTTGGGCACCGGAATTGCTGCCTGCAATGATTGACCTTGCGGGAGCCATGGCGGGCTGTCCGACCCCAGGCGAACCTGAAGGTGACGGCTGTTGCATTGTGGTTATATTTGGTTATGAAGAAGATTACAGTGATATGTCTGGCTATGGCAATGGCTCTGCCCGCCGTGGCCGAAACAAAGGCCCAACTGGAGAAGAAGGCCCAGAAGCTGGTTGCCAAGTTTGAGAGCTTGCAGCAAAAAGCTGACAAAAGAGTGCCCGCCGACGTTTTGAAGAAGGCCCAGGGCATTATTCTGCTGGACCGGACCAAAGCGGGCTTTGTCTTTGCCTACCAGGGAGGCTCGGGGATTGCCATGGCCAAGGACCCGAAATCGGGGAGGTGGGGGCCGCTGGCGTTCCTGAAAGCGAACGAGGCGAGCCTGGGTTTCCAAATCGGGGGACAGCAGTCCTTTCTGGTCATTCTGCTCATGGATCAGGACAGTGCGGCCAAACTGGCGGACCCGATTTTTGAATTTGGAGGGGAAGCGCGTGGAACGGCGGGGGACGCTTCGGCGGGCGAGGAAGGCACCCTGAAGTCGGCGGAACAGTCCATCCTTGTCTATGATGAGCGCCAGGGGTTGTTTGGCGGGGCGGCGATCAAAGGCGGCGAGATTTCACCGGACACGGACGCCAACCTGGCCTATTACGATGAGGTCTTCTCCATGAAGGAAATCCTCTTCGGCAGGAAGGTGAAGCCAAGCAAAACGGCGGAACTGCTCGCCCAGAAAATCCAGGATTACTCGCGCAAGTAGGCCAGGCCAGGCGTGTTCGGACCGGCGGGTCAAACCGGCCGCGATGGGAGGCAGGCCGTGGCGCGGTGTTCGCACCGCGCCGGCCGGCGAAGCTGCGTTTACCTGCCCATGAGGTGCTCGATCACCATCTGGTCCAAGGCCGCGTAGTTGCGGTCGGCGATGAGGGCCTTGGCTGCCTTTTCGTTGAACGTGCGGGCCTTTTGCACCAGGCGGAGGAAGGTGCGGCGGCTGTTCTCGAGATGGGCGAGCCAATGCTCGACCTTGGTCGGGCGGAAGGGATGAACGTCGAAGCAGACGTATTCCCCGTTTTTGCCGTAACCGTTGCGTTCGAGCGCGCGCACCTGGTTGAAGGCGACGCGGAGGTTGGCGCTGCCAAAAGGCTTGTCCTGGTCGAATTTCAATCCGTTCTGGTCGTTGAGGTGCAGGGACCAGAGTTTTCCGAAGGCCATGGCAAAATCAATTTCATCGGCCGGGTCGAGGCCGGCCAGCATGGCGTGGGCGCTTTCGATCAGGCAGCCGACGCGCTTGGGATCCCGGGTCAGTTGCGCGATGGCCAGCGCGTGGCCGATGGTGGGCAGATAGGCATGGTCCATCGGCTCGTTGGGCTTCGGCTCGATGGCCAGGCGGATTTTCCTGTCATAGGCCAGCATCTTGTCCAGCGCCTCGACCAGCAGCTCGACGCTGCGCCGGCCATTTTTCGATTCGCGCAGGTAGGTGCCTTCGCGAGCCAGCCACAACACAATGAGGTCCGTGCCCAGGTATCTGGCGATGTCAATGCACCGCAGGGACCGTTCAATCGCATACTGGCGGCATTTGGGGTCGTTGCTCGTGTACGCCCCGTCAATAGTGAGGGGACTGAACCACAAGCGCGGCGCGACCATTTCCGCCGCGATGCCGGCGCCGTCGAGCCGTTTCTTCAGCTCCCGCGCTTCTTTCCTTAGCTGGGTGTCCGATTTGCCGTCAATGTCCGGGACGGCATCATCGTCATGGAACATCATGGCATCGAAACCCAGCTTCTTGAGTTGCTCCAGTTTCCAATCGAAGGATTGGGCGGGACGGGTGGGGGGGCCGTAGGGATCCTGGCCTTCGCTCAGGTTCCACGGACCAAAACAGAATTTGTAAGAGTGTGCTTTTGCCATAACGTCAAGTGTCCTTACCGGAATTCCAGAAGATAGCCAGCCAAATTTTGACCCCATCTCGTGACCCCGCCCGGCCGGCGAGGAAGGCCGGCAACGAATTCAAGGGGCGGTTGCCCTCGCCAACGCGGCGGGGCAGGTCAAGCCACTCGAATGCAGAGGGGTTGAAAGGCCGGCGGGCCGCTTGACCCACCCTCCCATGCGGGGTAGGATGACGTATAGAAGTTTCAGGGGAGCCAACCGGCGCCGCTGCAACGCGTTCTTGTGCGGGTCACATGATGCGGAAGCAGGCGGTGCGAAGGCTGAGAGTGTGGCGAGCGGTTTCGCCGCAGACCCGTTGAACCTGATCCAGGTAATGCTGGCGAAGGGAACCTCCGCTTCCCCAGTGGCCCGTATCGGCTCCCGAAACTCGCTCAGCAGTGATGTTATGATTGCCAAAAACAATGTTCCCGAGCCGCACAGCCGCGCGGCGCTCCCCAACTCCAACCGCGTGTATGTCGCCGGCCGCATTTACCCCGACCTGCGCGTTCCCTTCCGCGAAATCCGGCTTAGCCCCACCCAACTGCCCTCGGGCAAAACGGAAGAAAACCCGCCAGTCCGGGTCTATGACACCAGCGGCCCTTGGGGGGACGAGACCTATCAGGGCTCCATCGAGCAGGGGCTTCCCCCCTTGCGCCGGGACTGGATTCTGGCGCGGGGAGACGTCGAGGCCGTCGAGCCGTCTTACCGTCCCGTCCCCGGGCGGAGCGACGCTGCAATCCCTCCCACGCTCCGCCGGCAGCCCTTGCGGGCCAAGGCCGGCCGGGTGGTGACCCAAATGCAGTATGCCCGCGAGGGAATGGTCACGCCCGAGATGGAATTCATCGCGATTCGCGAGAACCTGGGCCGCGAGCGGCTTTATTCGCAGGCCGGCGGCAACGGTCGGCGCCCCTTGGGCGGCGAAGCCTTTGGCGCCCGCATCCCCGAGTTCATCACGCCCGAATTCGTTCGCGACGAGGTGGCCCGTGGACGGGCCATCATTCCCGCCAACATCAATCACCCGGAGAGCGAGCCGATGATCATCGGCCGCAATTTCCTCGTCAAAATCAACGCGAACATCGGCAACAGCGCGGTGGCCTCCAGCATCGAAGAGGAGGTCGAGAAAATGCGGTGGGCCACCAAGTGGGGCGCCGACACGGTGATGGACCTTTCCACCGGCAGGAACATTCATGAAACGCGGGAATGGATTATTCGCAATTCCCCCGTGCCGATCGGCACGGTGCCGATTTACCAGGCCCTGGAAAAAGTCGGCGGCAAGGCCGAGGAACTCACTTGGGAGATTTACCGGGACACGCTCATTGAACAATGCGAACAGGGGGTGGACTACTTCACCGTGCATGCCGGGGTCCTGCTGCGCTACGTGCCCCTGACGGCGAGGCGCGTCACGGGCATCGTCTCCCGCGGGGGCTCCATCATGGCCAAGTGGTGCCTGGCGCACCATCGCGAAAGCTTTCTGTACACCCACTTCCGCGAAATCTGCGAAATCATGCGCGCCTACGACGTGGCCTTCAGCCTCGGGGACGGCCTGCGTCCCGGCTCGATTGCCGACGCCAATGACGAAGCGCAGTTTGCCGAGCTCCAAACCCAGGGCGAGCTGACGCGTATTGCCTGGGAGATGGGGTGCCAGGTGATGAACGAAGGCCCCGGACACATCCCCCTGCACCTGATCAAGGAAAACATGGACAAACAGCTCGAATGGTGTCACGAGGCGCCCTTTTACACGCTCGGTCCGCTGACCACAGACATCGCACCCGGCTACGATCACCTCACCAGCGCCATCGGCGCCGCCTTGATCGGCTGGTACGGCTGCGCCATGCTCTGCTACGTCACCCCGAAGGAACACCTCGGTCTGCCCGACAAGAAAGACGTCAAAGACGGCGTCATTGCCTATAAAATTGCCGCGCACGCCGCCGACCTGGCCAAAGGCCATCCCGCCGCCCGCCAGCGCGACGACAGCCTCAGCAAGGCCCGCTTCGAGTTTCGCTGGGAGGACCAGTTCAACCTCAGCCTCGACCCGGAAACCGCCCGTGAGTTCCATGACGAGACGCTGCCCCAGGAAAGCGCCAAAGCCGCCCACTTCTGCAGCATGTGCGGCCCGCATTTCTGCTCGATGAAGATCACCGAGGAAGTCCGCCAATACGCCGCCAGCCAGGGCGTCACCGAAAGCCAAGCGCTCGAACGTGGTCTCGAGGAAAAGGCCCGGGAATTCCGCGAGCGCGGCGCAGAGGTTTATCCCCAGGCCTGAGCCCGACGGCGCGTTACCACGCGGGTTTCTGATTTCGGGCGAACCATTCGCGCAACAGCATTTGCCGGTCCGTTGGAGCGGCCGCCGGCCGTGTGTCCTCCTTGTCCGGCCCGTGCTCGACGCTCCAGCCCTGCCACTCGCGGAAGGCGTGGTAGGTCCAATCCCACCCCTGTTCCTCGAAAATCTCGATGACATCGCGCAAATAACGAGCGGCGCTGCCGCGGGGCGCCCAGCGGATGGCGCTGAACTCGCCAATGTACAAGTGAACGTTGTGGCGCTGTTGAAATTCAATGGCGGGCTGCAACGCCCGTTTCAGCGCGGCTTTGTCCCACCGTTGTCCATCCACCTCCCCCGGGTATTCCACTGCCGGGGCCGGACCGTGCACGCCTTGGTGGGTGAAAGCGCCAGGCAGGTACATGTGCACGCTGTAAACCACGTTCGATAGCGGCAGCGGCAACAGCTCCTTCAGCCCGTCGGGTCCGCCCCACCGGGCAGGTTCAACGATTAGCGTCCGCTCCGGGTCAATCTCGCGGATCGCGCGCGCCGCCCGCTCCGCAAGCCCCTGCCAGTCCGCGCAGTCCTCGCCCACGTCGTCCTCGACCGGTTCGTTGGCAAGGTCAAAGCCCCAAATGGGCCGGGCGCCCCGGTACCGCGCCGCAATTTTCCGCCAGACCTGGATAAAGTGGTCCTGGCACTTGCGGTCCGTGAAGAGGGAAGCGTCGGACCCCACATAGCTGCTCACCGTCCCCTTGCCGCCCGGCGGCGAGTGCAGGTCCACCACGACATACAGGCCGTGCTTCCGGCAGTGGGGCAAAGCGGCGTCGAGCTTCTTCAACTCGCCCTCCAGCCACGCGTCGTAACTGTCCAGCGGGGCCACCTCCCCGGGCCGGTGGTGTCGAATCAGTTGCCAGCGAATGAGGTTCGCGCCCCACTCGCTACCCAGCACCCGGAGACCTTCCGCATCAATGTTCGGACTGATCATCGCTCCCCTCAGTCGGGGCAGAGAGTGCCCCTTCTCGCGGACCGGCGCCCGCCAAACCGCGGCGGCTGGCTCCAAAGGCCGCACCACGGTCAGCTTCACGTCGTCCATCCAGACTTTGCCGGCGACCTGTTCCAGTCCGAGGACCAGCGTGATGTTGGTGGTGTCGGCGGGGACTGTCGTCGTGAACCCCGCCTGCCGCCAGTCGAACGAGCCGGTCTCCAACGGCGCTTGGGGGTAGAGGCGGCCCGATGGCCCTTCCAACACCAGCATGAACTTGATGCCGTTCCACGGGTTGGGCTTGGTGCTTACGTCCTCGGCGCGCACGCGGGCCGTGCCGCGAATCTTGCACCCGCGCAACCCCTCGAGCGGCAACTTGCGCGAAATCACCGCCCCGCGCGCTTCGGGTTTGGACACCAGGACAACACATTGGCCGCCGCCTTCGACCTCTTCCAGCCGGCCGGGGCCCCACCATCCTTCCAGGGCTTTGTCGCCCTCGAAATCCGCCCGAAAACCAATTTGCCCACTCTGAACCCCGGCCGTCGAGGTGAACGCGGCCGGACCCGCCAGCGCCGCCAGCAGCATCAGGTGCAACCAGAAACTTTTCATAATTCAAATTGGAGGGACCTGCGGACCTGTCTGCCCGGCGGTTGGCGCCCGGAACGGGCGGTCAGACCTGGCGCGCCGCCAGATAGCGCTCGGCTTCGATGGCCGCTGCGCATCCCATGCCCGCTGCCGTGATGGCTTGCCGATAGACCCGGTCGGCGCAATCCCCGGCCACAAACACGCCCGGCACATTCGTCGCCGCTCCGCCCTTGGGCAGAATGTAGCCAGCCTCGTCCATTTCGATTTGCCCCTTGAACACCTGCGTGTTGGGAACGTGGCCAATGGCGACAAACACCCCCGCGCAAGCCAGTTCGGTTTCCGCCTGGGTTTTTACGTTTTTGAGTCGCACCCCGGTGACTTTGCCCGCCTTGACGTCCAGAATCTCCGCCACGACCGAGTCCCACACCGGCTTGATCTTCGGATGTGACAGGGCGCGTTCCGCCATGATTCGGGAGGCACGGAGGGCGTCCCGCCGATGGACCAGATAAACCACCGACCCAAACCGCGTCAGATACAGCGCTTCCTCGCAAGCCGAATCGCCGCCCCCAACCACCACCAGCGGCTGGTTCCGAAACACGGGCAGCGCGCCGTCACACGTTGCGCAATACGTCACCCCCTTGTTCTCGAGCAGCCGCTCGCTTTCCAGGCCCAGATGACGGTGCCCCGCCCCGCTGGCGATAATCAGGCATTCCGTCTCGATCCGCTCGCCATCGGCCGTCAGCGCGAACGGCTGTCGCGACAAGTCCGCGGCTTCAACGGTCGCAAACTGCATTCGCGCCCCAAACCGCTCCGCCTGCTTCTGCATGCGCGACATCAATTCATAGCCATCCACCCCCTCCGGAAAACCGGGATAATTCTCGACCACAGTCGTCGTGGTCAGCAGTCCCCCTGGCTGGCGGCCCGTCAGCACCAAGGGCGCCAGATTGGCGCGCGCCGTGTAAAGGGCCGCCGTCAACCCGGCGCAACCCGAACCGATAATCACCACTTTTTCCATAGACCGTGCAAGTTAAGTGCCGAGCGCCCGATTGGCAAGAAACGTCACGGAAATTTCGAGATTCGAGCTTTTTGGATTGAGAGGGGTCGGATGAACAGGATGCGCATGCCACCTCCTGTGTGCCGTACGATGCGGCGGCGAGACGGTTCCCATAGCGCGCCCGGTTTTGCGGATTGGACGAGCTTGGGACGGACGTTTTGCTGCAAGGGATTTGGAGGGGAATTATTTCGACACCACAGGGGTCAGGGTGACGGGGCCAAGGAGGCCGGAATCAGTCAGGGGCCAATCGGAGGCGTCGAAGGGTTTGTATTGGAGATTCACGAAGTTGATGTCATAGAAGTTCTTCCATTTGACGCCGCGCCGGTCCAGGTCGCGAATGCGGTTGGCGGAGACGTTGGTGACTTCAACTTCGAGCCGGTTATTCTTGGGATTCAACGGGACGGTCACGCGGAATGGAGGTGTGAACAACGTCCCGCAATCTTGTCCGTTGAGGCGCACGCGGGCGCTTTGGCAGACGCGTCCGAGGTCAAGGCGCCAAAGCCCGTTCCAGGCGTGGGGAGCGTCGAACCGCAGGGTGTAGCATGCCGTGCCGGCAAACCGTTGGGCGTTGGCGTCCTCGCATGCCGTCCAGGAGGTCAGCGTTGCCTGTTGGAAGGGTGCCGGCAGCTCCGGCCCCCCTTGGATGAAGTGCACCTGCCAGAGCCCCTCGAGTCGGGTGGTGGACCCCCTAGTTTTCAGATAGGGCCAGTCGGGCCCCTTCACGCTTCGAGCCGGAAGGCAGCGGAGAATGAGGGAGACACCCGGTTCCAAGTCGAGGTAAACCTCGGCTTGTTTCTCGCGATTGTGGCGCAGTTTGCCGCGTCCGGTGCGGCCCGTCAGCGGGTCCATGACGACCACCGAGGCGCAGTCGCGTGCGAGGGGAATCCACTGGTGTATGGAGTTGGTCTGGCTGCGGTTGGCGATGAAATAATGCCAGTCCCCCTGCCCTGCCCTGCGGATACCCATCAAGCCCGGCAGGTCGAACAGACATTCGCGCGGCACGCCGGCGCGCGAGAGCGCCGCTTCCAAATCTCCAACCAGCAGGCGCCCTTTGCCAACTTTGGCTTCACGCACACCGCCTTCGGCCCGTTCGCGCCATTGCAATCCGGTGGCGAGTTGCCGGAGCCGGTCGCGACGTTGTTCCAGCGCACCCCAACCGGGCACATCCGAGGGCATTTGGCGTTCGAAGATGATGGTGGCTCCGGCGCGCGCCAGGTCCAGGAGGCGTTCGAAGGTTTCGACCGGCAGCAGGCGGGTGGGGGGGAGAACCACGGCGCGGTAGTTGCCGCCGGGAACTTGAACGCTGCCGCCGTGAGCGGTGGCTGACGCGAGCTGCCGGTCGGAGACGTAATCAAAGGCATAGCCGCGGTTCCACAACTGTTCAGCGGTTTTGCCGATCGGTTGTTCTTCGAACCAGTCGCGCGCGTGAACGGTGAGGTTGCGGACCATGCCGGTGGGATTATGCCAGAAGTCATGAAGGGGCCAGTAAAGGAGCAGATCATGATCCGGCCGGCCGGATTGCAGGACGGCCTGGCAGCGGGTGGCATAGGCGTTGAGGGCGGGGACGTCGCGCCAGATGGAATTGCGCGGGTTCATTTCGTAGGAGGCATAGAAGAGCCAGCCGGGCCAGGGGGCGTCGTCCGGCGAGTAACACGTTCCGTGGTAAAGCACGTGGTTGACGCCGGAAAGAAACAGGTCGTCGAGCAGGTACTTCATGTCGGCGAGCGTTTCGGTGAAATGTTCCTGCAGCCAGGTGCCGGTTTCGCAAGCGACGAGGGGTTTGCCAGTGACGTGAGCCGCGGAGGAGGCGAATTTCGAGATCAGCTTGTTGCGGTCCTTGTAGAACATTTCAGTTTCGGGGATATCGGCCGTGGCATAAAGGTCGAGCCAGTTTCCGGGCGAACCATGCGCCTCGTTGCGAGTGAGGAGCTGGCGATTGCGGCACCACCCCGCCCACAGGGGCAATGTTTCCTCCACCATGACGTCCGAGACGGTCTCCCGATAATCGCTTTTGACGCGGGCGGCCCGATCGTCCATTGCCCCGCCGAACAAGGCGTCCAGCCCGGACTCGAGCCGGTAGCCGCGCCGCTTTTCGAAAGAGCGAAACAGGTCGGGGGCCCAATCCGAACGGTATTCATAGGAATCATGGTACATCGCGCGCGGCCAGGGACCGGGGTAACTGGCAAAAGCTTCGTCGAACCACCGCAGGTAATTGCTCATCGCCGGCGCATAGAACAGGTTCAGCATGTGACCCTGGCCCCCCGGGCCGGCGCGTTTGACTTTTTGCCCGGAAGGACGCTGGCTGACGGCAAAGACGCGCCACGAACGGTGGTCGGCAATCCAATCCACTGTGCCGTCCGGCGCGATTCTGGCAGTCAATTCGACCGGCTGGCCCTCGTTGGGAAACGCCACCAAGGCCTGGATGGTTTGGGGATCAAACTTGCGGTCGAGCCTTTGACCGGCAGCGACCTCGAGCTTTTGCGCCACAGCCAGCGCGTTGGCCTCGGTGTCGGTCACCCGGGGTCCGCCGAAGCACCAACCACTGCCGGTGGTCATGTCCACGCCAAGGTCCAGGCGCTCCGCCTGTTGGACGGTAAAGCGGAGCATTTCCATCCATTTCGGGCTGAG
>JARKQH010000122.1 GCA_029974925.1 Verrucomicrobiota bacterium
CTCCCTGCCGCGAAGCCTGAAGGCTGAGGTGCGGCACGCACAGCCCAGGAAGGACGCCCTACGCGTGACCGAGCAAAGAAGGGACCGCGGATTTCGCGGATTTCGCGGATGAGGTGCAAGCCAGACGGACTGTGGCGTGACCGACCCCTCACCAGTCCCTGACAGCGCCATGCCTGCCGCCATGCTCTCCCGGTCTTTCCTATCCGTGTCAGCCGCGTCATCCGCGGTCAGATCCACTGCATGGAAGCGGCTGCGGGTTGAGGTGCAGGAGGCGGGCGGAAGCGTCGAGGAGCCGGGCGTAACAGACCTGGGCAAAGCCGTGGGCGGCGGCGGTGATGGGCGGCGGGGTCTGCGCGGTGTAGTAGGTCCAGCATTGGTGGGATGTTCCCCAGTATTCCAGGAGGAAGCCGAGGCCGGTGCCCGCGAGAAGCAAGCCGAGGTCCCGGCGATGGGCTTTGCCGGTCGCGATCACGATCAGAATGGCGGCGGTGGCAACCTGGCTGGACCAGTGGCGGAGGGACGGCCAGAGGAACCGGATCATCCCGGCGGCAAAGAGGAGCATGAGGGTCCAATAGACGGCCTTCCAACTGAGGGGCGCCTTCGAGCACACGGTTTCCAAGAGGGGCGCGAGGCGCTTCGTCGCCAGGGCGGCGACCGGCCAGGCGGGCAGAATCCACAAGGGCGGTTGTTCGCCGGTGAAATAGTGCCAGAGTTGAGCGTGGGTCCCCCACCATTCGAAGGCGAACCCGCCCGCGAGGGCAACGGCCGCCAGGGCCAAATCGTGTCGCGGCTGCACCCGCCAGCAGACCAGAGCGGTCATGCCCGCCCACAGGGTGATGAGCCGCCAGGTGATGTCGGCCTGGTTTTGCCGCAGCAGCTCGCTCCACACGAAACCGATGGCGAGATAGAGCAGCGCCAGGATCAGCGCCGCCACGAGACTCTTGCGGTCGTAACCATCCAGGAAATGGGGCGGCAACTTCGACGGGCGGCGCATGGGTTGAAATGGGCTGTCCGGCATTTCGGCATTTCGGCAGGGCAGTTTAGGCGCTTGACCGCGCATGGCAAACCGATAGGTTCGCCGGACTGGAGCCGGTGAGCTGCGGCCGCCGGCCCCGCGACGGCGAACGAAGCACAACCTGGGAGACAATGATGAGCTTGGAACGGAAACGAAACGCGGTGGTGGCGGCCGTCGGCGCCGGGGCGCTGGTGGTTTGCATTCTGGCCTGCACGTCCTTCAGTCCGGATGACAAAAAAATACTCTATCCCACGTTCGACCCGGCCACGCGGTCCATGGGCGTGGCGGTGTATGATCGGGCGGCGAAGACGAGCGAGTTGCTGTTGGTTTCACGCGGGTTGAACGAGGCGGGGGAAGCGGACACGCCGATGATTATGCGGGCGAACTGGCTCCCCGACGGCAAGCGGGTGGCGGTGACGTGGCTGCCGCTGGAGGAAGACAAGGAGGACAAGAGCGTGGTGAGCTTTGCCGTGCTGACGCTTGAGGGGAAGGAACCGCTCCGTCTGCTGCACCTCAAGGGCGTCGAGTATGGGGGCGTGATTTCCTACCCCCTGCCGATCGTCGGCAACCGGGTGTATGTCAACTCGGACTCGAACACCCTGACGAGCCTGGACCTGGTTACGGGACAGTGCCGGCTACACACCAACCCGGAGCAACTCGCGGTCTATGTGTCGCCCGTTCCCGACCGGTTGGGATTCCTGGCCAAGGTGGGGGCGGACAAACTCGAGTGCGGGCTGCTGAATCCCGCGACGATGACGAAGGAATGGCGGATGGAGCTGGAGGAGGACACGGCTTGCGATTGCTTCTTCGCCTTCAGCCCGGCCGGGCGAAAGGTCGTGTTTACTCCCGAGGAAAACGCCGAGCCGGTGTTGAAGCTGTATGAAGAGGGCAAACCGCCCAAACCAGTGCCGGTGCCCCGCGCCAAAGAGGAGGAACTGGCGCTGGGGCAGGTGGCCTTTTCGAAGGATGGCAACGCTTTGTTGGCCGCGTTCAGACTCAAAACCGAGGGAAGAAAGGGACAGTCCCTCGGGATTGTCGAGGTGCCCCTGGACGGCAATCCCGCGCGACGCACCGTGTTGATCAAGGAAGCGGAGCTGGAGCACGACCAGACCTTGCAGTTTTTCCAATTCGGCCTGTCGCATGACGGCAAAGCGCTGGCCGTGAGTTCGGCGTATGTGGCGGCGGCAAATCCGGACCTGGGGGCGGAAGATTGCGCGTTGTTCATCCTTGACCTGGCCGATCCCAACCGCAAGGTCACCAAAGTCGCCATCCCGCGACCCTTCGACTGCGGCAGGATCGGCAAGTGACCGGTGTGAGCAGCTTCCTCTGGTGGACGTTCTCGCTGGTCTGCGGTCAGAATCCGGCTCATACGTGGGAGATTGAGGGAAGTCTTCTGCCGGTTTGCCAGCGTTGCGCCGGACTATATGCCGGCGCCGCCTTGTGCCTGCTGTTGCATGGGCTGCTGCGACCGAACCTGGGCGGACGATTTATTGCCGCGCATGGTTTGCTGTTGGCGGTGGCGGCGCCGTTTGGCCTGCACTGGATTCCGGAAGGTCCGGCCTTGCGGGCAATGACGGGCGCGCTGGCTGGGTTTGGCATCGGCACGTTTCTCTGGGTGGCGCCTGCGAACGCCTGGGACCGTTTGCGCGGCCAAGCACGCCATCCCATGTTGCGCCCACCAGTCCACAATGCGAGTTCCACCCGAGGCAGTCTGAGGTATGCGGCTGGCTTGGCCGCGGCGTTGGGTCTGATTCCGTTGGCGGGTTGTCACGGGGGCGTGGCCGGAGGCTGGGTGCTGCAAGGGCTCGCTCTGGCCGGCCTCCTGGCGCTGACCTTGCTGCTGGCCGCCAACACCTTCCTGGCACTGCGCGGGTTGATGCGCAGATAACGACACGGTTTAGCCGGGCGGGGATTCCACCGTTTGAAATCCTCTCAGGTGAGGTAAGAGGGTGGGAAGGTGGGAAGGTAGGAAGGTGGGAAGGTGGGAAGGTAGGAAGGTAGGAAAGTAGGAAGGTAGGAAAGTAGGAAGGTAGGAAAGTAGGAAAGTGGGACGGTGGGGAGGTGGGGAGGGGAGCATCCGCGGATGATTTTCGTCTAAGAAAGGGAGCCGGCCGGTGTCGTATGGGGTAGAGACGATGTTTGAAAGTGACTAGAACGACGGGTTGGCCAGGTAAACGTTGCGGAATTTCCAGGCTTTCCGAGCATGGCTGTGATGCCACCAGACCAGACCAGGGCCGGGCCGCCCGGTCGGGAAACGATCGAAGAGCTGTTTGCGGCTCTGGAGTCGCCCTTATTGGGTTACGCCCTGCGGCTGGCGGGGGATCGGGCGGTCGCCGAGGACATCGTGCAGGACGCATTCATGAGATTGCACGCCCAGTTTGACGAAGTGCGGGAGCCGCGGCGATGGCTGTACCGGACGGCGCATAACCTGGCGCTGAATCATCTGCGGGCGGCGAACAAGATCGTGCCGCTGGCGATGCCGTCGGACCCGGAACCGCAGGCGGGGACGGAGTTGCCTGACCCGCAGCCATTGCCGGATGAGCAAATCGCGCGCTGGGAGGGCATCGGCCTGGTACGGCTGAGTCTTGAAACGCTGGATGCGCGCAGCCGGGAGCTGATCCGGCTGAAATTTCACGAGGGGATGTCCTACAAGGAGATCAGCTCCTGCACGGGGCTGACGGTTGGCCATGTCGGCTATCTGCTGCACCACGCGATCAAGGCGGTGGCGGACGAACTCGCCAGAAACGGAGTGGTACCATGAACCCGGATTTTCCCAACGACCCGCGCTCGGCCCTCGAGGCCAGGCTGACCGCGCTGTTGCTGGGCGAGCTGCCGCCGGACCAGGCGGCGGCGTTGAACGAACTGCTCGCCCGCGATGCGGAATTGAGCCGGCTGCGCCAACGCCTCGAACACGCCATCAAGCTGCTGCGCGAAGTGGAAGCGGCGCCCGCCGCGCCGGCCGAAACACCCGCCGCCACGCCCAAACTGAGTGAGGCGCGCCGCCAGCAATTGCTCCAGCATTTCAAAACCGTCGCCCTCCCCAAGAAGTCCGCGCGCCCGGCGCGCCGGAAAATGTCGTGGCTGATCCCGGCCGCCGCGGCGGCGGCACTGCTTATTGTGGTTCCGGCGCTCCTGCTTCCGTCACTGGCCAGGCCCAAATCCAGGTCTTATGCCTCGCGACCAACCTGGATTTACCGCGGGGAACAAAATGTGACGCTCGCCCCCCCCGCCGCCTCGCTCCCGGCAGACGAAAAGGGAACGGCGGGGAACGAATTGCGGCGGGCCGTTGAGAGACCACCGAGCCGCTTTGGACTGCCTTCCAGTGGCGACCTGGCCGCGCGCCAGCGGCCCATAATCGTGTTGCCGTCGCACGAGGTTGCGGGGAAGGAGATGTTCGATGGGCGGGGCACCGTGGCTGCGACACCCGCCCAACAAGGAATCAACGGTGGCTATGCCGTGAATCGTTATGCCCCCGGTGGTGGAGGGGGCGGCATAGGGGGCGGTGGCGGTTTTGGCACTTGGGCCGCGGACGCGGAGCGCCCCGCAGGCGCGGCCTCTGCGTCGAGCGCGGGGAGGAAACTCGGGCGCGCGCCGGCCGCGAAGGCGGAGGGCGTTGATAATTATGCTTACTCGGTCGAGGGTGCTCCCACCGCGAAGCTGGGGGAAGCGGCGTTGCCCGAGAGGGGGCGTGTTGAACTCAACTGGGCCGCAACGACCGAACCCGGTCGGGACCGGCGCCTGGGGTTTGCAGTCAACGAACCGGCGCCAGCTTCCCCCGTTGTTAACAGTGTGGTGGTGGCCGGGCAGGAGGCGGCGGGGGCTTTGGTCGCGCCGGAGACGGCGGCGGTCACAGGTTTGCCGGTGGCGGGTGATGCCGCGCAGCCGTCGCAACCGGTCGTTGCCGCAGGTGGCACCGTGGCCCTCGCAACCAACATTTCTGCCATTGCCCCGACCCGCCGCGCGAGGGCCGGGGCCGAGGGCCAGGATGCGCTCGCGGTGCAGAGCCGGGACAGCGCTTTATCCAGCACGCGTATGGCGGGTCAGGATATCGGGGGCGCGACGCCTGCCCTCCGGAGCGAGACCTTCAAAGGAGCGGTCATGGCGGACGCGGCGGCGGCCACGCCGACGACGCCGGCGGAGACTTCTTCAATTGCCGCTGGTGAGCGTTACGCCGGTAGCTACGGGGCGGGCGTTGCCGGGTCCGCCGCCGGGATTGTGCTGCCAAAAGAACCTGTGTTGAACCACCGGTTCCTGTTTGACTCTTCCTCGGAGCGTCAAGCCGGATCAGACAAAGATGCGGGAGGGCGCGAGACCAGCCGGGATTCCAGCAAGGCCAAAGAGCCTTTGAGCGCCGGGGTCGCTTTTTTTGAAATGCCTCGCGCCCAACTTGAAGATTCCCTTGGAATTGCGGAGGCGCCCCTCCGGGCGGACGCCTTGGAGAGTCGGGATGAGCAGCTCAGGCAGAGGCTTTCCGAAGCCCGCCAGCAGGCCGGACCCGCCGGCGCGCTCAGGCAGGAGGCGGAGGTCCTGGCAAGGAAGCTCGGGGAGTCGAAGCTCGCGCTTGCCGAAAAATCCGTTGAGCGGGTGCCGGCGAAGCCCGCCGCCGACGCGGCGGATGTGACTCTGGCGAAGCCGGCCGCCCCGCCGCCGGTGCCGCAGCCTGAGGTGCTGACCCGTGAGAACGCGTTTTCGACGTTCTCGCTGAATGTGAGTGATGTGTCCTTCAAGCTGGCCGCCGCCAGTCTCGAAAAGGGCCAGATGCCCGAGCCGGCGGCGATTCGAAGCGAGGAATTCCTCAACGCGTTTGACTACCGCGACCCCGAGCCGCCGGCGGGCATTCCGATCGCCTTTGCGTGGGAGCGGGCGCGGTATCCGTTCGCGCACAATCGGGACCTGCTGCGGTTCTCGGTGAAGACGGGGGCGCAAGGGCGGGAGGCGGGCCGGGCGCTGAACCTGGTTTTGTTGCTGGACAACTCGGGCTCGATGGAACGGGCGGACCGGGTGCAAATCATTCGCGAGGCGCTGCGCGTGCTGGCCGCGCAGCTTCAGCCGGAGGACAAGCTCAGCGTGATCACCTTCGCCCGCACCGCCCGGCTGTGGGTGGACGGCGCGCCGGGGGACCAGGCGGCGCAAGTGGCGGAGCGGGTTGGGGGCCTGACGCCGCAGGGGGGAACGAACCTCGAGGAGGCCATGAAGCTGGCGTATGAAACCGCGCGACGTCATTACCTGGAGCGGGGCATCAACCGGGTGGTGCTGCTCACCGACGGGGCGGCCAATCTGGGCGAGGTCGAGCCCGGGGCGTTGAAGCGGGAGGTCGAGGCGCACCGCAAACAGGGCATCGCGCTGGATTGCTTCGGCATCGGGTGGGAAGGCTATAACGACGATTTGCTCGAGACCCTGGCGCGCAACGGCGACGGACGCTACGGGTTTTTGAACACGCCGGAAGAAGCCGCCACAGGATTTGCCGGCCAGCTTGCCGGCGCGCTGAAAGTTGCCGCCGCGGATGTGAAGGTTCAGGTCGAGTTCAATCCCGACCGTGTGCGGGCCTACCGGCAGATCGGCTACGCGAAACATCAGCTCACCCGGGAACAATTTCGCGACAACACCGTGGATGCGGCCGAAATCGGCGCCGCCGAGTCGGGCAACGCGTTGTATGTGATTGAGACGCTTCCCGGCGGCCGCGGGCCCGTGGCCACGGTGCGGGTGCGGTACAAAGTGCCGGGCACGGCGGACTACCGCGAGATGGAGTGGACCGTGCCCTACACCGGCAGCGCGCTGTCGCTCGGTCAGGCCGGCCCGGCGCTGCGGCTGGCGGCCGCGGCCAGCGCGTTTGCCGAGTGGCTGGCGGCCAGTCCGTTCGCCGCCGAAATCACTCCGGACCAGTTGCTGGGGCTCCTGCGGGGCGTGCCGGAGGTTTATGGGGCGGATGGGCGGCCCAAGCAGCTCGAATGGATGATCCGCCAGGCCAAAAGCATCGCGGGACAGTAACTCACCTGACAGACTGCCAATGGAATGATATGAAAAGCCTGACCTCCCTGCTGCTGTTACCTCTGCTCGCGATCGCAGCCTTGGGCAATCAACCTCCCTCCCAAACGAACGCTCCGCCCTTGGTCACGCTCAAGGACTTCAAGCTGGTCGGCGACCTGACCAATGGGCAGGCGGTCTTCACGCTGACGGCCACCGCCCGGGTCGAACGCTCGAAGGGCGCAACGCTCGAATTGCTCTCCGGCGCCGTCGCGCTGGCTGAAGTCAATGCCCACCCCCAATGGCGGCTGCGGGCCGAATCCAACCGCTTTGTCCTGGCCTTTGATCGAAGCGGCGAGTTTCCCCTCCGCGTCCAGTTTTACGCGGCGGTCCGCCAGACGGACCAGTGGAAAAGCGTTGAGTTTGGCGTGGCGCCCGCCGCCGTTCAGCCGGTGGTTTTGCGCGGCCTGGCGGCGGACACGCAGTTCGAGTTCGCGGGAGCGGCCCGGCCGGAGCGAAAAGACGCCGACTTTGTCAGTTTCCTGCCCGCCAACGGCCAGGTGAAGCTTTCCTGGAAGGAGGCCCGGCCGGAAGTCGAAGGCAAATTGTTTTTCGCGGCGGAGATGCTCTCGCAGATCAGTCTTGGCCCCGGGCTGATGCGGCAGGTGGCGCTCCTGGATTTGAAAGTGATGCAAGGGGAACTGCCGCGGGTGGTCTTGCTGCTGCGCGGCAACGGCGAGGTCACCCGCGTGCAGGGGGACCAGGTCCTGGCCTGGCGGCTCGAGCCCGGGGCGGCAGCGGACGAACGGCGGCTCACGGTGCAGTTCAACCAGCCCCAGAAAGAACAATGCAGCCTGCTGATTCAGTTGCAGACCCCTCTGGGCGCGTTTCCGCAGGCGGCCGACGCGGTCCAACTGCGGCCGGAAGGCGCCACGCGCTTTGCCGGCTATTGCCGGGTGGTCAACGACGGCGCGGTCCGGCTCGAGGTGGTTCAGGCGACCGGCCTGTCGCAGATTTCGCCGGAACAGTTCCCGGAAACCGACGCGACGCGCGCCGTGCTGCGGGCGGCCGGGAGTCAGCGGTTCGCCTACCGGTTTTCGGGGGGGGAGTTCGCCCTTCGGGTTCAGGCCGACCAGGTTCAGCCGGAGTTGACCGTGTCGGAAGTGCTGGTTTACCACCTGGGCGAGAACGAGCTGGTGATTGACCTCGAGGCGGAACTGGACATCCGGGAATCCCCCCTGCGTGAACTGCTGCTGCGGGTGCCGCGCGGCTATGCCCTCGCCCGGCTCAACGCCTCGGGGCTGGCCGATTACTTTCTGGGCGAGCTGCCGGACCAGCCGGATGCCGAGCTGCGCCTGGTTTACGGCCAGCCCGTTTCAGGACGGCAGGTGCTTCAGCTCCGCTTAGAACGCAACAAACCGCTCGGCGAGGTTTACTGGACGCTCCCGCGACTCGAGGTCGCGCACGCCAAATCCGTCCGCGGTCAGGTCGCCATCTCGGCCGACGCCGGTTTCCGCGCCGCGGCGGAGCGCACGGCGGGGTTGACGGAGGTGGCCACGGCGTTTTTCCCGCGCAAGGTCGCCGGCATTCAGGCCGCGTTTCGGCTGAATGAGCCGGTGTGGGAGGCGCGGATGCGGATCGAGCGGCTGCCCCAGGCGGTGCAGGCCGATGCGTTCCACCTCTTTTCCATCGGCGAGGGCATTGCCTACGGCAGCAGCCTCATCAATTATGTCGTGTCGGGGGCGCCGGTCTCCGTCTTCAAAGTCGAGCTGGCGGAGGAATACTTCAACGTCGAGTTTGCGGGAAAGGACATTCGCAACTGGCAGAAGGCCGGGACGACCTATACCGTCCACCTGCATTCGCCGGTTTCGGGCGCCTACACGTTGCTGGCAACCTACGAGCGGCCTTTCAAGGCGCAGGGCGATACGCTGGCTTTCACCGGCACCCGGCCGCTGGACGCCCAATCCGAGCAGGGCCACACCCTGGTCATCAGCGCTTACCAGTTCCAGGTCAAGCCGGCCGAAGTTTCGCCCGGGTTGCTCGCGCTCGAGCCGGGGGAAGTGCCGGCCGAATACCGCTTGTTTTTTGACGCCCCCATTCTGGCCGCCTACCGCTATAACACCCGGCCTTTCAACCTGAAACTCGAGCTGAGTCCGCTCGCGCAGGGGGAATCCTTGAGCCAAATCGTGGACCGCGCCTCGTTGACCACCCGGATTTCGAAAGAGGGCCAGATTTTGACCGATGCCCGTTATTGCGTAAAGAACCGCGGGCACACCCACTTCCCTCTGGTGCTGCCCGAGGACACCCGGTTGTGGTCGGTCAGTGTCAATGGCGTCCCCGTTGTACCGGTGAAGGATTCCCAAGCCAATCTCATCCCGCTGCCGCCCCGCTCCGACCCCAACGCGGTGCTGACGGTGGAACTCAAACTCGCCGCCCGCTCGCCGCAGGCCGGCCGGGTGCGGGTGGCTGCGCCCATCGTTCGAGCGCCGGTCCTGCTGGCTGAATGGAAACTGGAGCCGGACACCGGCCAGCGGCTCGTGTACCACCAGGGTTCCTTGATGCCCGCCGGGGGAACCGCGGACCGTTCGGGGTTTGCCGCTCTCGCCCGGGCATTCACCGGCTCGGAGGCTTCAACTGCAGCCGGCACGGCGGCGGCCCTGGCGGTCCTGCTGGCCTGTGCGCTGGGCTTTTGGCGATGGGCGGGGCGCAACGGGGCCGGCGCCTCCGGCGCACGGCGCATGGCCGGCCTTGTCCTCGGCCTGGCAGCCTTTGTGGCCGCGCTGGCTGCCCTGGGGATGCTGGGCGCCGTCGCCGCGCGGCAGCAAAGTCCCGTGGCGCGCGAGGTCTCGCTGGTGGCGCCGGTGCAGCAGGCGGAAACGGCCCTCAATGTCGAGGTGCTCAACCTCGAGGACAAAACCCGCCTGGGGGACATCGCCGGGCTGGCCTGGCCGGTTTTGCTGGCGCTGGCCGTATGGGTTTACGGTTGGCGGAGCGACTCCTTTACGACTCGAGCGGCGGCCGTGGTGCTGGGCTGGGTGCTGCTGGCCTGGGCTGCGCTGCGTTGGTCTGAGGGCGCCGTCGCTTTTTTGGTTCTGCTGGCCGCGTTTCTCGTCTTGCATATCGCCATCCCGGCCTTGCGCCGGCTGGGCCAGCGGGTTCCTCGCACGGCCCCCGCTCCCGCGCCGGAGCCGGGCGGCAGCGCCGCCTCAGCCGTGGCGGCCCTGTTGCTCGGGGGATTATTGGCCGGCGGCCTTCTGGCGGGAACCGCCTCGGCGTCCGAGCCCGGCGCCACCAATGCCAGCCCGGCGTCCGGGCTTTCGACCCTGCCGGAGCTCGTCTCGCATCACATTCGCGTCGAGGACAAATTTGTGCTGGCGACCGCCACCATCCGCTGGCCGGCGGAGCGGGGTGACGTGCTGCCGCTCCTGTTCGAGCCGGCGGTGCTGACACGCATCAGCTATCCGCAGGACAAAGTTGAGCTGACCCACGGGTGGGTGGATTCACGCCGGGCGCACCAGGTGACCGCCCGCAAACGCGGCACCTTCGAGATTGAACTGGCCTACCAGATTCAGACCAGCCAGCGCGAGGGCCAGACCGGCTTTCGGCTGCCGGTTTCCTACGGTCTGGTCAACCGCCTCGAACTGGCGGTCGCCAATCGGGACGTGGAGGTTTTCTCGCCGGAGGCGGTTTCGCTGCAAAGCGAGAGGGTGGGGAGCAACACGGTGGCCCGGCTGGTGCTGGCGCCGGCGGGCGAGGTGTGGGTCGGCTGGAAGCCGCGGAGCCGCGATGTGAAGCGCGAGGCGGCGGTTTTCTATGCCGAGCTGGTTCAGCTCTATGTGCCGGCGGCGGGGGTGGTCGAAGGGGTCCACCAGGTTTCGATCCGCCCCGCTCAGGGTGAATTGTCCGAGCTGGTTCTCGCCGTCCCAGGCGGCGTCACCATCATTGACGTCACGGACGCCTCGAGCCTGATCGCCGCGGCCAGCAAGAGCAACGGGGTTCAAACCGTCGCGCCCACAACCGTCTCCCTCTGGCGCTTCGATCCCGACACCCGCCGGCTGCGGGTCTCCCTCAAGCCGGGACAATCCCGCCCCTTCGCGCTGCTGGTCCGCTCGCAACTGGCCTGCGGCCCGCTTCCCCTCGAGCAGACCGTCGGGCTGCTGCGGGTCGAGGGCGCGGCGGGACAGATTGGTCTGGTGGGCATCGCCACCGGCAACGAAGTGCAACTCGATGGCGTCAGCGCCCCGTCCTGGTCTGCGATCAACCTCGAAGATTTCCCTGCCTCGACCGCCAGCGTCCTGCAATCGCGCATTGCGGGTTTGACCGTGCGCCGCGCCTTCCGCCATGGCGATGCCGCGGCGACTGCTTCGCTCAAGGCTTCGGCCGTCGAGCCGGATGTGCGGGTGGAGACGCAGGACACCCTTTCTTTGGGCGAAGATCGGACGGTGCTGGCAGCCAATCTCGTCGTGGACATCACGCGGGCGGGGATTTTCCGGCTCAGCTTTGTCCTGCCGGAAGGGTTCGAAGTCGAGGCCATCAGCGGACCGGCGCTGAGCCATTGGACCGAACTCAAAACCGACGCCGGCCGGGTGATTACCCTGCATCTGACCGGCAAGACCGAAGGCCGGCAGCAATTTGCCGTGAGTCTGGCGGGGCCGGGCGTCAAAGCGACCCGGGGCTGGCGGGTGCCGCAATTGGTGTTGCGCGAAGCGGGGAAGCATCGCGGCACGCTGTTGGTGGTGCCCGAGCAGGGGATGCGTCTCCAGGCCGCCACCACCGAGGGCCTCACCCAGTTGGACCCGCAGAAGTCGGGCATCCGCCAGAAGGGCGTGCTCGCGTTCCGGGTGCTGCAGGCCCCGTGGACGCTGAGCCTGGATCTCGAGCAGGTCGAGCCGTGGGTGCAGGTGACCAGCCTCCAGCACGCCACCTTCAGCGAGGCGCTGGTCAAGGTCGCGGCCAACCTTCAATACCAAATTGAAAATACGGGGCTGAAGCTGCTCGGGGTGTACCTGCCCACCAATGCGGACAATGTCCGGTTCCAGGGCGAGCAGTTGGCGGACTTCCGGCCGGTCCCGGGCGCGGTGACCAACGAACTGCAACTGTGGGAGATCAAATTGCATCGGCGGGTGATTGGACCTTATCTGCTCCAGGCAACCTATCAGACTCTGCTGCCCGAGCAATCGGCGGACGCCTCGCTGCAAGGGGTCGTCGCTGCCGACGTCAATCTCCAGCGCGGCTTCGTCACGGTCCAATCGGCCGGCAGGCTGGCCGTCCGGGCCGGAACCTTGCCCGAGGCGCTGCAACCGGCCGAGTGGCAAAGCATTCCGCAGGCCTTGCGAAAGGACCTGCCGGCGGCTGCCGCCAACCTGGCCTGCCGGCTGGTTGAACCCGCTTTCCATTTGCCGCTGAAATTGGAGCGTCACGACGCCGCCCGCCTGCTGCCGGCGCGGGTGCTGGCGGTCACGCTTACTTCCGTCATTTCAGATGACGGCGTGATGCTCACCCAGGCCCGGCTTGACATGGTGCCCGGAGACAAGCGTTTGCTTTACCTGACCCTGCCCAAAGAAGCGCGATTTTGGTTTGCTTTCGTGAGTCAGAATGGCGTCTGGCCCTGGCGCGAGGGCGAGCGCATTCTCATCCCGCTCGAGCAACAGTCCCGGCGCGGTCAGCCGGTGCCGGTCGAGTTTTCCTACAGTTGCCGCGTGGGGACGGCGAGCCGGAACGAGCTGGACCTGGCCCTGCTGGCTCCGCAATTCGATTTGCCGCTCGAAAACATCACCTGGCGGGTGTCGTTGGGGGACAAATGGCGGCTCAAGGATTGGTCCGGCACGCTCCAACTGCAGCAGCAACACGTGGCGCCGCTGGCAGGCGCGGTGGATTTCCAAGCCTACCTCCAGAACGAGAACAACCTCCAGCTCGCCCGCACCAAGGAAGCCGAGGCCTTCATGGCCGCCGCCAACGCCGCCCTCGAGCAAGGCGATCCCCAACAAGCCCGGCGCGCCTTTCAGGCCGCCTACGGCCTGTCCGCCCATGATGCCGCCTTCAACGAGGATGCCCGCGTCCAGCTCCACAACATCAAACTGCAGCAGGCCCTGGTCGGACTTAACGTCCGCAAGGCGGCGGTGGCTGGCGACACCGAACCGTTGGGTGGCAAGCTCCGCGACCTCCGCGCTCGAAAAGAAGTCGCTTACAGCCAGCAGGATGCCCGCGAGATCATTGACCGCAATTCAGCCGAGGAAAACGCCGCCCTGATGCGCCTGGCCGAGCGAATCGTCCAGCAGCAGGACGCTGCCGTCTCCAGCCCGGCAGCCCTGCGGGCCAACGTCCCGGAGCAAGGACGGGTGCTGGTGTTCAGCCGGGCGGTGGTGGTGGACCCGTGGGCGGAACTCAAACTCCAACTTCGGGCCGTTCAGACCCAGCCAGCCTCCGGAGCGGTGCGGCTCCTGATCGTGGCGGCGATCGGCGCCGTGTTTTCTGTGCTGCTTCTTGCCAGCCGTAGATTTCGCCACTCCCGGGCCCCAGAGGCGGCGTGAGACGGACCTTGTTCGGCCGCCCGGCCCGCCCCCGGCGCGAGAGGCCCCTCCCACTCGGAGCGCGAGGGGCGGAGTCGAGGGTTGCCAGGCTGAATGAACCCGCGGGGGCGCTTCAGGCTAGAACCAACTGCGGCATTTCAGGATTCTCGAGATTCAACTTCAGGCCTGCATAGGAGGCGTCCTTGAGCCCGGCGAGGAATTCTTCAGGGGCAAGCCCCATGAACTTGGGATGGGTGGTTACCCGCGAGTAGGCATCCTTGCAGGCGAGCCTGCCTCCTGCCGCTTCGACGGCGGCCCGCACCTCCTGCACGAGAGCTTCCTTTCGGGGGTCCATCCACGGGGCGGAGAGTTCGCCGCCAGTCCAAACCGGCAGCTCCGGCCAGATTGCGGCCAGCAGACGGGCATAGAAAGCGGGACGCAAGGAAAGGGGCCATGGCCGGGGCAGCCAGCGGGCAACGAGCTCGGGGGTAAGCGGCAGCACCTGGGTGCGGCACAGCTCAAGCAGGCGCTGAACGCGCAACCTGCCGGCAGGACCGAGCAAAAGCCGAACCTGCCTCAGGCTGCCATTGATGATCTGGCGGACCCGCTCCCGGGTCAGACGATAGCGACGGCCAATCCGGTCCAGCGTAAAGGTTTCCTCGGAAAGCCCCCCAAATCGTTTGATGAGGCAATCCCGGTCCCGGGGCGCGAGCGACGACAAACTCGCGTCCAGCGCCCGAATTGTCCCGGAGGGCTCCAAAGCCGAAGGGTCTTGAGGCAGCGAGTATTCGCCCGCCGCCGCGCGCCGCAGGACCGTCTCGAGTTCCCGGAGGCTCCGTTTGCCGCAGTTTCGGCACTTGAGGAAATCGCTCACCTTGACGCCGTTCAAGTCACCCAGCTTGCGGACGCCCAACTGGCTCAGCGCGCCCCGAAGCCGGGCAGAAAGCAGAATGTCGTCGGGGTTCAGCTCGGCAGCAATCGGCGCGACTGAGAACCGCCTTGTGCCAGCTTCAGACTGGGGGGAAACAGCAGCTCGTCTTGGGTTGGTCTTGCCGCGGCTTTTTCGCAAGTTATTGATGCAAAGCAGCTTGTTGGATTTCTTTGAACCAGCCGGGCCCTGCCTGCCTGCCGGTTGCCCCGAATTACTGGTTTTCTTTCCTGGTTGCATCCTGTTCTGCATTCAACGTGCCGCATGAAGAGTCTCCGCGGGATGAGCACGGAGACCGTGCTGACCCCTGACCACCAACAGTTTTGTATTCACACTAAATCAGGTTTTCAACCCAAAAAAACGGTAAAAAAAAAAGAGAAAGAGCTTGACTTTTTTGCGTCGTCTGGTTAAAAGATAAAGTATTCAAGAGAAGAAAACTATGAAACCAACTCAGAAGAACCTTACAAGGAAGTGGATTTCAGGTGTTTGCGCAGCCGCAGCGGTTTTGATTGCCTTCACGGCCTCGGCCCAGATTATTACGCTCACGGACAATAATTCCGTGGCCAAAATAGATGTGGGCAGCCAGGCGGGGATGAATTATTGGGCGGTGCAGGGGCAGAACATGCTGAACCAGCAATGGTTCTGGTATCGGGTTGGACAGAATCCCGAGGCGTCCATTGATACGATCAGTCCGGCGACGGTCACGCTCTTCAATGGCACGCGAGGATTGTCCACGTATTATGCGAACAATCTGTTCGGCATCCGCGTGGATTATTTGCTCAGCGGCGGTCCGTTTGTGGGCGTGGGCGAGCAAGCGTCGTCCGATATCGGCGAGACGATCACGATTTACAACACCTCGAGCAGCCCGCTCGAATTCAGCTTTTTCCAATACTCGGATTTCAACTTGGGCGACCCGCTGAACGACACGGTCCAACTGGGCAAGAACCTGCGCGGGCTGTGGAACGAAGCGGTCCAGGTGGACAACCTGGTAGGTTTGACCGAAACGGTGACCGCGCCGGGAGCCAATCATGGCGAGGCCGGGCTGTACAATGCGACCCTGGTGAAGCTCAACGACGGTGTGGCCTCCAATTTGAGTGATGTGGGCGGCCCGGTTGGGCCCGGCGATGCGACGTGGGCCCTGCAATGGGATTTCCTCATCAACCCCGGCGGGTATGTGACCATCAGCAAGGACAAATACCTCAATGTCCGGATCGTTCCCGAGCCGGGAACCGTGACGCTGCTTGCGCTGGGACTGGCCGGTCTGGCCATCCTGCGGCGACGCCAGGGTTGACTGGCTCAGCCATGAAGTTCTATAACAGCCGGCGACAGCCGGCTGTTTTGTTTTAAGCACAAGCTCGCGTCAGCATCGCGTATGGACTCCGTCATTCACTTGAATTCATTCGCGGCCGAACGCTCTCCCTCGGCGGCCGAAGGCGAGGCGCGGCT
>JARKQH010000350.1 GCA_029974925.1 Verrucomicrobiota bacterium
AGGACGCGTGGGAGCGGGTGGGGTTGCGAGCGGAGGCGGCGGGGCGGTTGCGGGCGTGGCAGCAGCGCAAGGCGGAGATCAAGGCGGCGATGAGGGGGCTGGTGACCGGGGGGCCGTCGAGCTGAGGGCGGGGGCTGCGGCGCGGCGCGGCTGGATTGGGGCTGGGACGTCTCGTCCCAGGGGTCTCGGGTTACGAGGGCGTGGGAGTGTGGAGACGAGACGTCTCCACCCCCGAACCGAGGACGGGGGCGATTGGGGCTGGGACGTCTCGTCCCAGGAAAAGTTTTGGGTTGCGAGGGGGGCCACGGCGACGGGACGTCGCCTCCCCAAGCTGGAGCGCGCTGGTGTTATGACCGTAGCCAAGGGGCGACGAGCTGTCGCCCCCCCAATGTGGGCAAAGGGGCGGCCACCGCCGTATAAAACCCAAGCGGGTGCGGGAACTCTTTGTCAGCCGATGAACGCGGCGTGAACCGCTTTCATGGCTTTCTCACCGTGAGCGAGGTCAATCACGACCGAGATTTTGATTTCGCTGGTGGAAATCATGTCAATGTTGATGCCTTCACGGGCGAGGGTGTCGAACATCTTGCCGGCCACACCCGTGTGGCTCTTCATTCCCACGCCCACGAGGCTCAATTTGGCGATCTTGTCGGTCGCAATCACTTTATCAAAGCCGATTTCGCTCTTGAGCCCCTCGATCACTTTTTGGGCCTTGAGCAAATCCGGCTTGTCCACGGTAAAGGAGAGGTCGGTGGCGGGTTTGCCGCTGCCGTGGCTGATGTTTTGGACGATCATGTCCACGTTGATGGCCGCGTCGCCGATGGCTTTGAAGATGCGGGCGGCGATGCCGGGATGGTCCGGCACGGCCACGAGGGTGATTTTGGCCTGGTTTTTGTCGAGCGAGACGCCGCGTACGACGACGCCTTCCATGCTTTTGGTTTCTTCTTTCACAATGGTTCCTGGATTGTCGTTCAAGCTGGATCGAACCTCAAAGACGACCCCGAATTTTTTGGCGAACTCCACCGAGCGGGACTGCATGACCTTGGCGCCGAGACTGGCCAGTTCGAGCATTTCGTCGTAGGAAATCTCCTCCATCTTTCGGGCGTTGGGGACGATGCGAGGGTCGGCGGTATAGACGCCGTCCACGTCGGTGTAAATCTGGCACAGGTTGGCCTTGATGGCGGCGGCCAGCGCGATAGCCGTCAGGTCCGAGCCGCCGCGGCCCAGGGTGGTGATTTGGCCCTCGGGCGTCTGGCCCTGAAAGCCGGCGACGATGACGACATGGCCCTGGGCCAGGAGCTCGTGAATGCGTTTGGGGGTGATGTTCTGGATTTTGGCCTTGGTGTGGACGCCGTCGGTGACGATGCCGGCCTGCGCGCCGGTGAGGGACACCGCCTTGATTCCGAGGGCGTGCAGGGCAATGGCCGTCAGGGCGATGGTCGTCTGTTCGCCCGTCGCCAGCAGCATGTCCATCTCCCGCTCATCCGGCATGGCCATGATTTCCTTGGCCAGCTTGATCAGGTTGTCGGTCACGCCGCTCATGGCCGACACCACCACGACCACTTGGTCGCCGTTCCGATGGTACCGGGCGACCCGCGCCGCCACGTTCTTGATCCGCTCCGGGTTGGCTACGGAGGTCCCGCCATATTTCTGAACTATTAATGCCATAAAATGTTCACCGTTCCGCCCCCTTCAGCAGGGCGCTACTGGAAATTCTCCACCCGGATCATCACCGGCCGGCCCCGGACGACGGGCAGCTTTTGAATGCGCCGCAGCGCCCGGGTGACCGCGCCGTTGGGCGCCTCGTGCAGCATCATGATCAGGGGCACGCTGCCGCCCTGGCGCCCCTCGGGTTGGATGACCGAGGAGATGCCGATTTGGGCGTCGCCGAAGACCCGGCTGATTCGCGCGAGGGTGCCGGGCCGGTCCACCACATTCAGCCGGACGAAATACTGGGACACCACGTCACGGATGGGGACCACCGTCCCGCCGCGGGCATGGGGGACAAAGGCCGGCACCCGGTTTTTGGTCCCCGCCGTCAAGTCCAGGGCGGCGTCGGCCAGGTCGCTGAGCACGGCGCTGGCCGTGGCGTCCTTGCCCGCGCCGCGGCCGTAGAATAGGGTGTCGCCCACCACGTCGCCCCGCACAAAGACGGCGTTGAAGACGTGGTTCACGCTGGCCAGCACGTGGCTGTTGGGGACGAGGGTGGGATAGACCGAAACCTGGATGCGTGGCGCGCGGCCGCCGGTTCCGTCGGGCTGCGCCTTGATGATGCCCAGGAGCTTGATCGTGTAACCCAACTGTCCGGCATATTGCATGTCGAGCCGCGTGATGGCGCGGATGCCTTCGACGTAAATCCGGCCGGGCTTCACCCAAAAGCCGTGCGCCAGGGAAGCCAAAATGCCGATTTTATGCTGCGCGTCGTAGCCATCTACGTCCAGCGACGGCTCCGCCTCGGCATAGCCCTGGGCCTGGGCGTCCTTCAGGACGGCGTCGAAGTCGGCGCCTTCGAGCTTCATCCGGGTCAGGATGTAGTTGCAGGTGCCGTTGACGATGCCGTAGAGGTGGGTGATGCGGTTGCCGACAAAGCCTTCGCGGAGCGATTTGATGATGGGAATGCCGCCGCACACACTGGCCTCGTAATAGAGGTTGGTGCGGTTTTTTTTGGCCGCGGCGAACAGTTCCTCGCCGTGGGCCGACAGCAGCGCCTTGTTGGCCGTGATGACGGGTTTGCCCAATCCCAGCGCGGTCAGAACCATGGTGCGCGCGATGGTGGTGCCGCCCACCAGCTCGGTGACGATGTCCACCTCGGGGTCGTGCACGACCCGCTGCCAATCCAGCGTCATCAAGGAACGGGGGATGGAGTAGGGGCGGGGTTCGTCGAAGGCTTTGACGGCGATCTTTCGAATCCGGATCGGCACGCCAATGCGCGAGGCCAGGAGCTGGCCGTTGAGCCGCAGCGCGTGATAGACGCCGCTGCCCACGGTTCCCCCGCCAATCATGCCAAGGTTAACCTGCCGCATAGTCAAATGTTGTGGCGGGGGAGCATGCAGAAATCCCGGTTACAAAACAACCTCTAAGTGAGACCTCTAAAGTGAGAGGGGCCCCCTCCACCGCCGGCGCCGCCGGTGAAAGGCGAGGGTGGCGCGAAGCGCAGCAATCAGACTCCTGCCAGGCGATTCCCGGCTCAGGACGACGGGCCGGGCAGGGGGTTGGCGCCGGCTTTGCCCTGAAGGGCCTGAACGATGGAATTGACGTTTTGCAGGATCTGACGCGCCGCGGCGGGGTCCGGGATTTTGAGGCCGAAGGTCTTGTCCAGCGCCACCACCAACTGAAGGGCATCCACGGAATCCAGCCCGAGGCTGCCCGGGCCGAACAGGGGTTGTTCGTCCCCGATTTCACTCGAGCTGACCTGGAGCATGAGGTTTTCGACCATCAGGTCTTTGATTCGGGATTTGAGTGCGTCTGCGTCTTCCATGTTAATAAATTCCGCCATCCACTTTGAGAATTGCGCCGGTGATATAACTGGCCGCGGGGCTGGCGAGAAAGGTCACCGCGGCGGCAACCTCCCCCGGGGCGCCAAAGCGGCGCATGGGCACCCGGGCCTGAGCGGCGCGGCGCTCCTCGTCGCTCATCGCGGCAAGCGCCTCGGTGTCAATGTAGCCCGGACAAACGGCATTGACGGTGATATTGAGGCGGGCGACCTCTTTGGCCAGGGACCGTGTGAGCGCCACCAAGCCGGCTTTGGCGGCGGCGTAATTGGCCTGGCCGGGGGGCGGAAGCAAGGCGCTGAGAGAGGCCACGTTGACAATCCGGCCGCTTCGCTGCGAGATCATGGCGGGCAGCACGGCCTGGCAGCCGTAAAACGCGCCGTCCAGGTGCGTGGCGAGGACCTGTTTCCATTGGGGGGCGGGCATCGTGGCCAGCAACGCATCGGCATGGGTTCCCGCGTTGTTGACCAGCACGTCAAGGCGGGCATGGGTTTCGGAAACCTTGTTCACCGCCGCCTGCCATTCCTCGGGACGCGTAACGTCCAGGTCCAGACAACCGCAACGGCCGGGGAACTCGCGCACCAGGGATTCCGCCCCGTCCCGTCGTTGCCGAACGCCCAGCCAGACGAACGTGGAGGGGGACTCGCGCAAAAAGGCCGCCGCGATGGCTTGACCCAGCCCTCCGTTGGCGCCCGTGACAATAACAACTCGCGAATTCAACTCGATTCGCATCAAAGGTAGAAAAATGAGGGGGGAAGTCAATGCGAGGAGGTTTTGCGCTTGGCCGCCCGCCCGGGTGTGGGAAAGAATCGGGCCATGGATTGGACGAGCGGTTGCGTGGCGGTGATTCCCTGCTTGAACGAGGCGGGGTCCATCGGCGCGGTGGTGGCCGGCGTGCGAAAGCACCTGCCGACGGTGCTCGTCGTGGATGACGGGTCGGTGGACGGCACGGATGGGGTGGCACGGGCCGCGGGGGCGGAGGTGATTCGGCACTCGCGCTGCCAGGGCAAGGGCGCGGCCATCCGGTCGGGCTGTGCCTGGGCGGAGGGGCGGGGCGCCGGGTGGGTGATGCTGCTGGACGGAGACGGCCAGCATGATCCCGCGGATATCCCCGTGTTTTTTGCCTGCGCCGAGCAGCAGGGGGCCCAACTGGTGGTGGGGAACCGGATGGGCGACGCGGGCGCCATGCCGCCGGTTCGGCGGTGGGTGAACCGCTGGATGAGCGCGCGGCTGGGCCGCTGGGCGGGCCAGACATGGCCGGACACTCAGTGCGGGTTTCGGCTGCTGCAGCTTGAGACCTGGCGAAAGCTGCCCATCCGCGCCACTCAGTTCGAAATCGAATCGGAAATGCTGCTGGCGTTTGCAGCCGCCGGCGCGCGCATTGCCTTTGCGCCGGTCCGAGTAATTTACCTTGGCGGGCGGAGCAAAATCCATCCGTGGCGCGACACGGTGCGGTGGCTCCGGTGGTGGATGACAGTGAAGCGCGAGGGGCCGTTTCAAGCGCCGAAGCGGGGAGGATGATTCGAAGGAGCTGGGCGGCTCCCTGCTGCGGGGCCGGCGCGGCGGGCGGCACCCGTTGCGCGGGAGGGCTGAAGGGCGAGCCCACGCTTGCATCTCTGCCGTTCGAGCCGTTCCACTCGGTCGGAGGTGGGCCTATCCTGAAAGCGCCGCAATGATGTTTATGTCGGCAGGCATCCGGGCTAATCTGGGTTATGATTGATTTGAAAAGCGATTCCTCGATCCGCCGGTTTCTGGGGGCGGTGGCCTGGCGCGCGGGGTTGTTCCTGCTGCTGGCCGTCGTGGTGGGAAGCCTGGTGAAGACGGTGTGCGCCGGCCTGGAAAGCAAGGCGGCGCCGGCAGGATTCGGGCGCGGCATGCTTCAGGGAGCGCTGATGCCCATGACCTGGCCGGCCCTGGCTGCGGGCCATGACGTGACGATCTATTCGGCCCACAACACCGGGGTGAGTTACAAGCTGGGATACACCGCAGGCGTAAACCTTTGCGGAGCAGTGTTTTTCGGGCTGGTTTTCCAGCGGCTGAACCGGTTGCGGAGCTGGGCGCGGAACACGGGGCCGGAGGGAACGGAGGGAACTCGCTGACAAAGCGGGGAGAAAAATTGAGCGAGGGGGCCGGGGGGATTGTCAATAACTTAAAGAAATGGTTTTGACAATAACCGATTGAGAACATGAGACGGCCAATCAAAGATGAATTCACGGACCTGCCGGTGTCCCGGCAACGGAAGTATCAGTTGCGGATGCAACGCGACAAGCGATGCACGGAGTGTGGCAAGCCGGCGGTGCAGGGCTCACGCTGTGTGGTGCACCTGGTGAAAGCCCGGGAGCGCCAGCGGATCAAGCGGGGTTTGAAGCGGCGCTACTACAACACGTTAAGTTACCAACTGGAGAGGTCCCTGGCGGCGTAACGCCGGGGGTTTCTGCCGCGGGGGCAGCGGGGCGCAGGAACGATTCCGCAGGAGCGCGGAGAGGGGGGAGAGGCGAGGGGCATTTTTGCCCAAGGGCCATCGGTCTTCGTAAACTGGACTGAAGCGGCAGAGTTACTGGCGGGGGTTAAGCGCCTCCCCCGCCAGTTTTGTTAATGGGCGGCGGTGAGGACGAGAACCTGCTCGAGGGTCGAGACCCCGTCGCGAACCCGGTCCAAGGCCACCATGCGGAGGGTGCGCATGCCCTGGCCGATGGCCACTTTGCCCATTTCACGGCTGCTGGCGCGGGCAATGATGAGTTTGCGAATCTCGTCGGTGATGGTCATGGCTTCGATGATGGCAAGCCGACCGAGGTAGCCCGAGTTCTTGCAGCGTTCGCAGCCGTGCCCGCGGTAAAGGGTGCATCCGTCAAAAATGCTCGGGTCAATGCCGAGGTCCTGGAACATTTTCGGGGGGTAGGTGACGGGTTCCTTGCAATGGGAGCAAATGCGGCGCATCAAGCGCTGGGCGCAAGAGAGAATCACCGAGGAGGAAATCAGGAAGGGCGCGATGCCCATGTCGTCGAGGCGGGCGATGGCGCCCGGCGCATCGTTACAGTGCATGGTGCTGAGCACCTGGTGGCCGGTCAGGGCGGCCTCGACGGCGATTTCGGCCGTCTCGGTATCGCGGATTTCCCCGATCATGATGATGTCGGGGTCCTGGCGGAGGATGGAGCGGAGAGCGTTGGCGAAAGTGAGGCCGATCTCCTTCTTGACGGGCACCTGGTTGATGCCGGGGACTTGAAATTCGACGGGGTCCTCAACCGTGATGATGTTGTAGATGGGGTTGTTCAGTTCGTTGAGGGCCGAATAGAGGGTGGTGGTCTTGCCTGAACCGGTTGGCCCGGTGACAAGGATGAGGCCGTGGGGGGCGTCAATGGCCGCTTTGAACTGCTGGAAGGTGTCGGGGTCCAGACCCAGTTTGTCAATGCTGGCGGAGAGGTTGCTTTTGTCCAGCAGGCGCAGCACGATCTTCTCGCCGTGAACGGTCGGCATGATGGAAACCCGGAGGTCGTAATCGCGGCCGGCGACGCGGATGCGCAGACGGCCGTCCTGGGGGAGGCGGCGCTCGGCAATGTCGAGGCTGCTCATGATTTTGAACCGGGAGGCCAGCGCCAGTTGCATCTGCTTGGGCGGCGGGGTGGCATCCACCAGCACGCCATCAATCCGGTAGCGCAGCCGGAGGGTTTTTTCGAAGGGCTCGATGTGGACGTCGCTGGCGCGGTCTTTAACGGCTTGCAACAGAATAAGGTTGGCCAGCTTGATTACCGGGGCTTCTTCGCTGGAGGCGGCCAGTTGGTCGAGGTTGACTTCCTCGATGGTCTCCTTGGAAACCTCGACGTTTTCGGCGTCGGGGTCCACGTCGCCCTTCATCCGGGCGTCGGAGATGATGTCCTCCATGCTCCCGCTCTTGGAGGCGTCAATGTGGTTGAGCTTGTCAATGATGGCCTTTTCGGCGGCGATGAGCGGCGAGACCTCGAGGCGGGTGATGCGGCGGACGTCGTCCAGGGCCAGGACGTTGAGGGGGTCGGCCATGGCCAGGAACAGTTTGTTCTCGAGCCGGGAGACGGGGATGACCTTGTGGTTGCGGGCCATCTCGCGCGGAACCAGTTCGGCGACCTCCGGGGGGATCATCAGGCGGCTGAGGTTGATGGGCGGCGTGTTCAAGACGCGTCCCATGGAAACCGCCATGTCCTGTTCGCTAACGTAGGCTTTTTCGAGGATTAACTTGAGGAGGCGGGTCCCCTCCTTTTTCTGCTGTTCGAGGAGCTCCTGGACCTGCTCCAGCGTGAGCAAGCCGTCCTCGACCAGGGCGTCGGCGATGCGTTCGCCAAATGATTTGATGGGAGGCATGGGTTTAGCGGAAGGCTTTGCGCAGGTTCTTGACCAGGTCAAGGGGCGGAACGAGGTACCACAGGAAGCGGCTGCCACCGGCTTCGGCCAGCTCCTTGCCGGCCTGCTGGTTGAAGGGGTTGGCGGTCGCGACGAGGATGGACTTGCTCATCCGGTCAAAGGGCAGGACACACCAGCGCCGGCAGATTTCGGCGGGGAAGGTGCGGGCCAGGTCCATGTCCACGTCATACAGGTTCAAGGGAAGAAACGCCGCGCGGGATTTGTCGCACAGCAGCTTGAGCGATTGCTCGATGGGGACCAGCCCCTTGTCCGCAAGCACCTGAATAAAGGGCTCGGTTACATCGGCCGGTGGAAACGAATAATCGTACTTGGGCCAGCATTGGTCGAAATCGGCGGGAGCAATGATGCGGCTGTCCACAAACAGTTTCTGCATGTGACGCCGGCCGTCTTCGACCTCGCCTGTGGGAATGGCGCGACCCGGGCGGCGGGCATGGGCGGTGTCCCCCGGCCGCTTGATGGGGGGCAGCGTGTCCAGCGAAGGCTCGGGGGTGAAACTGTTGGACTTGCTTTCCAGTTCCTTGAGGGCGGCTTGAGCCTCGGCATCGTCGGGAAATCGCTGGAGGACCGTTTCGTATTCGAGAATTGCCGAGGAGAATTGTCCCATTTGCGCGTACGACTGCGCGATGCGCTTGGACAGCTTGACGGCATCCTCCTCGCGCCCCGCCTTCGAGTAGGCCTCTTTGAGGATTTCCAACGATTGGTAATCATCCGGCTGCGATTGAGTGATCACCTCGAACATCTCAATCGTCTGCGCCAATTGCGC
>JARKQH010000410.1 GCA_029974925.1 Verrucomicrobiota bacterium
GCAGCCATCAGCCTCGGTCGCGTGGAGACCCGCGCCCGGGGGGGGCATGGTGAAGCCGACCGCAGAGGCTCGAAGGGACGCACAGTTCAGCGCGCTCCAGCTCGGGGCGGGCGACGTCTCGTCGCCGTGACCACCCCTCGCAACCCAGAAATTTCAGGGACGAGACGTCCCAGCCCCCATCCCGACCCTCAATCACCTCGGGGCTCGAGACGTCGCCTCCCCGAGGTCTCTGCGAGCGCACCGGTTCCGAACACATCATGAACTTCGGTGCGGCAGCGCCGTGCCTCATCCTTCATCCCTCGTCCCTCCTCAGGGGGGGAGGAGGGCATCGTCCTCCCGGGACGTTGGAACCCCCGCCTAGTCTCTTTCCCTCCCCTCCTCCCCTCTCTTCTATTCCCTTTCTTCTATTCCCTCTAAGGGGAAAATTTCCCAACGCGCCGGGAGAATCTTCCGGAACATCGGGAGATTCTCCCGGAGGGGCGGGAGAGCTTCGCCCGGGACGCCGGGAGACGCCGGGAGACGGCGGGAGATGCCCTTGGGTGCAGCCGCCCGCCGTCAGATTTGGGGCGGAGAGCCGGCAGGACGTGTTCCGGCGAAGCACGTCCCGGACACCTGCGAGCAGACCGGGGACATGGTGGATCACGCCCCCCCGCTTTGACTGAGGCATTACATACCAAGCTCGTTTCCACTTGCCAGCGAGGCGATTTTTGAACAATAGAGAAGCGGCACGGTCTGATTTTCTGAAAAGTTTTACTTGAAATATAAACAATCAAAGGTAATGTATCGGCGTATGAAAAAAATCCTGTTACTGTCGGTAGTGTTGACGGCGTTTGCGGTTGCGGTCCAGGCGGGCGAGGGCTGTGGCGATAAGCAGGCGGCCGGCGCGTGTACCAAGACCAAAGTCGCCGCCGAAAAGGGCGATTGCGCCAAGACCCAGGTTGCGGGAGAAGCCTCCTGCGCCAAGACCAAGGTCGCTGGCGAATCCGCTTGCTCGAAGACCAAAGTCGCGGGCGAGGCGGGCTGCGCCAAGACCAAGGTGGCCGGCGAGGCTTCGTGTTCGAAGACCAAAGTCGCGGGCGAAGCTTGCTCGAAGACCAAGGTAAGCGGGGAAGCCGGCGCGTGCTCCAAGACCAAGGTCTCCGGTGAAGCCAAGGGTTGCTGCCCCAGCCAGGCGGGCGCCAAAGACAATCGTCAGGCACTGCTGAGCCCCAAGGGCGCTGAAGCCGTCCGGTAATTACCGGCTGATCCCTTCAGTTACGTTCATCCCCGCGTGCGACCGGCTCGCGGGGTTTTTTGTTTTTGGGTGCACCCCTTCAGAAGCTCAGGAATTTCAGGACCTGCACTTCTTTCTTAAAGACCAGGCGGATGATATTGCGATCAAACTGAATATCCAGCGGCGCCCGCTGCTGAAAATGTTCCCATAATTCGGTGCCGTTGGCAGGGTTGATCCGGCGGATGCGCAGATAAGGTGGCGTATCAAACCCCGTCTCGGTGGTGGGGAACTCGTCCTCGTCCGGTTCCGGGGGCATGTAAAACCTCACCGTATAAACGAAATCGCCCGACACATAATTCACCATGCCGCCGGGTTGGGCGGACCAGAGGACTTTGCCATCGCGCGCGTCCACCTTGAGGACGACGTCGCTGACCTTTTGCGAGATGTTAATCTGGCGTGAAAACTTGATGCTTTCGGGACTGGCGGTCGTGGTGTTGACATAGATCGCCTCCGCGTCGTCAAAGAACAAACCGGCAATCCCGACCGAGGGAAGCCGCCACCGCACATTTCCCGTTTTGAGGTCAAAAGCCGACAGGACTCCCTCGTCAAAGACATAAAGCGAGCCCTTGTGCTCGACGCAGGGCCCCCGCCCGTAGGGCGCCCCCTCCGGCTCCAAGGCATCGGTGTCGCCGGACAGCTTGTAGTTCAGTTCACTGGCCCACAGCTTGCGGTTCGTTTTGTCCAGCACATGGATGGTCTTGCCGGCGCCGAGCACATTGACGGTTTCCAACGGGTAGAGTGTGGGTGGGCCCACCACCTCGCCGATCCAAGGGCTCTCATCGTCGGGCCGCCCGACGGTCACCCGGTAGCGGCTGAGGTTTTCAATCACCGTTCCGCCGCCCCGCGCGCGTTGCATTTCATTGAGGATTTCGTTGGCGACCTCCAGGGTGTTGGCAACTGAAACGTCCCCGTCCAATGCGGATTTGCCCGGCGCGGCTTTCATCGCGTCCCGTTCAACCAGCCGCGACTCCAGCAGCCGCACGGACATCTGGACAAAACCATCGCGGGTGGGGATCAGGGAAATCACGCCCTCGAGCGGGCCGGCGCCGGGGCTGGCTCGACGGGCCTGATCATTCATTTCCGCCAGCGCCCGTTCCTGGGTCATGCTGCTGGAAAGCACCGCCGGCAGCGCGATTCGTGCCGGCAGGGAAAGCCGCTGGGCTTCTTCCGCCACCCGGGCCGGGTCCATCGGCTTGCCGGCGTCCCGCCCCGGCGTCAGCGGCAAACCTGCAAGGTTCTCCCGCGCATCGCGGCTGGCCGCCCCGGCGGCGGCCGCCGCCACCCGCGCGGCCTCTCCCGTCAGCGGCTCGGTCCGTGATTGGCCGGTCGTCAGGTCCACCGCGGTCACCTGGGGGCCTTGGACCCCGGAGCTGACGAACAACACTTCGTTGCCGCGCGAAACCAATCCCCCAAACCCGGCTTGAATCGGAATCTCTTTGACCGGCGCCCCGCTTGCCCATTCATAAAGCACAAGTTTGCCCGGCGCCTCCACCCAGATGTTCGTGCCCCGGACATGCAGCCTTCGCTGCGCGGCGGCGTCCTTCTCCAGCCGCCGGGTTAAAGTCTCGGGTGAGGGGATTTTCACGCCGTCCGTGTCGCCCTGGTCGCGCAATCGGAAATTGAGCTCCTGCAGGCTCTTGATGCGCGCCGCCACCTGCTCCGCGAGCTCCTTGCGGTCCAGCAAGTCCCGCGACCAGACCTCTTTCTTCGGCTTGAGTTGGTATCGGGCCAGCGTGTTGCCGTGCAAAAACACAATCTGGTCATTTTCCGCGCCGGCAAAAGCAGACTGGCCGGAATAGGAGGGCTCGGCGAAGCGCACGGAAAACACGGGTTTGGGCACCGAGCCGAACCAGCGATACCAGACCCAGAAACCTGCCAGCAACACCAGCCCCGCGCCCAAGGCCAGGCCGACGCGTCCCAGCCGCCGCCACAAGCGGGCCTCGACGACCGACTTTTGGCCTTCGAAAACCGGCACAGCAATCCCATGGGACTCCGCCTTCGCTTTGCACAACGGCGAGCAAACCCACCCGAACAACTCCATGCACTTGGGGCAGATCGGCTTCGAGCACACATAACACTTCTCGAAGGCCAGTTCCCCCGGGTGCCGGTGACAGGGCGTGCCGGCCCGAACGTCGTCCGGCGCCGGAACGGCTTCCGCCGTATGGATTCGCGCCTGCACTTTGACGGCCGCCCGCTTCGCGGATGAGACCGGTTCCTTTGGCGGCTCCACCCCCTCAGGCGGCTCCTCCAATAGGACCCCCGCTGGCGCACGCCCCCGCGCTTCCGGAACTGGCGTCCCGCTTTGGTTCAGCTCCTGCCGCACCAGTTGCAGCACAAACTCGGAAGCATCGCGTCCACATGCCGAGCAAACAAACTTGAAGGGCGCGGTCAACATCTCCGGACTGACGGCAAACTCGTACTTCGCGCCACAGGAACACTGAATTTTCATAAACCGGGATACCAAGTCATGGATTGAGCAGGACCACGCCTGGTCCCAAGTCCAGCGGAACAACGGCTTTTGCGGGAGATTTTTCGACGTGCCCGTCGGTAAACAGCAGGTTGCCCCCGCTCCGGCCATGGTTGTTTGCGGGAGGTTTGCCATCCGGCGAAAAGAGCCACTGGCCGGCGCTCTTGGCGTTGGAGTTGATTTGTTCGTCGGTGAGGATCGCCCGCGCCGGTTCCACGCCATTGAGGCCCATGTAATAAGCGTAGGAAAGGGTTTGCCCCGCCAGGGGCTGCCCTCCCTTCAACGGTCGTGGCTTGCCGGGACAACTGAAAGCATTCACATCAGAAATATAGCGCGGAACCAGCAGGCACAAGGCCTCCGCCGACACCCGGGCCAGGTTGGTTCGCGGGAAGGCGCCGGAGTGCTCGTTCGCGTAAAGCTGCATCGCAATTCCGATGCGCTCCAACTGGCTGCGACAGGCAGCCTGCCGGGAAGTCTCCCGGCTCCCGGCGCGAGGGCTCCACAACAACGTCGTGATGACCAGCAGGAGAACCACTACGACCAGCAGCTCGACGATGGAGAATCCTTCGTTGCCGGGCTCGGGGCGGCCGGCGCAGATGCCATGTCCATCCCGCGGCCAATCGGCGGGCTCCGGGCCGGCGCTCACCTGCCGCGAGGGGTCACGCGGGAGATTCATCATGGCTTTATAGGTTGAAAACCCGACGGTGGCAATCCCGACCTGCCGCCTCGAGTGGGGGCTGGCGTCTTGGGTCCCGAGGTCTGGAGCGGGGACCTCGAAATCGCCGGGTTTCTGGAGTTAAAGCTTGCGACCGGGGGAGGGGGACTGGTATTAGGCGTAACTTGACATGACACAACCAGCCACGTCCAGCGCGGCCGCCCCAACTCCCGGTTCCGCCAGCCGCACCCGCTCCCCTTGGGTCTGGGTCCCAACGCTCTATTTCTCCCAGGGGATTCCTTACGTGATTGTCATGACGATGTCCGTCGTCATGTACAAGCGCCTGGGGATTTCCAATACGGATATCGCCCTCTACACGAGCTGGTTGTATCTCCCGTGGGTTATCAAACCGCTGTGGAGCCCGTTCGTGGATATTACCCGCACCAAGCGGTTTTGGGTGGTCACGATGCAGTTCCTCGTCTCGTTCGGCCTGGCGCTGGTGGCGTTTTCCGTCCAAGGCTCGAACTTCTTCAAATGGTCGCTGTTCCTGTTCTGGATCATGGCATTTGCCTCAGCGACCCATGATATCGCCGCTGACGGGTTCTACATGCTCAGCCTCAGCAAGCACGAGCAGGCATGGTGGGTGGGGCTGAGAAGCACCTTTTATCGCACCGCCATGATCGTGGGCAGCGGTTTGCTCGTGGTCTTGGCCGGCGTGCTGGAGAGCAAGAACGGGTTGCCGCCGGTGCAGGTGGCCGTCAAGGCGGTGCCGGGCGTCCCGGCCGCGCCGCTGATTGACCCGACCCAAATTCAGGTCACCCCGCAGGAAGGCGAACTGCGCATGGTGCCGCACCCCGCCACGCTCGAGGTCGCCATCACCGACCGCTCCGCGGAAGAAGCCGGCGCGGTCATCGAGCGGGCCCGCAAGTGGAACCGCGAACACGGCTTCTTCCAGGAAATCGTGGTGGCCGACCGCCCGGCCGCCGAAAAGCAGTCCTGGTGGGCGGAGCACATTTCCACGCCGCTTGGCAAGGCATGGCAGGCGGCCATTTCCGGTCCCCTCGAAAGCGTGCTCAAACGGCACTTTCCCAAACCGGTGGCGGCCAAAGTGCCAAAAGCTGGCAATGTTGGGATTGTTTATCTGACCCTCTCCAAGCCACCGGCAACCCACCAGACGGTGGTGGTCACGTTCGACCGCCAGAAACGCGGTTTGGAGTATGTGGGGCTGGCCAAAGGCGACAAGGGTTTCCGGCTGGTCGAGGGGGAGCGTTTCGTGTTCAACGCCGAGAACTGGAACCAGCCGGCCATGGCGGTGATCCAACTCGATCCCAAGCTCCGGCAGGCCGCCGCGGTCCATTTTGTCGCCAGCTCGGGAAACATCCCGCTGGCATGGTCCATCACGCTCTTTGTCGTGGCGGCGCTTTTCCTCGCCTTCAGTTGCTGGCATGGCGTGATGTTGCCGCGGCCGCCCAACGACGGGCCCGTGGTGACCAACCGGAGCCTCGTTGGCGAGTTCTTCGCCACCCTCGGCTCGTTCTTTAAAAAACCCGGCATTGGGCTGGCGCTGGCTTTTATTCTCCTTTACCGGTTTGACGAAGCGCAGTTGGTGAAAGTGATTTCCCCCTTCCTCCTGGACGGGGTGGAGGCGGGCGGATTGGGGCTGACGACCAGCCAGGTGGGCCTGGTTTATGGCACCTTCGGCATCCTGGCGCTGACCTTCGGCGGCTTGCTGGGCGGGTTCACAGCCGCCCGGCACGGCCTCAAGAAGATGCTGCCCATCATGGTTTGCTCGATGTATTTGCCCAAGCTGGTGTTTGTGTTTCTCTCCCAGGTTCAGCCCGAGAATTTCCTGCTGATCTCGGCGGCAATTGCGGTCGAACAGTTCGGGTACGGCTTTGGCTTCACCGCCTTCATGCTCTACATGCTCTACTTCGCCGACGGCCCCCACAAGACCGCCCATTACGCGATTTGCACCGGGTTCATGGCGTTGGGCATGATGCTGCCCGGCATGTGGAGCGGGTGGGTCGCCGACGTGGTGGGATACAAGCACTTCTTCGTGTGGGTGATCTTCTCGGCGGTCCCCGGTTTTACCCTGGCCATGCTGTTGAAAGTGGACCCGCAGTTCGGACGCAAAAGCGCCGGTTAGATCGAAGAAAGCCGGCTGAAGATCAACAGCAACGTGCCCGCCAGCAGCGGCAGCAGCCCCAGTCCCAATGCAAACCGGCAAAATGCCAGCCGGGGCGTGTCCGGCCACCCGCGGAGCCGCCGCACGACCGAGAAAAGCGAACACTCCAGCAACGCTTGGACCGCCGTGGCGATCATCAGGGCGGCGAAAAACCAACGCTTCTCCGTTGCCAGAAACAGGCCCATGAACATCAGCCACACGCAGGCCCCGCACAGAGCCAGATTGGCGGCCATTACGGCCCATTTTTGCAGGGGCGCCGGCGCCGCCCGCTTGGCAGGCGAAGGGGCGCCCGCCCCCGGCGCGTCGTTGGGCTGACGTGTCTCGTGCATGGCTCGGCTGATGCTTTTACCATACTTCAGCCATGCGCGGGCGCAATGCTCTTGTGCGGCCTCGCGGGCGGGCGGGCAGCCGGCGGGATCGGTTCCCCGGCTCAGTCCCGGGAGGGGCTTCGGAAGAACAGTTCCTCCAGGTTCCATGTCACCCGGTAAGGCGTTAACGCCGACGGCCGAACATTGCCAATCTCGGCGCGAACGCCCGCGTAGGCAACTGGCGAGAGGATGTAAATCATCGGCAACTGCTCGGCCAGGATCGTTTGGACTTCATCGAAGGCCCGTTTCCGCTCGGCAAAATCCAGGGTGCGCATCTGCGCGTCCATGAGGGCATCCAGGCGCGCCTCCCAGGGCGTCGAAGGGGCGCTTTGGCGCGGAAACCACTGGTGCAAGTCCTCCGACGAGCGCAGCACGTTGAGCTGCGAGGCGGGGTCGAGCCCCCCGCCGCCCAGTCCCATCAGCGCGCACTCGTAGTCAAAGGTGACATTGATCTTCTCGACCAGTTCCCGGAAGGAGATTGCCGCCGTGTTCAGCTTGAGGCCGGCGTGCCGCAGGTCCTCGGCAATGAGCGCGGCGGCTTTCTCGCGAAAAGGATTGCCGGTGTTGCAGAACATCTGGATTTCGACCGGCACTCCCTGCGCGTCTTCCCGCACGCCATCCCCGTCCCGGTCAAGCAGCCCGACCTCCGCCAGCAAGGCACGGGCGCGCTCCCGATTGAACTCGAAAACCGGCACGGCGGGGTTGCTCCAGCGGCGGTTTTCGGCGCCGATAAAGGTGTGGATGGGCTGCGCGCGGCCCGCGCAGGCTTCTCGCACAATCCGCGCGCGGTCAATGGCGCAGGAAACCGCCTGCCGGAATGTCTGATTGCGGAACCACCTGAGTTTGGCCGGCGCGACGAGGGGCCGGCCCGCGGCATTGGTGCCCGTGTTCTGGTTAAACCAGAGAAAATCCCGCTCCACTCCGGCGCCGAGGTCCAGGACCCGGACCCCGCTTTGGGGGGCAGCCTGTTCGCAGCGCTCCACCGCCTCGAATCGCAGTGCGTCCAACGCATGAGTCTTGCCGGCCAGAAACAGGACCGTATCCGACCCGGGGCTCGGATCAATTGCAAAGCGAACGGTCTCAAAGTAGGGCAAGCGGTTGCCGGCGCGGTCCGCCGCCCAGTATTCCGGGTTGCGCTCCAGGCGCACATGCTTGTCGGGCACAAATTCTTTCAGACGGAAGGGGCCGCAGCCGACAACGCGCGCCGGTGTCGAATTCACGGCCAGGACGCTGGCGAACCGGCCCTGCTTGACAGCCGGTTCGAGAATGTGTTTGGGGAGGATCGCCACCGACCCAAAAAACTCGAGAAAAGGACCGAACACCTCCGGCGTCACCACCCGGACGGTGAGTTCATCCGGAGCCGTCACCTCGAAGGGTTTGCCCTGGATTCGAAACAGGTCCGGCGTGAGGCGGTTGAATTCACGATCGTACATCACCTCGTTCCACGTGAACACCACGTCCGCCGCCGTCAGCGGCGCGCCGTCGCTCCAATGAAGCCCGCGGCGCAGATTGAAGGTCCAGGTCTTCTGGTCCGGCGCCACGCTCCAGGAATGAGCGAGACCGGGAACAATTTCCTGGGTCGTCCAGTCCAATCGAATCAGCGAACTGTGCAGCAGGCGGGTGACGGCGTCCGACGCCGCATCGAAGGCGAGCAGCGGGTTGAAAGTCCGGGGATTACTCGACAGCGGCAAAACAAACTCGCCGCCGGAGCGCCCGGGCTCGCCGGCCGCTTGGAAGGGCGGGGCCGGCAGGGGATGCGCCGGCCGCGCCGACTCGCGCGACCCGCAGCCGGCCAGCAGGACCGCCAGCAAGCCCGCCCCCATGCCCCGTCTCAACCGGCCCGCAAAACTCGCGCTCATGCGCCACGGACATAGCCCAAAAAGTGCGGCCAGGCAAGCCGCCGAACCTTAAGCCTGGCCGGCCGGCGCGCCACCCAGCACGCGTTCGAGCAGTTCGTTCAGACGCTGCAGCATCGCGCGCGGGTCCTCCAGCAGCCCGGCCGCAACCCGCGCGTTGTCCAGCAACTGCTCCGCCACCTTCGCGGCCAGCGCGGGGTCGGCCTGCCGCTCCTGGGCCAGCCGGACGAGACTTGCATGGCGCGGGTTGATCTCCAGATCGTACCGCTCGGGGGAGGGCACGGCCCCTTCCCTGGCCGCCGCCCGGAGGATGCGGCGCATCGTCGTCGTCATCAGGGCGTCGCTATCCACAATCACCGCCGGACTCCCAACCAGCCGCCGCGAAACCCGCACTTCCTTGACCTTGTCCCCCAGGGTCTCCTTCAGCCATTTGGCGAGGTCCGCCGCCGCCTCCGCCGACAGCGCGCCCTCCCCGCCCGGCGCGTCGGAGACGTCCAAATCCGCCTTTTCGGCCGGGCGCAACGGTTTGTCCTGGAAGGTGTGCAGGTGGTCCATGACAAACTCGTCCCACGGATCGTAAAGGAAGAGCACCTCGAACTTGCGGGCCTGGAACCCTTCGAAATAGGGGCTGGCCTCCGCGGCTTGGCGGCTGGGCGCCTGGAGAAAATAGATTTCCTTCTGCCCGGCGGGCATGCGGGAGACGTATTCGGCCAGCGACGTCCGCTTCCCGGCCTCCAGCGCGGAGGATTCAAACCGCAGCAGCCGGCCCAGCGCCTCGCGGTGGGGCAGGTCGGTGACGACCCCCTCTTTCAAAAACCGCTGGTACTCCGAGTAGAACTCGTCGTAAGCGGCGGGGTCTTTGACGGCTTGCTCCTCGAGGAACTTGAGGAACCGGCCCGTGAGCACCCGGTTCAGTTTCTGCAGCAGGGCGCTGTCCTGCATCGTCTCGCGCGAAATGTTCAACGGCAGGTCCTCGCTGTCCACCACCCCCTTGAGGAACCGGAGCCATTCCGGGAACAGACCCTTGGCATGGGACTGAATCAGCACCTTGCGGCAGTAGAGGTTGACCTCGGACTCGACGCGGCCGAGGCCCAGGGTCTCGAAATTGCGCTGCGGCACAAACAGGAGCGCCTGGATGGCCAGCGGTGCGTCCGAACTGAAATGCAGCCGGTAACGCGGCTTCTCATGATCGTGCCCGACATACCGATAAAACTCGTGGTAGTCCTCGTCCTTGACTTCGCCCGGCTGGCGGGCCCAGATGGCTTGGACGGTGTTGAGTCGCTTGCCGTTCAACTCAATGGGGAACTGGATGAAGCTCGAATACCGCTTGATGATGCGCTCGATTTCCTCGCCCCGCGCGAAATTCTTCGCGTCGGCTTTGAGCTGCAGCACCACCTGGGTCCCGCGCGGCAGGTCCGCGGCCGGCTCCAGCTCGTAGCCCGCGCCCCCTTCGCTCACCCACCGCCAGCCGGCTTCCTCAGGCAGCGCCGAACGGCTGAGGACCGTCACCTTTTCCGCCACCATGAACGCGGAATAGAAGCCCACCCCGAACTGGCCGATCAGCTTCGCGTCCGGGCGCTGGTTCTCCGCCAGTTGCTTGAGAAAGGCGCGCGTGCCCGAATGGGCGATTGTGCCCAGGTTCTCGACCAGCTCGCCGTGCGTCATGCCAATCCCGGTATCGGCAATGGTCACCGTGCCGGCCGGCTCGTCGGTCGTGATCGAAATCGTCAGGGCGGCTTCCGGCTGGTAAATCGGCTGCCCGGACGCCTGCCGGAACCGCAATTTTTCACACGCATCCGCCGCGTTGGAAATCAGCTCGCGAACAAAAATCTCCCGGTCGGTGTAAAGCGAATGGATGACAATATCCAGCAGTTGCTGAATCTCGGCTTGAAAATGGTGTTTTTCCGTCGTGCTCATAACGCAAAAAAATCCAACCCTCCTCCAGTTACCCGAGGCTGAGAGGCCTGTCAATCCGGGCTCAAACCCCGGCCGGCACGGCGTTGCCAACCCTCCCGCCTGGCGCCGGCGGGCTTAACGAAGCCGGGCCTGGCCGGCTTGAAAAGTCAGGGGTTGGGACCTTCGTGGCTGTGGCCCTCCCCCGAGTGGGCTTCGCCCCCGGCAGGCGCGGCGCCGTGGTCCTCATGCGAGTGGCCGGCGAAGGCAATCAGCACGGCAACCGCCAGCCCGGCCAGCATGGCCAGCGAGAGTTTGAACCGGTCGTGGGTATGAAACTGGAGTTCGGGCAGCAGGTCCGCGCAGGCAATGCACAGGAAGGTGCCCGCGCAAAACGCCAGCGCGGCCCCAATCACCGCGGGGTTGCTCTCGACGAAATGCGAGGCGCCCAGGTACGCCAGCAGCATGCCCAGCGGCGTCATCAACGCAAACAGCCCGTTTAGCAGATGCCGCGCGGCGCGGGAACAGCCGGCCGCCGCCATCAAGGTGACAATCGTGATGGCGTCGAACGGCTTGTGCAGAATGATGGCCAGGGCGGTCCCCAATCCCACCAACACCCCGCCATGCACGTGCGTCTCGGACACCACCGCCGCCGCCAGCGCCACGCCCCCCGTCAACGAGTGCAAGGACAGCCCGATCGCCGTGGCAAGCCAGGAGTAAGACGCCGGATCCCCGTGGGCGTGCGCGCACCCGCCGCCGCCCGGTTCCGGGTGGGGATGGGGATCGTGCTCGTGCGAATGGGCTGCGGCCGGGAGCGCTTCGCCGGCCGGCCCCACGTCGTGATCATGAAACGGCAGGAACCGCTGCAGAAAGAACATGGCCAGAAAACCCGCCAGGGCCCAGAGCATGCAGTGGGTCAGCGACGGCAACTGGTGCGCCGCATGCGGCAGAAAGTGCAGGAGCGCCATCCCCAGCATCAGCCCCGCCACCAGGCTCACCGCCATCTGGAGCCGGGCATGACTCAGCCGCAGGGTGAGCAGCGCCCAGCCTCCGGCCAGCGACGAAAACGTGACCAGCACGCCGTAAATGAGCAGCAGAGCTGCCGCAGACAGCATTCCATTACTCATAATTCGATGGCCAGGGCCGGGTTCCAGAAATCATATTTGACCACACCGACCCCACCAGCCTAGTCGTCCTGCCCCCGCGTATCAATACCGCAGTGTCCGGCCTCGCCTCTTCTCCGGCCGGCCTCCCACCCCAACCGTCTTAAGCCTGTCCCAATTCAGCGAACTTTCTCGAATGGCCACGCCGCAACTCCGCCGTCCAGAATGCGGACGTGGGGAAAGCCCGCGCCCTGCAATATCCGGGCGGCCTCGTAGCCCCGCAACGACACCTTGCAGTAGGTGACAATTTCCTTGTCGCGGGGCAATTCCCCCAACCGCGACCGCAGCGCGCCCAGTGGAATTGAAATCGCGCCGGGCAGCCGTTCTTGCTTGAACTCGTCCGGCCCGCGCACGTCCAGCAGGACAAAATCCGCCCTGGCCTCGAGCCGCTGTTTGACTTCGGCCGCGCTCAAACCCGCCACCGCGCCGTCGAGTTTGTTCCGGGCCACATTGGCCGCCGTCAGCAGCGCGTCCAGCGCCGTGGCGTACGGCGGCGCATAACAGAGGTCCGCCTTGGAAAGCTGGTCCACGGTCATGCCCGCCGTGAGGGCCATCGCGGCCACGTCCATGCGTTTGTCGCCGGCGCCGGGTCCCACCGCCTGGGCCCCCAGGAGCTTCCGGGTCCGCTGGTCCACCACCAGTTTCAGGATCATTAGCTTCGAGTCCGGCATGTAGTGCGCCCGGTCAAAGTCCGGAACCACCACCGTGACCGGCTCATACCCCTCTGCCCGCGCGGCGGCCTCCGTCAGCCCCGTGCGGGCCACGCAATAGTCAAACACCCGGCAGACCGTGCTGCCCAGCACGCCCGGGAACCGGTCCGCGCCCCCGCAGATATTGATCGCCGCCACCCGCCCCTGCTTGTTCGCCGTCGAGCCCAACGGCACAAAACACGGCTTTCCCGTCACCAGGTCGCGGCTCTCCACGCAGTCGCCCGCGGCATAAATATCCGGGTCGGACGTCCGCAGCGTGTCATCCACCTGAAGAGCGCCCGTGACGCCGATTTTCAAACCCGCCGCCCGCGCCAGCTCCACATTGGGCCGCACGCCAATGGCCAGGATCGCCAAATCGGCGGGCAGCCGGCCTTGCGTGGTCAGCACGCCGCTGAGCCGCCCATCGCCCTCGAAACCCGTCACGCGCGTGTTGGTCAGCACCTTGACCCCGTGGGATTCCATGTGCCGCTCGACCAGCCGCGCCATTTCCTCATCCAGAATCCGCAGGATTTGGGGCAGCATTTCCACCACCGTCACGCGGCAGCCGCTCTGGACAAGAGCTTCAGTGGTTTCCACCCCGATCAATCCGCCCCCAACCAAAACCACGTCCCGCGCTTTATGCTCCGCCAGCAGCGCCTTGATTGCCTCGGCGTCATGAACCCCGTGCAACGTGTAAATGTTCTGAAGGTTGATGTTCGGCAGCGGCGGCACAACCGGCCTGGCCCCCGTGGCAATCACCAGCTTCTCATACTCCAGCCAGAAATCATTCCCCTCGCCCGCGCGCCGCGCCCGCACCCGCTTCCCCACCCGGTCAATCTCCAGCGCCTCGGTTTCGTTCAAAACCTTCACGTTCTTGACCTTCTGGAAGAACGCCACGTCCCGCACCACCCCCACCGGCGTGCTCATCAAATGCTTCTGGTCCGCCACCTGCCCGGAAATGTAATACGGCAGCCCGCAGCCGGCATACGACAGGAACCGGCCTTTCTCCAATACGGTAACGTCCGCGGCGGGATTAAGCCGCATGATCTTGGCGGCAACTTTGGGACCGGCGGCCACGCCGCCGATGAT